>DATAEI010000124.1:0-24009 GCA_036258075.1 Gaiellales bacterium
GTCGGCGGGCGACGTGCTCGCCACCGTGCACTCGCGCGGCCCGGCCGACGTCGACGCCGTCCGGGCGAGCTTCGCCGTCTCCGACGGGCCGGTCGAGCCGGAGCCGGTCGTGCTCGAGATCCTGAGCGCGTGACGCGGAGGGACGACCGGGCCGGCCCGCCCGTCCGCCGCGTGACCGGCACCGGTCATTCGGCGCCCGCGCGAAGCGCGTTCAGCCGCTCCGCCGAGCGGCAGAGCGGCGCCACCACGCCCGCGACGGCGGCGACATCCTCCGGAAGGTCGATCCAGCGGACGCGGGCGAACGGTGAGAACCGCCCGCCGCGGCCGATCGCCGCGACCTGGATCACCCTGTCGGCAGAGCGCACCACGACGCCGCGCTCGCGGTCGGCGATGAGCCACGCCGTGCGGGCGACGAGCGTGTCCGCCTCGTCCCGGTCGCGGCCGGGGCGGAGCAGCTCGCCCGGGTCGGCCACGACCTCGGCGGCCGGCGAGAGGCCGAGCAGCGGCAGGAGGGACTCGGGCGGCGGCGGCGAGGCGTCGTCGGCGGTCATCCGCCCGCCGCAGCCAGGAGCGTGGTGCCGGCCAGCGTGAGCACGATGCCGGCAATCTGGACGCGGGCCGGCCGCTCGCGCAGGAGAAGGACGCTCAGGATGACGCTGATCGTCGCGAACTGCGCGCCGCAGACCGATGCGACGCTGACCGGGCCGCGGTCGACGGCCGCCACGAACGCGCCGAACGCGACGGCGTCCACCGCTCCCACGGCCGACAGCCGCCACAGGTCGGCGCGCGCCACGGCGACGGAGGGCCGGCGCAGGACGACCGGTACGAGGATCACGAGCGCGCAGAACCGGCCGATGGTCACCGCCGTGAACGGCTCGAGAGGATCGGTCACGCCGTACATGACGAACATGAGGCCGAACACGACGCCGGCCAGGATCGCCCAGCCGGCGCCGGCCGCCCGGCGCTCGCCGCGCTCGGCGCACGAGAGCGACGTGCCGACCGCCGCCAGGAGGATCCCGGCGACCACCAGTGCGCCGACCCGCTCGCCGCCGGCGATGGCGACGAGTGCCGCGATGCCGCCCTCGAGCCCGACCAGGGGAGCGATGACCGCCAGCGAGCCGCGCCGGATCGCCAGGACGTAGCAGCCGAACCCGGCCAGCTCCAGGAGGCCGGCGGCGCCCGCCGCGGGGGTGTGCGCCCACGTGTCGCCGTCAGGGACGCCGCCGACCGCGAGCGCCAGCGGCAAGGTCACGACGGTGCTGGCCGCGAGGACGACCAGCGCGGTGACGGCGATGTCGACCCGGCGGCTCAGCGAGACCAACCACAGGTTGACCACCGCCCACGCCACCGCTGCACCGAGTCCGAACGCGACCGTCATCCCCGGACTGATACCGGATGGGACGGGCGCGCGTTCCGCTAGCCGAACGCCGCCGCCCGCTCCTCCGGCGTGATGCCGACGGACGCGTAGCCCGACGTCCCGGCCGAGAGCAGCTCGCGCGCGCCCGCCAGCATCGCGCCGTAGGCCGTGCGTGCGAGCAGCGACCCGGTCGACACCCGGCGCACGCCGAGCCGCTCCAGCTCGGCGACGGCCGGCGCCCCGGGCAGCGCGAGGACGTTCACCGGCGCTTCGACGGCAGCCACGACCGCGGCGATCTGCCCGGGGTCGGTGAGGCCCGGCGCATAGAGGCAGTCGGCGCCGGCCGACCGGTAGGCGACCAGGCGGGCGATGGTGTCGTCGAGGTCGGTGATGCCGTGCAGGTGGTTCTCGGCGCGGGCGGTGAGCACCATCGGGTCGGGACGGTCGTGGGCCGCCTCGACCGCGGCCGCCACCAGCTCCGCGGCGTGGCCCCGGTCGTCGATCCGGCCGGCGGCGGGATCCCAGTCCTCGATCGAGCATCCGGCGGCGCCCGCGCCGGCGAGGAGCCGCACCGTCTCGGCAACTCCCGCCGGATCGCTCGCGAAGCAGCGCTCGCTGTCGACCGAGAGCGGGACGTCGACCGCGGCCGCCAGCTCGGCGACGTGGGCGACCAGCTCGTCCCGGGTCACCTCGTGGTCGTCCCTCCCGAGCAGCCACGCGTAGCCCGCGCTCGTCGTCGCGAGCGCCTCGAACCCGCACGACTGGAGGAGCCGCGCAGAGCCCGCATCCCACGGGTTCGGCATGACGAAGATCCCCTCGCGGGCGTGCAGCTCGTGGAACCGGGCGCGGCGTTCGGCGACTGACATGCGGCCTCCCTCGTCGAATGAGGGGGCAGCATGCCACCGAAAGAGACGTTTGCCGCGTGAAGCTGCGGGGAACACACACCGCTGGAGTGAGCACGGAAGCCCCCGGCAGGCGTGGTTTGCGTATGGGCATCGTCCTCGCGGCGCTCGCCCTGGCCGTCGCAGCGGGATGTGGCGGCGGGCAGTCGTCGAGCGGCCCGGTCACGCTCAACTGGTACATCTTCCCCGAGTTCTCGGGCGCCTTCGTGAAGAGCGCGGCGGCCTGCTCGCAGGCGTCGAACGGCGCCTACCAGATCAAGATCCAGACGCTCCCGAACGCCGCCGACGGCCAGCGCCAGCAGATGGTGCGCCGCCTGGCGGCCGACGACTCCTCACTCGACATCCTCGGGCTCGACGTCACGTGGACGCCGGAGTTCGCCGAGGCCGGCTGGATCACGCCGTGGCCGCAGGATCTCGCCCAGAAGATCCAGAACGGCACGCTCCAGACGATGCTCGACACCGCGACGTGGAACGGCAAGCTCTATTCGGCGCCGTTCAACACGAACACCCAGCTCCTCTGGTACCGCAAGGACCTCGTGCCGAACCCGCCCAAGACGTGGAAGCAGATGATCTCGATGGCGACGGAGCTGTCGAAGCAGGGAAAGCCGCACTACATCGAGATCCAGGGCGCCCAGTACGAGGGCTACACCGTCTGGTTCAACACGCTCGTGGCCTCCGCGGGCGGGCAGATCGTGAGCGACGACGGGCAGAAGGTCACGCTCAACCAGTCCGCCGTCCAGGCGCTCGACACGATTCACCAGCTTGCCAACTCGCCGGCCGTCGACCCGTCGATCGGAAACCAGATGGAGGACCAGACGCGGCTGCAGTTCGAGGCGGGGCGGGCGGCGTTCGAGCTCAACTACCCGTACGTCTATCCGTCGGCCAAGGCTGACGTCCCCGACATCTTCAAGAACATGGCCTGGACGGTGTACCCGACCGTGAAGGAGGGCGTACCGACCCACGTCACGATCGGCGGCATCGACCTGGCCGTCGGCGCGTTCTCGCAGCACAAGCAGCAGGCGTTCGACGCGATCCAGTGCCTGCGCTCGCCCCAGAACGAGATCCGAAACGCCGTGCTCGGCGGGCTGCCGCCGGTGCTCGAGTCGGTCTACAGCGATCCGAAGTTCCAGAAGGCGTATCCGATGTGGCAGGCGATCTTCACCACGCTGAAGCAGGCGAGCGTGCGGCCCAAGACCCCGGCCTACCAGAGCGTGTCGCTCCAGATCTCCTACACCCTCTCGCCGCCGACCTCGGTGAGCGCCAAGGATCTGGGGACGCTCAAGAGCCGCATCCAGGACGCCATCGACTCGAAGGGGCTCGTGCCGTGAGGCTGCTCCCGCGAATGCGGCTCGGCGCCGTCGCCGACGCCGGCACGGCCGTCGGCACGGGCCGGCCCGGCCGCCGGCCGATCACCGAGCGGGCCCGCGCTGAGCGCCGGCTGGCGTGGCTCCTGTGCGCCCCGGCCGTCGCGGTGATGGCGCTCGTTGCGATCTACCCGATCGTCTACGCGATCTACCTGTCGTTCCAGCGCTACGACCTGCGCTTCCCCGACAGCAAGAGCTGGATCGGCGTCGACAACTACACGACCATCCTCTCATCCACCGACCTGTGGTGGCAGGCGTTCGGCGTCACGGTGCTCATCACCGTCGTGTCGGTGGCGATCGAGCTCGTCCTCGGGATGGCGGTCGCGATCGTGATGCACCGCGCGATCTTCGGCCGCGGGATCATCCGCACCGCGGTGCTCGTGCCGTACGGGATCGTCACGGTCGCCGCGGCCTTCAGCTGGCAGTACGCCTGGACGCCGGGCACCGGCTACCTGGCGGGGCTCCTCTCGTCGACGGCGGCGCCGCTCACCCACCAGTGGCAGGCGATCGCGATCATCATCCTCGCCGAGGTCTGGAAGACGACCCCGTTCATGGCCCTGCTGCTGCTCGCCGGCCTCTCGCTCGTCCCGGAGGAGCTCCTGCGGGCGGCGAAGGTGGACGGCGCCACGGCCTGGCAGCGGTTCTGGCGCGTGATGGTGCCGGTGATGAAGCCCGCGATCCTGGTCGCGCTGCTCTTCCGCACGCTCGATGCGTTCCGGATCTTCGACAACATCTACGTCCTGACCCAGGGGTCGCAGAACACCCGCTCGGTCTCGATCCTCGACTATGACCAGCTCTTCACCGCGCTCAACCTGGGCGTCGGCTCGGCGATGTCGGTGCTGATCTTCCTCGCCACCGCCCTCATCGCGTTCGCGTACATCAAGGGATTCGGCGCGGCGGCGCCGGGGCAGGAGTTGGAACGATGAATGCCACCCCAAAGCAGCGGCTCGGCTGGAGCACCGCGAACGTCGTCGTCGTGCTGATCGCGGCGATCCCGGTCCTCTGGCTCGTCTCGCTCTCGTTCAAGGATCCGAGCACGATCACGGACGGGAGCTACTACCCGCACAAGTGGACCTGGGACAACTACCGCGGGATCTTCGACCAGCCGCTGTTCACGCACGCGCTCGTGAACTCGATCGCGATCGCGCTCATCTCGACGTTCCTCGGCGTGGCGCTCGGCGCGATGGCCGCCTACGCGATCGCCCGGCTCAACTTCCCCGGCAAGCGGCTGCTCGTCGCGTCGGCGCTCCTGATCGCGATGTTCCCGCCGATCTCGCTCGTGAACCCGATGTTCAACCTGTGGCGGACGCTCGGGATCTTCGACACGTGGGTCGGCCTCATCATCCCGTACATGACGTTCTCGCTCCCGCTCTCGATCTACACGCTCTCGGCGTTCTTCCGCGAGATCCCGTGGGAGCTCGAACGGGCCGCGGCGCTGGACGGCGCCACACCGATCCAGGCCTTCCGGCGGGTCATCATCCCGCTCGCGGCCCCCGGCGTCTTCACCACGGCGATCCTGGTCTTCCTCTACTGCTGGAACGACTTCGTGTTCGCCATCTCGCTCACGTCGACCAACAACGCCCGCACGGTTCCCGCGGCGCTCGCGTTCTTCACCGGCGCGTCGCAGTTCGAGCAGCCGACCGGCTCGATCGCCGCTGCGGCCGTCGTCATCACCATCCCCGTCGTCATCGTCGTCCTTCTGTTCCAGCGCCGGATCGTCGCCGGCCTGACAGCGGGCGCCGTCAAGGGCTAGCGCTGAAGGGCTAAAGGAGGGACACCCCCATGGCAGAGATCGTCCTCGACCACGTCACCAAGCGGTTCCCCGACGGAGCCCTCGCGGTGGACGACGTCAACCTCACCATCGCCGACGGCGAGTTCGTGATCCTCGTCGGGCCTTCGGGCTGCGGCAAGTCGACGACGCTCAACATGATCGCCGGCCTCGAGGACATCTCCGACGGCGAGCTTCGCATCGACGGCCAGGTGGCAAACCAGAAGTCGCCGCGCGACCGCGACATCGGCATGGTGTTCCAGAACTACGCGCTCTACCCGCACATGACCGTGCGCGAGAACATGGCGTTCTCGCTCAAACTCTCGAAGACCGACAAGGCGACCGTCGACGAGCGCGTCAACTGGGCGGCCGAGATCCTCGACCTGACCGATCACCTCGACCGCAAGCCCGGCCAGCTCTCCGGCGGCCAGCGCCAGCGCGTGGCGATGGGTCGCGTGATCGTGCGGACGCCGAACGCGTTCCTCATGGACGAGCCGCTCTCGAACCTCGACGCCAAGCTGCGCGTGCAGATGCGCACGGAGGTCTCGCGGCTCCAGAAGCGGCTGAAGACGACCACCGTGTACGTCACCCACGACCAGGTCGAGGCGATGACGCTGGGCGACCGGGTCGCCGTCATGCGCGGCGGCGTGATCCAGCAGGTGGGCCCGCCGGAGGAGCTCTACGACCGGCCGGCCAACCTCTTCGTGGCGGGCTTCATCGGCTCGCCGGCGATGAACTTCCTGCCGGCGACCGTCGAGGGCGACGTGCTGCGCTCGCCGCTGGGCGACCTGCGGCTGCCGGCCGAGCGCCGGCGCCGGCTCGGCTCGGACGGCGGCGGCGGCGGCCGGTCGGTCATCATCGGCATCCGCCCTGAGCACCTCGAGGACGCCGCCCTCGTCGGCGACAAGCGCGACCAGGGCACCGTCTTCAAGGCGAACGTCGACCTGCTCGAGTCGCTCGGGTCGGACAAGTACGCCTACTTCACGGTGCAGAGCGAGCGCGCGTCGGCCCGGCACCTCGAGGAGCTGGCCGAGGACGCCGGCGGCGTCGAGATGGCCACCGAGGACGGCGTCCAGGTGACGGCGCGCCTCGATTCGGCGAGCAAGGCGAAGGAGGACCAGGAGCTCGAGTTCTGGCTCGACCTGCGCCGCGTGCACGTGTTCGATCCCGAGTCGGGCGAGAACCTGACCGTCGACACGCACGAGGGCGGCGACGAGGTGGACCGGCAGGCGGACGGCGCGTCTGCCGCGCCCGCACAGCCCGCGGATTCCGTGGCGGCACCCGTGGCAGGCGCGCCGGCGGAGCCCGCGGACGAGCCCGCGGCGGCCGCGCCGGCCGAGCCTGCGGACGAGCCCGCGGCGGCCGGGCCGGCGGAGCCTGCGGACGAGCCCGCGGCGCCTAGCCGCGAAGCCGAGCGATGATCTCGTCGCTCCACTGGTGCGCGCGGATCAGCCGGTAGCGGTCGCACGCGATGCGCAGATAGGCCTCGGCCTCGGTGCCGCGGCCGATGAGATCGGCCTCGTGGAGCATGGCCACGACCGGCCGGTACTCCTCGTCGTACCACCGCCCGGCGGCCTCCGCCCGGCTCAGGTACTCCCCTGCATCCTGCACGAGCCGAAACGACCAGGCCTCGACGTTCTCGGAGAGCTCGGCGTAGTTCCAGGGATCGCGGCAGACGATCCGCGCTGCGAGCTCCTCGGGCAGCGGGACGCGCTGGTGGAAGAGGCGCTCGTAGCCCTTCACCACGATGTCGCCGCGGTCAGAGATGCCGGCGGCCGGGATCTGGGTCATCACCTCCGTCACATAGGCCTCGATCACGGTGTTGCCGAGGGCCAGCGCGACGGAGACGCGGTGGTGGCCGTCGCGGACGTAGTGCAGGTCGCCGACGCGGTAGACCGAGATCGGCGGCATCCCGCGCCCGCTGCGCTGGGCCTCGTTGATGCCCTGCCAGCGCTGGCGCAGGCGGTTCGAGGTCGGCCGGAACCGGCGGTCGAAGTCAGCCGTGCGGTCGACGCTCCCCACGATGCTCCGCAGCTCGATCGTCTGGAGCCCGAGCGGGCGCTCGCCCGTCCGCCCCACCGCCGCCACGACCTCGTCGAACGGCAGGATCAGATTGATGTCGTCCGGCTCGCCGCGCAGCCGCCGCGCGAGCTGGGCCAGCACCTGGCGCCGGCGGGCGCGCTGAAAGTCGCTCTCGGCGTCGAGGCTTCGCAGTCCGGTGTCCCAGGGCATGCCCGAAGCGTAATTACCCAGACCCGCGCGTCACGACGCCCTGGCCCGGGGCCAGCCGCTCGGGGTCGACGCCGGGCTCGGTCGCGAGCTCGACCACCCCGGGCGTCGCGGCCCGCCGCTCGCCCGCGCCGAGGTTGAGCGCGACCGTCGCGTCGCCGCGCCGGTAGACGAGCAGGCCGTCCGCGCCGGCCTCCACGATCTCGATCCCGCCCGCCAACGTCCGCCGCAGCCGGATCAGCGCCCGGTAGAGCTCGAGCACCGACGCCGGGTCGCCGCACTGGCCGGCGACGCTCCTGGCCTCCGGGTCGACCGGCGGGAGCCAGCCCGTGACCGTCGTGAAGCCGCCCGAGGGCTCGCCGCTCCACTGCATCGGGTGGCGGGCCGGGTCGCGGCCGTGGCGATCCTCGGGAGGGTCTCCACCCGGCCCGTCGAGCAGGCCGATCTCGTCGCCCTGGTAGACGAACGCCGTCCCGGGCAGCGTGAGCAGGAGCATGGCCGCGGCCCGCTGCTGCGCTTCGCCGATCCGGCTGCCGATGCGGCTGAAGTCGTGGTTGGAGAGCATCCAGGAGGGGCGCGCGAGGCGCGCGCCGCGATCGATCACCTCTGCGACGGCGTCCGCCTGCCACGGCGCGAACATGAGCTCGAACACGAACGCGCTGTCGAGGTGCTCCAGGTAGGGGGCGAGCTCGGCGGCCGGCCGGTAGACCTCGCCCACCAGGAAGTGCCCGCCGGCGGCGGCCCGGAGCGCGGCGAGGGGCGAGGCGAGGGCCGGGATGTGGTGGCTCGAGTTGCGCTGGTCGAGGGCGGCGACGTCGGGCGGCTGCGGGAACGGGAACGGCTCCGTGCGGGGCGGGTCGTCGAGCAGGTCGGGATGCTTGGCGATGCGGTCGAGCGCGTCGACCCGGAAGCCGTCGACCCCCTCACCGATCCAGAAGCGGACGACCTCGCCCACCGCCTCGGCGACGTCCGCCCGGCGCCAGTCGAGGTCGGGCTGCTCGGGGAAGAACGAGTGCAGGTACCAGCGCCCGCTGCGCGCGTCCCGGCTCCAGGCGGCTCCCCCGAAGGCCGCGCGCCAGTTGTTGGGCGGCTCCGCGGCCCACACGTAGCGCTCGGGGTGCGCCCGGAACCAGGGGTGCTCGATCGAGGTGTGGCAGGGGACGAGGTCGAGCAGGAGCGCGATCCCGTGGGCGTGCAGCGCCTTGGCCAGGGCGCGGACGTCGGCGACCGTGCCGAGGCGCGGATCGACGCCGGTGTAGTCGGAGATGTCGTAGCCCCCGTCGGCGAACGGGGAGGGGTAGAACGGCGAGAGCCAGACGGCATCCACGCCGAGCCGGGCCAGATGGCCGACCCGCGCGAGCACCCCGGGCAGGTCGCCGACACCGTCGCCGTCGGAGTCCTGGAACGAGCGCGGGTAGATCTGGTACACCACCGCCCCCTCCCACCCGCGGGGCGAAAAAACGGGGTCAGACCCCAATTGTTCAGGCTCAGTGCCCATCGCCCGGCAGACTATGCACCGATGAGTTCCGCCGCGCGAGTCCGTCTACCTCTCGCCGAAACCGAACGAAAGGCGCGCCGATGTCCACCGTCACCCCCTTCCTGTGGTTCGACACCGAGGCGAAGGAGGCGGCCGAGTTCTACACATCCGTCTTCCCCAACTCGAGGATCACGAAGGTCACGACACGGCCGGACCGCTCCGAGGAGACGGTGCTGACGGTCGAGTTCGACCTCGACGACCGCCGCTTCATCGCGCTGAACGGCGGGCCACAGTACTCGTTCACCGAGGCGTTCTCACTCTCCATCGACTGCCGCACCCAGGACGAGGTCGACCGCTACTGGGCCACCCTCACCGAGGGCGGTGAGGAGGGGCCGTGCGGATGGCTCAAGGATCGCTACGGACTCTCGTGGCAGGTCGTGCCGGAGGTGCTTCCGCGGCTGCTCACGGATCCCGATCGCGACAAGGCCGACCGCGTGTTCGCAGCGATGATGACGATGAAGAAGATCGACATCGCCGAGCTCGAGCGCGCCGCGGACGGCGCAGCGTCCCGGCGTTAGCCGGCGAGGAACTCCGTGAGCACGGCGGCGAGCGGGCCGGCCGCCTCCTCCGGGATGAAGTGGCCACCGGGCAGCGTCGCCGCCCGCACGTCCGGCGCCCACGTGCTCCACACCTCGCCCGCGTCCGCAAGCTGTGTCTCGGCCGCGCCGGTGAGCACCAGCACCGGGCACTCGATCCGGCGGCCGGCCCTGCGGTCGGCCGCCTCGTCGGCGCGGTCGAGCCAGAAGCTCGCGCGGTAGTCGGCGCACATCGACGCGGCCGTGGCGGCGTCGAGCGCGGCGGCGTAGACGGCGAACGCCTCGGCGTCGATCGCCTCCGCGCGATCCGCCCACGAGTCGAAGATGAACCGCAGGATGTGCTCCGGCGCGCCGGCGATCAGCCGCTCTGGGAACGGCTCCGGCTGGGCGAGGAGGAACCACGGCCAGTACCCGAGCGACGGCCCACCGGTCATCCTGTCGAACTGGTCGATCGTCGGCACCACGTTCAGGACGGCGAGCCGGTGAACCGCCTCGGGCCGGTCGAGCGCCATCCGGTAGGCGACCCTGGCGCCGCGGTCGTGCCCCACGGCCGCGAACCGCGGGTGCCCAAGCCCGGCCATCAGCTCGCACAGCTCGCCCGCCATCTCGCGCTTGGTGTAGCCCTCGCCGTGCGGGCCGCCCGGCGGGGCGGACGTCTCGCCGTAGCCGCGGATGTCGGCCGCGACGACGGTGTGGCGCTCGGCGAGCGCCGGGACGACGCCGCGCCAGCAGTAGTGTGTCTGCGGGAAACCGTGCAGGAGCAGCACGGGCGACCCGCCGCCCGCGACGGCAACCAGGTATTCCGCGTCGCCGACGGCGACGCGGTCGTATTGCATGCCCGGGATCCGGCCTCCTGCCACCCGGCCAGCATGCCAGACGGACCCGAACGCTGAGGCGGCGGACTGGGGCTAGTAGCTGAAGACGGTCGCTCCGCCGGCGCCGATCCACTCCCAGAGCGGCGTGGCGCCGACCAGCCTGGCGCCGTCGATCAGGTCGTCCTCCGACAGCTTGCGGGCGTTGAAGCAGATCGGGCAGGCCATGAACTCGCCGCCGCCGTCCTGGAACTGCTGGAACAGCCTCTCGATCGGCGGGCAGCCGTCGCAGGCCGTCCCGAGCGCGAAGCCGCGCAGCCCGAGCCGGACGGCCTCCTTCGTCGTCCAGACCGCGACGCGCTTGCCCGAGTCGAGCGCCGCGTTCGCGACGAGAAAGGCGACCGTCACCCGCTCGGCGTCCTCGAGGCCGCTCGCCAGGTTCACGAGCACCGTCTGCTGCTCAGCCATCCTCCATCCTCCTCGTCAGCCGCCCGCGGCGGCGTTGATCGCGTCGGCGAGCGACTGCTCGTCCGTCGGAGACTGAAGGCTCACCTTGCTGAGCGTCGAGCCGGTGTGACCGACCAGCAGGGTCGGCGTCCCAGAGACCTTGTCGGCCGTGGCCTGCGTGACGTACTGCTGCGCCGTCGTCTTGATCCCGGAGGCGCCGGCGTCCGAGAGCAGCTGCTGGGTGTCGAGGCCGGGAATGCTGTTCGCCGCCGACGTGACCATCTCGTCGCTCAGCCAGCCGCTGTTCTCTCCGGCCTGGTTGCCGTAGAGCAGCTGGACGAAGTTGAACTCCCTGCCCTGCTTCGCCGCGGCGATGGCCGCGGCCTGGCCGCGTTGCGAGTCGGGCCCGATGAATGCCAGGATCCGCAGCTCGACCTTGAGCTTCCCGGTGCGGACGAAGCGCTCGATCACGTTCGGCATCACCTGGGTCTCGAACTGCTGGCAGTAGGGGCACTGGAGGTCGACGTACTCGACCATCGTCACCGGCGCTGACGGCTCCCCGAGCACGTTTCCGGTCTGCGGGATGCCCTTCAGGAGGCGCTGGACGTCGCCTGCGCCCGGCAGGTCCACGCTCGCCGTCGACGAGGGGCTCGAGCCCGACGAGCCGCCGGTCAGCTTGACGGCGGCCACGACGCCGGCGATCAGGAGCACGACGATGGCGACCGCTGCGATCAGTACCCGCGGCGACGCCTCCCGCCGGGCCGCGTCCGGCCGGCTGCGGCCACGCGACTGCGGCTGGCCCGAACGCCTCCGCTTGGCCTGCTTGCTGCTCACTCGGCCGGATCGTAGCCGCCGGCGCCCGTCCGGTCTGTCTCCTCGGCCGGGTCGAAGGCCGCCAGGAGCAGGAACGCGAACGCCAGGACGAACCCCGTGAGGGCCAGGACGGGGATCGTCACGTAGCCGAGCTCATCCATCCACTTGACCGCGCAGCCGCCGGGGGCCGAGACGAGGCAGGCGTTCGTCTGTTCCACAACGCCCTCCTCCACCAGGATGTGGTAGACCGAGATGCCGGCGCCGATCGCCGGGAGCGGCAGCAGGTAGCGGGCGATCCGGTGGTCGTTCGCGATCGCGGCGAGCAGGGTCACGATCGCCAGCGGGTACATGAAGATCCGCTGGAACCAGCACAGCTCGCAGGGGATGAAGTTGGCCACCTCCGAGAGGAAGAGGCTGCCGCCGGTCGCAATCGCCGTCACGAGGAACGCGAGCCAGAGCTCGTATCCCCACACGGCCGAGCGGAGTGCATCCCACGGGCCGGACACGCCCGCCATGCGCAGGAGGCCGGCGAGGACGATGAGCCCGGCCAGCACCTGCCCGACGACTCCGAGCACTGCCAGCGCCACGATGACATCGTGAGTCACGCCGGCACCTCGAGGGCGCTCGCGGCCGCCGCTGCCGGCGCGACGGGGGCGGCGATGAGGACGAGCAACGTCGGGTCGAGCTGCACCGGGCGAAAGCCTAGATCGTCGTTCGACAGCACCGATCTCACACTTCGTGTCCGCCGGCGTTAACGGATGGATGCCTGCGCGCGACGAGACCGCCGCCTCGCCGGCGGCCGCGATGCCGGCCGACACGGCCGCTCTGGCGGCGGGCCTCGTCACGGTGACGGCCTGGGGATCGGCGTTCGTCGGCATCCGCTCGGCCGGGGCCGCGCTCTCGCCCGGGTCGCTGGCGCTCGGGCGGCTGCTGGTCTCGACGGCCATCCTGGGGACGATCGCGCTCGTCCGCCGTGAGCCGCTGCCGGCGCGGCGCAACCTGGCCGCGATCGCGGCCTACGGCGTCCTCTGGCTGGGGATCTACAACGTCGTGCTGAACGCGGCGGAGCGGCGGGTGGATGCCGGCGTCGCGGCGATGCTCGTCAACACCGGGCCGATCCTGATCGCGATCTTCGCCGGGATCTTCCTGCGCGAGGGCTTCCCGCCGGGCCTCTTCGCGGGATGCGCGGTGGCGTTCACAGGCGTCGCGCTGATCGGGATCGCCACGGCCCGGTCGAGCTCGGGCTCGGGGGTCGGCGCCGCGCTCTGCATCGCCGCGGCGTTCGCCTACTCGATCGCGGTCGTCGTCCAGAAGCCGGTGCTCGGGCGGGTGCCGGCGTTCCAGGTCACGTGGATCGGGTGCGCCGTCGCGACCGTGGCGTGCCTGCCGTTCGCACCCGGCCTCGCGTCGGACGCCGCCGGTGCCGGCGCGTCGGCGATCGCGTGGACGATCTACCTCGGCGCGGTTCCGACCGCGGTGGGCTTCGCCACCTGGTCGTTCGCGCTCGGGCGGACGAGTGCCGGGCGGATGGCGTCGCTGACCTACCTCGCGCCGCCGGTCGCCGTCGTGCTGGGCTGGGCCGTGCTCGGCGAGCGCCCGCCGTGGCTGGCCGTGGCCGGTGGTGCACTGTGCCTGGCGGGCGTGTACCTGGCGCGGCGGCGCGGGCGGGGGCGGAGCTCGTCGACCCGGAGCCGCTCACGGTTTGAAACAGGCGGTCGGGAATACCCCTCATACGTGGATCGTTCTGGCAGTGGTGGAGGAGGCGCACCCTTCAACTGCGGCGACGTCGACGGCCCTGGGGGCGCGTGACGCACTCGATCTGCTCGACTGGCGGCGGACGGTGTTCCAACTCTATGCCGGAGTCCGAGCGGCTTCTGATACGGAGGAGGCATGGCGTCGGTGGCGGGAGGAACGCGAGCGACTGTTTCGTACGCATCCGCAGTCGCCGATTCCGGCGGTGCGCCGCGATTCCTTCCTGGGGTGCAGCTACTTCGACCATGACCCGTCCGCTCGGGTTCGCGCGGAGGTATCGCCGTTACCGCCGGAATCTCGGGAGATCGTCACCAGCACCGGTGTCTCGTATTCGTTCACGCGGTTTGGCGAGGCGGCGTTCGAGCTCTACGAGGCACCGTGCACGCTTGAGCTCTACTGGCTGGAGGGCTACGGCGGCGGACTGTTTGTGCCGTTTGGCGACGGTACGAGCGGCGAGACGACGTACCCGGCCGGCCGTTACCTGCTCGACACCGTCAAAGGGGCCGACCTCGGTTCGCTGGACGGGAAGCTCGTGTTTGACTTCAACTTCGCGTACAACCCCTCCTGCGCGTACGACCCGCGCTGGGTGTGTCCGCTCGCACCGACGGCAAACTGGTTACCGGTCTCGGTACGCGCCGGCGAGCAGACACCCTAGCCACGCAGCGTGGCTGTCAGCGCGTCAGGCCTGTCCGATCAAGTCGGGTGTCCTGGAATGATGCATCGTCTTCGCGAGGCTCGAGGTGCGTGAACACGGTCAGGGTCGGTACCGCGGCGTGCAGGTCAGTTTCGATCCGCTCCAGCAGGTCATGGCCTTGCTGCACGGTCCAGCGTCCGGGCACCAGCACGTGCATCGACACGAAGGATCGCGTGCCTGCGCTTCGGGTGCGAAGCGCGTGGAAGGAGACGTCGTCGCTTGCATACCTGTGGAGCACTGACTCGACGCTGTCCTGTGCTTCGCGCGGCAGCGCCCGGTCGAGGAGCCCGTTTGCGGAGCGGATGACGAGGCGTCCGCCGGTGACCAGGATGTTTGTCGCGACGACCAATGCGACGATCGGGTCGAGCCGTTCGATGCCGGTCACCGCGACGAGCGCGACGCCCGCGATCACACCTGCAGACGTCCAGACGTCGGTGAGTAGATGTCTCCCATCCGCCTCGAGGACGATCGACCTGTACCTTCGACCTGATCGCAGAAGCACGACGCCGACCACCAGGTTGATCACGGAGGCGACGGCCGACACGAGCAGCCCGACGCCGGCGTTTTCGATGGGAGCCGGGTGCAACAACCGGTCGATCGCAAACCACGCGATCGTGATCGCTGCGATGAAGATCATGCCGCCCTCCGCGCCGGCGGAGAAGTATTCCGCCTTCTCGTGGCCGTAGGCGTGCTCCTCGTCGGGCGGCTGCGCTGCCCAACGCACCATCACCAGGGCGATCACGGCGGCTGCCAGATTGACGAGCGATTCGGCCGCGTCGGAGAGGAGCCCGACCGAGTCGGTCAGCCACCATGCCACCAGCTTCAGCACGATCGTGAACACCGCCGCGGCGACGGACAGCCAAAGCAGCCGCGTTAGGCGGCCGTAGTGTTGTTGCGAACCAACCATCGTCTGGACACCAGGGGTTCCCCGGCGTCGGCGAGCGGCCCACCCGCCCACGAAGACTACGCGCCCTCGGGCCGCGCTGTCTCCGCGGTCCCATGATCGGGCCGGAAGTGCTACCCCGCCCCCGCCTCGGCGAAACACGGAGTCGGTGACGGGGCGCCCAAACTGGGCGTACCGCCGCCCCGTAGCACTGGTCGAACTCGGACCGAAAGGGGGCCGCAATGGGCACCACACCCTGGAGCAACGAGCCGGTATGCGCACGAGCGCGGTCGGGTGGTGAGGGGACATGACCCGATCAACGACCCACCCGCAGGTTCACCGGGGAACGTCGAGCCGCACGCTGAACGTCGCCGGGGTCACTCGCGTCCTCGCGGCTGTGTGCGTGACGGCGGTCGCGGCTGTTCACCTGCACCTCTACGAGGACGGCTTCTCAGCCGTCCCCACGATCGGCCGGCTGTTTCTGGCCAACGTCGTCACCGGGGCATGCATCGCCGTGATGCTCCTGGTGGACCGGCGACGCTGGATGTGGGCGGCGCTCGCCGCCGCATACTGCATCGCCACCCTGGGCTCCTTCCTGTGGAGCGTCCAGTTCGGCCTGTTCGGCTACCAGGAAACGCTGCGAGGCGCGTGGCAGGAACGTGCCGCTGTGGTCGAGATCGCCGGCGCCGTCCTCAGCGCCGCGGCCGCGATCCTGGCCACTCGGGCCCAGCGGGCCAGGTCGGAACCACGCGAAGCGGCCTGACCGGTCGAACGGTGCCGCACGCGACTCGCCACTCCTGGCACTGCCGGGCCTTGTGGGCCTGGCAGTGCCGGCGGCATCACGCTGTCCGGCGAAACCGCACCGGCTGTGGGCTGCGACGGGCTCGGCAGAGCTCCGCCCGCGCACCGGGCCGCTCAGACCGCCGGGCTCGTTCGGGACGGCGGCTGGGCGAGCCCGAGCTGGAAGAGCGCGCCGAGCCGGTCGGGCACGCCCCAGTGCTCGACGATGCGCCCACCCTCCACCCGGAGCACGTCGAAGACGGCGGTGCGGATCGGCCGCCCGGTCGGCGCGTTTCCCATGAACGGGCCGTCGTTCGTGCCCGTCCCGGTCATCCGCAGCCACACCGTGTCGCCCTGCACGGCGAGGTCGTCGATCGCGAGGTGGAAGTCGGGGAACGCACGCCGCAGCGACGCGATCACGGCCTTCACGCCCTCGGCGCCGGGCGCATGCCCCGGCCCGAAGTCCTGGTGCTCGACCATGTCCGGTCTGACGAGCTCGTCGGCAACGGCCAGCTCTCCTCGGTTGAAGCCCTCCTCGATGAGGCGGCGGGCGACGGCCTCCTGGCGTGTGGTCATGTTCGTGCTCCTTTTCATCTGTGTATAACTGTAGTGAATACTGTAGTACAGTGGCAGACATGGAGCGCGATGTCAAGCGACGACGCCCGTACCGCTCGGAGCGCCGTCGCGAGCAGGCCGAGCAGACCAGGGCGCGCGTGCTCGCCGCCGCCGCCGAGCTCTTCACCGCCGGCGGCTACGCGGGCACGAGCGTTGCCGCGATCGCCGCCGCGGCGGGCGTCTCGGCCGAGACGGTCTACGCCGGCTTCGGCACCAAGCGCGCGCTGCTCGGCGAGCTCGTCCAGCTCGCCGTCCGCGGCGGCGACCCGCGGCCGGTGCCCGAGCAGGAGGGCCCACGCACACTGGCCGCGCAGACCGACCAGCGCGAGCAGCTGCGGCTCTTCGCCGCCGATATCGCCGGGCGGCTCGAGCGGGCGGCGCCGCTCGTTGCGGTCGTCGCGGCCGCGGCACGATCCGAGCCCGAGCTCGGAGAGCTCCTCGCGAAGCTGCACGAGGTGCGCCGCCGCAACCTGGCGACGCTCGTCGACGCGCTGGCCGCCAACGGCCCCCTCCGGATTCCCGACCGGGAGGCGCTCGACACCGTCTGGGCGCTCACGAGCCCCGAGCTTCACCAGCTGCTCGTCCGGGTGCGCGGCTGGAAGCGGCGCCGCTATGCGGAGTGGCTTGGCGAGACGCTTGCGGCCGTGCTGCTTCGGCCCGCTTGACATGTGACCATATGGTCACGTATAGTCCGGGCATGGATGACGACCGGGTGTTCAAGGCGCTCGCCGATCCCACCCGCAGGCACCTGCTCGACCGGCTCTTCGAGCGCGACGGCCGGACGCTCACCGAGCTCGAGTCCGAGCTGGACATGACCCGCTTCGGCGTGATGAAGCACCTGCGCGTGCTCGAGGAGGCCGGGCTCGTCGTCGCCCGCCGGCAGGGCCGGGAGAAGCTGCACCACCTGAACCCGGTCCCGCTCCGGCTGATCCACGACCGCTGGATCGACAAATTCACCGAGCACCGCGTCGCGGCGCTCGCCGATCTCAAGGCCCGACTCGAGGAGGAGTCCGCATGACCACGGCCACGGCGCAGACCACGCAGGTCTATCAGCTCTTCATCAAGGCGACGCCGGAGCAGATCTGGGAGGGGATCACGAACCCCGAGTTCACGGCCCGCTACTTCCACCAGGCGCGCCTCCACATCACGCCCGAGCGCTACCTGTCGCAGGGGCCGGACGGCGACACCTGGGGCGACGGGCCGGTGTTCGAGTACGACCCGCCGCGGCGGCTCGTGCACGAGTGGCGCTCGCTCTACGACCCCGACCTCGCGGCCGAGGCGCCGAGCCGGGTGTCGTGGGACATCGAGGAGCAGGACGACGGCACCTGCCTCCTCACCGTGACCCACGACCGCCTGGAGGGCGCGCCGAAGACCGCGGCGAGCGTGTCCGGCGCCGGCTGGATGGGCGTGCTGAGCGGCCTGAAGACGCTGCTCGAGACCGGCGAGCCACTGAGCTAGTCGGCAGGATCCTGGACCGGGGTCAGACCCTGAACTTCTGGCGTGACGTCTACGTGACGACTACGTGAAGTTGCCGGCTGCCGACGACCACGGCGGCCTCACAGGCGAGTCGCACACTCGTCACGGCACGCGTTCCGGGTCTGACCCCGCCCGTTTCGGAGCGCCCGCCGCCGGGAACCGCACCGGCATGGCCATCGACGCGCTCAGGGTCGGGCCGGTCATCCCGGTGTCGGACATGAAGGCGTCGCGGTCGTTCTACGAGGGGACGCTGGGTCTGAAGGGCCGGCCCGCGCCGGGCGGCTACGCGCTCGAGGCGGGCGGCGGAACCCGTGTGTTCCTGCTCGAGGGGACGTCGTATGCCGGGCAGGCCGAGTGGCCGCTCGCCTCCTTCCAGACCGACGACCTGGCGGCGACGGTCGCCGACCTCCGCGGGCGCAGGGTGCAGCTCGAGCTGATGGGCGACGGCGATCCGTACCAGACCGACGAGCGGGGCATCGCCGACCTCGGCGACATGCTGATCGCATGGTTCCGCGATCCCGATGACCAGGTCATCTCGGTGTTCCAGCTGAAGTAGCCGGGCTCAGTACTCGTCCGACCGTGGGAGGTCGTCGACGATGTCGAACCACGGCGCTTTGGAGGCGACGAAGATGTGCTCCGTGGGCCGGATCGTGGGCTCATCGACAAGCGACCCCAGCGCGACGTGCACGTACTGCCCGTCGCGGACGACCGAGTAGAGCAGCGACCCGCATACGCCGCAGCGGGTGTGGTTCTCGTCCTCGCTCCCCCAGACGAGCAGCGTGTCGCCGCCCTCCACCACTTCGAGCTTCTCGCGCTCGATCCCGGCGAACGGCTTGAACGCCGAGCCCGTCGCGGCGCGGCAGTTCGAGCAGTGGCAGTTGGCGGCGTAGCGAAACTCGTCGGGCACGAGGTAGCGCACTGCGCGGCACTCGCACCTTCCGGCCAGCTTCCGCGCGGCCGGGCTCGGTTCGGTCGGCATCGTTCGCTCCTCCTCGCTCGGGACACACGCATACTGCCCGCCGCGACCGGGTACCAGTCCTCCATGCCGAAGTTCGTCACCATCGGCTACGGCGACCGCGCCGGATATGGGCGCACCGACCCGGCCGTGCGCGACGCCGCTCACGAGCACGACGCCCGGCTGCGCGACGAGGGCGTCGTGATGGGGATCGCCGGAGCTCCGGTGCTCGTTCAGAACCACGACGACGCCGGCGTCCACACGAGCGCCGGCCCGTTCATGCGCTCCAACCTGCCGATCGCAGGGTTCGCGATCGTGGAGGCGGGGTCGCTGGAGGATGCCGTCGAGCTGGTCTCGCACAGTCCCTGCGCCGTCGCGCAGGGGGTCGTCGAGGTGTGGCCGCTCGAAGGCGGCGGCTAGGCCGTCACCCCGCCAGGAGCGCGACCGGACACGGGTCGAAGAGCTCCGCGGCCGCGGGCTCGCGTCCGTGGACCGCGCGACCCGAGAGCACGTGCTCCCAGACCTCCGGCGCGCCGGCCGGGAGCGGGATCCGGGTGTCGCCCCAGCCGTCGAGCCTCGCGGTCAGGCGGGGGACAGCCGCCACCACCCAGCGCCCCTCGTGGACGCGCGCGAAGGCCACGACGTTCGCCGCATGACGGCCGGACGCCTCGAGCGGGACGTATGCGCCGCAGGCGAACACCTTCGGCTCCCGCCGCCGCAGGCGCAGGCCGCGCGCCGTGACGGCCAGCTTCTCCGGGCCCTCCCCGCCCCGGTCGACCGCCTCGAGGCGGCGCGCGTGTGCGGGGAAGTCGACCGGCCGCCGGTTGTCGGGATCCACGAGGGAGAGATCCGGGGCCTCGTTGCCCCAGTAGATATCGGGAACGCCGGGTGCCGCAAGCTTCAGGACCAGCAGGGCCAGCGACCCGCGTGCACCGAGCGCCGCGACCGTGCGCGCAAACTCGTCGACATCCGCGAGGAAGGCCGCGTTCGCCGGATCGAGCACGGCGGCGACGAACTCCCCCAGGTCGCGCTCGTACTCCAGGTCGGGAGCCGCCCAGCTCGTGTTCACCTTCGCCTCGCGCGCCGCCTTCAGCATGTAGGCGCCCATGCGCTCGGCGAGCGTTCCGCGCGCCGAGTGGTCGAGCGGCCAGGCGCCGACCAGCGTCTGGTAGAGGAGCCACTCCTCGCCGGCATCGGGCGCCGCCCCGCCGCGGCGGCGCAGCGGCCGGTTGAGCTTGCGCCAGCGGTCGACCCGCGCCTCCCACTCGCCCGGAACCTCCGACAGGGCGGCGATCCGCATCCGCACGTCCTCGCTCCGCTTCGTGTCGTGCGTCGAGGTCGCGTTCAGCGGATGCCCGCCGCGCGAGGCGAGCCGGCCGTGGAGCTCCGCCGGCTCGGTCGCGGCCCACCCTGGCTCGCATCCCGGCTCGTTCCGGGCCACGAGGTGGGTGTCGATGTAGAGCGCCGTGTCCTCGACGCCCTTCGCCGCGACCGGGCCGGTGAGCTCCTGCCATCTGCGGACGAACGCGAGCGTGCCCTCCGACGGCTCGGCGATCGCGCGGACGAGCGCGTCGAGCCGCGCGGCCGCGTCGCCCGAGAGCGCGGGCCGCGCCGCCGCAGCGGCGGTCGCGAGCCGGCTTCGGCCCGCGCCGTCGAGCCCGTCCGCGCCGGCGTACGTGCGGTACACCTCCATCCGCACGGTGAGCTCGGTGAGCGCCTCGCGCATGGCCGCCGGGGCGCCGGCCGCGAGCCCCGCCGCCTCGGCCAGCCGGGCCGCGTGCTCGAGGTCCGCCGGGAAGAGCTCGTGCAGCACCCTTCGGCGCGCGCCCTCCGCGACCGCGGCGAACTCCGGCGGAAGGCCGGTCAGGCGGCGATGGAGCCTGCGCAGCCGATCGGCCCCATCCGGATCGACGAAGAGGCCGCCGGCCAGGGCGAGGAAGTCGTAGCCCGTGGTGCCCGCCGTCGCCCATGCCGGGGGCAGGGTCTCGTCTCGCGCCAGGATCTTCTCGACCACCACGTAGGCGCCGCCGGTCGCCTCGGCAAGCCGGGCGAGGTAGGCCTCGGGGTCGGCGAGGCCGTCGATGTGATCCACCCGAAGGCCGGTCACAACGCCCTCGCGCACGAGCCGGAGGAGCAGCTCGTGCGTCGCCCTGAACGCCTCCTCATGCTCGGCCCGGACCGCGACGAGATCGGCGATGTCGAAGAAGCGGCGGTAGTTGACCGCCGCCGGACCCTCCCGCCAGTCGCACAGCCGGTAGTGCTGCTGCGCGAGGAGCGCCGCCGCGTCCGCGCCGGCCGGCGCGAGGCTCGCCGGAGCGAGCGGGAAGCGGCGGTCGTAGTACGCGAGTGCCGCACCGCCCTCCTCCTCGGCGACCCGCAGTTCGCCCCGCGCGATCAGCTCCTGCGGCGCGCCGTCGAGCACCGGCAGGACGACCTTGCCGTCGCAGCCGGGCGCGTCCCAGTCGATGTCGAAGACGTGCGCATACGCCGAATTCCGGCCCGCCCGCAGCACGTCCCACCACCACGGGTTGCGGTGATCGGCGGCCATGTGGTTGGGGACGATGTCGACGAGCAGGCCCATGCCGAGCCGGGCGGCCTCCGCCGCCAGCGCGCGCAGCCCCGGCTCGCCGCCGATCTCGGCCCGGATGCGGGTCGGGTCGACGACGTCGTAGCCGTGGGTGCTCCCGGGCCGGGCCGCCAGGACCGGCGACAGATAGAGGTCGCCGACCCCCAGCTCGCGCAGGTACGGCGCCGCCCGCCTCGCGTCGTCAAACGTGAACTCCGAGGAGAGCTGGAGCCGGTAGCACGACGCCGGGATCCGCATGCCGGTCAGGCGCGCCGCTCGCGCCCCAGCTGCGCCAGGATGAACGACCGGCCCACGAGGTTCACGGCCTGGCCGCGCACCATCCGCCGGCCGGGCCGGGCGGTGTTCACGAGCTCCTCCCACATCCCCGGCTGGTCGGGCTGCGGGACGACGAACCGCCGCGACGTGTCGCCGCCGTTGAAGAGCAGAAGGACGGTCTGGCCGGACACCGGCCGGCCGCGCTCGTCCACCTCGTCGGTCGCCTCACCGTCGATCAGCATGCCGACGGCGCGCTGCGCCGGATCGGCCCAGTCCTCGTCGCTCATCTCCCGGCCCAGCGGATGCAGCCAGGTGACGTCCTTGATGCCGCCGCGGCCCGGACGGCCCGTGAAGAACCCGCGGCGGCGAAAGACCGGGTTCTCGCGAAAGATCGCCAGCACGTCGCGGGTGAACGCGAGCAGCTCGCGGTCGTCAGGCGAGATGTCCCAGTCGACCCATGAGATCTCGTTGTCCTGGCAGTAGGCGTTGTTGTTCCCGAGCTGCGTGCGGCCCAGCTCGTCGCCTCCCAGGAGCATCCGCACCCCCTGCGAGAAGACCAGCGTCGCGATGAAGTTCCGCCGCATCCGCGCCCGCAGCTCGGCGATCGACTGGTTATCCGTCGGCCCCTCGACGCCCCAGTTCGCACTCAGGTTGTCGTCGGTGCCGTCGCGGTTCTCGTCGCCGTTCGCTTCGTTGTGCTTGTGCTCGTATGAGACCAGGTCGGTGAGACAGAAGCCGTCGTGGGCCGTCACGAAGTTGACGCTCGCATAGGTGTTCCGGCCGCCCGCCTGGTAGAGGTCGCTCGACCCCGAGACCCGCGACGCGAGCTCCGGCAGGCGCCCCTCGTCGCCCCGCCAGAAGGCGCGCACGCAGTCGCGGTACTCACCGTTCCACTCCGCCCAGCCCACCGGGAAGTTCCCGACCTGGTAGCCGCCCTCGCCGAGATCCCACGGCTCCGCGATCAGCTTCACCTGCGACAGCGTCGGATCCTGCTGCATGATGTCGAAGAACGCCGCCAGCCGGTCGACCTCGAAGAGCTCGCGCGCCAGCACCGGCGCCAGGTCGAAGCGGAACCCGTCGACGTGCATGTCGCCCACCCAGTAGCGCAGGCTGTCGAAGATCAGCTGGACGGTCCGGGGATGGCGCATGTTCAGGCTGTTCCCGGTGCCCGTGAAGTCGAAGTAGTACCGCGGGTCGTCGGGGTGCAGCCGGTAGTACGAGGCGTTGTCGACCCCGCGCAGCGAGAGCGTCGGCCCCAGGTGGTTGCCCTCGCCCGTATGGTTGTAGACCACGTCGAGGATCACCTCGATGCCGGCCCGGTGAAACGCTTTCACCATCGACTTGAACTCGGCCACCTGGCTTCCGGGCCGCTCACCGGTCGCGTAGCGCGCCTCGGGGGCGAGGAACGCGATCGAGTTGTAGCCCCAGTAGTTGGCGAGCCCGCGCTCGGTCAGGCGGCGGTCGTTCACGAACTGGTGCACCGGGAGGAGCTCGACCGCGGTGACGCCGAGCGTGAGCAGATGGTCGATGATCGGGTCGCTCGCCATGCCCAGGTAGGTGCCGCGCAGCTCGGACGGGACTCCCGGATGGCGCATCGTCATGCCGCGGACGTGGCACTCGTAGATCACCGACCGGTTCCACGGGACGGACGGGCGGCGGTCGTCGCCCCAGGTGAACGACGGGTCGATGACGACGCACTTCGGCACGCACCCCGCGCTCGAGCGGTCGTCCCGTGAGAGGTCGGCGTCCTCGTGGCCGACCGTGTACCCGAAGACGCTGTCGTCCCAGCGCAGGTCGCCGCTCACCGCCTTCGCATACGGGTCGAGCACGAGCTTCGCCGGGTTGAACCGATGGCCCTCGGCCGGCGCGTAGGGGCCGTGCACGCGATAGCCGTAGAGCTGCCCCGGCCGCACGTCGGGCAGGTATGCGTGCCAGATCAGGTCGGTGCGCTCGACGAGCTCGATCTTCTCGGCCTCCTCCGCGTCGGCGGCGTCGTCGTAGAGGCAGAGCTCGACGCCGGTTGCGTGCTCGGAGAAGATCGCGAAGTTCGTGCCCTCGCCGTCCCAGGTCGCCCCGAGCGGGTACGGCGTCCCCGGCCAGACGCGCAGGCTAGGCACGGTCGCCCCCCTCGAGGAGCACGAACGACGTGGGGCGCACATGCAGCCGGCCGCCGGCGAGCGACCCCGCGCCCGGGCCGGCGAAGCGGGCGTCCGCCGAGTCGAGCGCGACGCGCAGGCCGGCCCGCGC
>DATAEI010000125.1:0-18050 GCA_036258075.1 Gaiellales bacterium
TGCTCTCGGAGCGCGACAAGATCAACCAGATCCTCCAGAAGATCATCGACGAGCAGACGGAGCCGTGGGGCATCAAGGTGAACGTCGTCGAGGTGAAGGACGTCGAGATCCCGACAGGCATGCAGCGGGCGATGGCCCGGCAGGCCGAGGCCGAGCGGGAGCGGCGCGCGAAGGTGATCTCGGCCGAGGGCGAGTACCAGGCGTCGACGAAGCTCGGCGAGGCGGCGGCCGTGATCAGCCAGAACCCGATCGCGCTCCAGCTGCGCTATCTCCAGACGCTGCTCGAGATCTCGAGCACCAACAACTCGACCACGATCCTGCCCGTCCCGATCGACCTCCTGCGGGCGATGGGCGGGAAGGCCGACGCCGAATAGACCTCCGCCGAAACCCGCTGACCGGCGTCCCCGTCGTGGTGGCGCCAGGCCGCTCGCGCCGGCCCGGGGCGCAGGGCCGCACGACGCGGCTGGCCGACGCCTCCACCTGCCCGTTCTGCGAGGGGCACGAGGCGATGACGCCGCCCGAGGTGCAGGCGTTCGGGCGGCCGGAGGCCGCGCCGGCGGACTCGCCCGGGTGGACGGTGCGGGTCGTCCCGAACAAGTTCCCGGCGATCCCCGGCCAGGAGGTCGTGATCCACGGACCGGCCCACGAGGTCACGTTCGCCGCGCTCGGCGCCGACGTGATCGGGACGATCGCACAGGCCTGGGAAGCGCGCCGGGCGGCGCACGCCGACGCCGCCTGGACCGCGGTCGCCGTGAACGAGGGCCCCGCCGCCGGCGCGTCGCTCGATCACTCCCACTCACAGATCGTGCCGTTCGCCGAGGTTCCGCCGGTCGTCGAGACGCAGGCCGCGGCCTTCGGCGAGCAGTGCACTCTCTGCTGGGCGCTCGGCGTCGAGGATGCCCGCACCGTTCGGCATGAGGACGGCCTCAGGACGATCGCGCCGGCGTGGAGCCGCTTCGCGTACGAGCTCTGGATCGCCCCCGACGCCCACGTCGCCGAGCCGGGCTGGCACCAGCTCACCGCGGCGATCGCCGACGCCGCCCGCCGCCTGCGGGCGGTGCTCGGCGCCGATCTGGCGTGGAACTGCGTCGTCTACGCGGCGCCGGCCGGCAACGATCGCTGGCACTGGCACGCCGAGGTGTGGCCGCGGCTCACGGTGGTCGCCGCGGCGGAGCTCGGCGCCGGGCTCTGGATCAACATCGTCGATCCGGACAGCGCCGCCGAGGAGCTCCGGCAGACGCGCGTCGTGGGCCGCTAGACGGTCTCGCGCCTGGCCTGGAACTCGCGGGCAGCCTCGATGGCCGCCGGGAGCGTCATGCCCTTGTCCTTGGCCTGCTTGATCAGCATGACGAGCTCGAGCGACCGGACGTCGTAGGTGCGCTGCTTTCGCCCGCGGGTCTCGATCCCGGCCTTCGTCGTCCAGTAGTCGAGCTGCATCTTGGAGATGCCCGCGACTGCGCAGACCTGGCTCAGGTACAGGTCGAGCTGGTCGAGCCGCGACGGGATGTCGACCGGGTCGAGGAGATCGGCGTTGTTCACGCGCAACGAATTTCGCTAGTCGCCGGGTGAATCCTCCACGTCGCCCGTGACGACGGCCGGCTGTGAGGGCTCCGTCACACGGGCGATCGACGACACCGTGTCGTCGCCGCGCAGGTTCATGAGCCGCACGCCCTGGGTGGAGCGACCCATGCGCGAGATGCCGTCGACGGCGGTGCGGATCACGGTGCCGTCGCGCGAGATCAGCACAACCTCGTAGCCGTCGCGTACGATCATGGCGCCGGCGAGCCTGCCACGGGCCTCGGTGTAGCGGATCGTGAGGACACCCATCGTGCCGCGGCCCTTGGTCGGGTACTCCTCGACGCGGGTGCGCTTGCCGAAGCCGTTCTCGGTCACGACGAGCAGATCCTGCTCGTTGCGGGCGATCGCGACCGCGATCACCTCGTCGCCCTTCCTGAGCTTCATCCCGGCGACGCCGGAGGCGACCCGGCCCATTGCGCGGACGTCGTGCTCGGAGAAGCGCACGGCCTGGCCGTTTCGCGACACCATGAGGACATCGTCGTCGCCGTTCGTCAGGCGGACGCCGACCAGCTCGTCGCCGTCGCGGATCTTGAGGGCGATGATGCCGTCGGCCTTGAGGACGGTGTCGTAGTCCTTGAACTCGGTCTTCTTGACGACCCCGTTCTTGGTGGCGAAGAGCAGGTAGCGGCCCTCGTCGTAGGCGCGGGTCTCGATCACGGCCCGGATCTGCTCGTCCTGACGCAGCGGCAGCACGTTCACGAGCGCCCGCCCCTTGGACTGGCGCGTGCCGACCGGGAGCTCGTGCACCTTCACGCGGTAGACCTTGCCGACCGAGCTGAAGAAGAGCAGGTAGTCGTGGGTCGAGGCCACGAAGAGGTGCTCGATGTAGTCGTCCTCCTTCGTGTCCATCCCCATCACCCCCACCCCGCCACGACCCTGCACGCGGTAGGCCCCGAGCGAGATGCGCTTGATGTAGCCGGAGCGGGTGATCGAGATGACCATGTCCTCCTCGGCGATCAGCGCCTCGAGGTCGATCTCGCCCTCGGCCGGGAGGATCTCGGTGCGGCGGTCGTCGGCGAACTGCTCGCGCACCTCCATCAGCTCCTCGCGGATGAGCGCCATCAGCCGGGCCTCGTCCCCCAGGATCGCGCGCAGCTCGGCGATCCGCTCGAGGAGGTCGGAGTGCTCGTCCTGGATTCGCTTTCGCTCGAGCCCGGTGAGGGCGCGCAGGCGCATGTCGAGGATCGCGACGGCCTGGATCTCGGTGAGGCCGAACTGCGACATCAGCCCCTCGCGGGCGGTGTCGGTGTCGTCGGCGGCCCGGATCAGGGCGATGACCGCGTCGAGGTTGTCGAGGGCGATCAGGTAGCCCTCGAGCACATGCGCGCGCCGCTCGGCCCGGTCGAGCTCGAACTTGGTCCGCCGGGTGACGACCTCCTTCTGGTGGTCGAGGTAGTGGGTCAGCATCGTCCGCAGCGGAAGCGTCCGCGGGACGTTGTCGACCAGGGCGACCATGTTGACGCCGAACGTCGTCTGGAGCGGGCTGTGCTTGAAGAGCTTGTTGAGCACGACCTTCGGGATGGCGTCGCGCTTGAGCTCGATCGTGATGCGCGTCCCGGTGCGGTCGGAGTGGTTGTTGACGTCGGAGATCTCGGGGATCACCTTGTCGGTCACGAGGTCGGCGATCTTGCGGACGAGGCCGTCGTCGCCGTCGCGCTTCACCTGGTAGGGCACCTCGGTGACGACGAGGGCGTTCTTGCCGCCGCGCAGCTCCTCGGTGTGCACCTTGGCCCGCATGATCACGCGGCCGCGGCCCGTCTCGTACGCCTCGCGGATCCCGGAGATGCCCATGATCTGGCCGCCCGTCGGGAAGTCGGGCCCCTTGATGTGGCCCATGATGTCGTCGAGCGTCGCGTCGGGGTTGTCGATCAGCGCCACGACCGCGTCGATCGTCTCGCCGAGGTTGTGCGGCGGGATGTTGGTCGCCATGCCGACCGCGATGCCGGCCGACCCGTTGACGAGCAGGTTCGGGAACCGCGCCGGCAGCACCAGCGGCTCGCGCTGGCGGCCGTCGTAGTTCGCGACGAAGTCGACGGTGTCGGAGTCGATGTCGCGCAGGAGCTCGACGGCCAGCTTGTCGAGCCGGCACTCGGTGTAGCGCATGGCGGCGGCGGGATAGCCGTCGAGGTTCCCGAAGTTGCCCTGGCCGTCGACGAGCGGCGCGCGGAGCGAGAACACCTGGCCCATCCGCACGAGGGCGTCGTAGGTCGCCTCGGGGCTGTGCGGGTGGTACTTGCCGAGCACGTCACCGACGACGCGCGAGCACTTGGAGTACGGACGGCCCGGCTGGAGCCCGGCCTCGTTCATCGAGAAGAGCACCCGCCGGTGGACCGGCTTCAGGCCGTCACGGACGTCGGGGAGCGCCCGCCCGACGATCACGCTCATGGCGTAGTCGAGGTAGCTGGTGCGCAGCTCCTCGGTCAGGTCCTGGGGCTCGATGCGGCCGTCGCCGAGCGTATCGATCGCCATCAGGCCGGCCTAGCCCAGGGGAGTGAGCGACGCGTTGCAGCCGTCATACGTCGAGGAACTTCACGCTGCGGGCATTGCGCTCGATGAAGTCACGGCGCGGCTCGACGCGATCGCCCATGAGCACCGAGAACATCTCCTCGGCCGCGGTCGCGTCCTCGAGCGAGACCTTCTTCAGCACCCGGTTCTCGGGGTTCATCGTGGTCTCCCAGAGCTGCTCGGGGTTCATCTCGCCGAGGCCCTTGAAGCGCTGGAGGTTGAGTCCCTCCTGGGCCAGCTCGAGGATGCGCGGCCGGAGCTCCTCGAACGTGTGCGCGGTCTCGGTGACCTTGCCCATTCGGGCGGTGAACGGTGGGCTGCCGGCGGCCTCGACCAGTCGCTCATGGATCGCCTGGAGGCTCTTGTACCCGCCGCTCTGGAAGAGCGCGAGCGGGATCGTGACGAGGTGCGCGGCGCCGGTCGACTTCTCGATCACGCGGACCCGGAGTGACGCGTCATCGCGGCCCATGACCTCGACCCGATGGGGCTCATCCTCGGGCACCTCCGAGCGGAAGTACTCCTCGAGCCGGTCGAGGGTGTCGACCGGCCGCTCGATGAGGCGGTGGTCCTTCACGTAGTTGACCGCCAGCGCGCCGTGCTCCTCCTTGAGCTTCGACGCCCATCCCTCGTACTCGCGCAGGGCGCGGCCGAACCGCTGAAGGCGGGCCTCGGTCAGCTTCACCGGCTCGCCAGAGCGATCGCGCACCTCGACCCTGTCGAGCCGCTCGCGGATGAGCCACTCCTCGAGCTGGAGCTCCTTCTCGAAGTAGCGGTCGTCGCCGCCGACCCGAAGCTTGTAGAGCGGTGGCTGGGCGATGTAGACGTAGCCCTCCTCGAACAGCTCCTTCATGTGCCTGAAGAGGAACGTCAGGATGAGCGTGCGGATGTGCGCCCCGTCGACGTCGGCGTCGCAGGTGATCACGACCTTGTGGTAACGGGCCCCGGAGATGTCGAACTCCTCCCCGATCCCCGTGCCGATCGCGGTGATCATGGCCTGGATCTCGTTGTTCGAGAGCACCTTGTTGATCCGGGCCTTCTCGACGTTGATGATCTTGCCCCGAAGCGGCAGGATGGCCTGGAAGCTGCGGTCTCGCGCCTCGACGGCCGAGCCGCCGGCGCTGTCGCCCTCGACCAGGTAGATCTCGGTCGATTCCGGGTCGTTGAGCGAGCAGTCGGCGAGCTTGCCGGGCAGTCCGCCGCCGCCGAGCGCCGTCTTGCGGCGGATGAGGTCGCGCGCCTTGCGGGCGGCCTGTCGGGCCCGGCTGGCGGCGATCAGCTTGTTCACGATCTGCTTGGCCTCGGTGGGGTGCTCCTCGAGGTACTCGCCCAGCCTGGCGTTGCAGGTGGTCTCGACCAGGCCGCGGATCCACGGGTTCCCGAGCTTGGTCTTGGTCTGGCCCTCGAACTGCGGGTCGCGCAGCTTGACCGACACGATCGCGGCCAGCCCCTCCCGGACGTCGTCGCCGGTGAGCGGCTCCTCCTTGTCCTTGAGGAGGCCCTTGGTGCGCGCGTAGTCGTTGAGCGTGCGCGTGAGCGACCCCTTGAACCCGGACAGGTGAGCGCCGCCCTCATGGGTGTTGATGTTGTTGGCGAACGAGAACGTCGACTCCACGTAGGAGCCGTTCCACTGCATCGCCACCTCGACCTCGCTGTCGTCGGTGACCGTGTCGAAGTAGATGACGTCCTTGTGGACGTGCTCCTTGCCCTCGTTCACGTAGGCGATGAAGTCGCGGATGCCGCCCTCGAACCGAAAATCGGCCGCCTCGCCGCCGGCGCGCTCGTCGGTGAGCTCGATGCGCAGCCCACGCGTGAGAAACGCCATCTCGCGCAGGCGCTGGGCGAGCGTCTCGAAGGAGTAGTCGGTCTCGTCGAAGATGTCGCCGTCGGGGAGGAACGTGATCGTCGTGCCCCGCTCGGAGCTCTGCTCGCCCTTCGTGAGCGGCCCCTTCGGCTCGCCGCGCTCGTAGCTCTGGCGCCACACGTAGCCGTCGCGGTGGATCTCGAGGTCGAGCGACTCGGAGAGCGCGTTCACGACCGAGATGCCAACACCGTGGAGGCCGCCGGAGACCTTGTAGCCCCCGCCTCCGAACTTGCCGCCCGCGTGGAGCTTGGTGAGGACGACCTCGGCCGCAGGCAGGCCGACGCCCTCCATGATCCCGACGGGGATGCCGCTTCCGTTGTCGGTCACGGTCACCCGGGTGTCGGGATGGATGGTGACGGTGATGTGGTCGCAGCGGCCCTGAAGGGCCTCGTCGACCGAGTTGTCGACGACTTCGTAGACGAGGTGATGGAGCCCACGAAGGCCGGTTGATCCGATGTACATGCCGGGCCTCTTGCGAACCGCCTCGAGGCCCTCCAGAACAGTGATGTCTTTGGCGTCGTAGCCTGTCTCTGACAAACGAAAACCCGCTTGAATAGGCGAAAAACCGTCACTCGGAAGTCTACCAGACGGGGGGGCTGGATCCCCCCGCTCCGACGGTCAAGAAGCTGTCACGAAGTGGACGTCCCGGGAACGTCCCCGACCTCGAACCGGAGCTCGAGCTGCCGCCCTGCCGCGTCGGCCACGCCGGCGGTGAGGCCGCGCCGCAGCATGGCCAGCTCACCGGCCCACGGGGCGGAGCCGCACACGATCACGAGGGCGTTGCCCGAGAGCCGGGCCGGGTACGAGTGCCGGGCCGCCTCGGCGCCGGCGATCTGGGGCCACGCGGCGCGCACGGCGAGCACCTCGGGCTCGACGTCGGGCGGCCTGCGGCCCAGGATCAGCTCGGGCCGGATCTGCTCGAGGTCGCTCACGCCGCGCGCGCCACCCCGTCGGAGACCCGGACGACGGCCGTGGCACGGCCGCCGAGGTCGGCCTCGTCGGTCGACGTGAGGATCGCCTGGTCGAAGCGTGCAACCGCGTCGAGGAGCAGGCCCCGCCGCTCGGCGTCGAACTCGCCCGTGACATCGTCGAGGAGCAGCAGCGGCAGCTCGTCGCGCTCCTCGGAGAGCAGGTCGGCCTCGGCGAGGATCAGCCCGAGCAGCATCCGGCGTTGCTCTCCCTGCGACCCGAACCGGCGGATGTCGCGGCCGTCCTCGCGCAGCTCGACGTCGTCCAGGTGCGGCCCGAGGCCCGTCGAGCCGCGGTCGATGTCGCGCCGGCGGCCGGACGAGAGCGCGGCGAGGAGCTCGGAGCCGCCGTGGTTCGCCGCGAGCTTGAGCGGAGCCTCGCCCGGGGCACCGCCCAGCTCGGCCAGGCGGACGCCCAGGCGTGGGAGGAGCCGCGAGCACAGCCGCTCGCGGGCCGCGACGAGCTCGGCGCCGGCCGACGCGAGCACCCCGTCCCAGGCGTCCAGCCCATCGGCCGACGCGGCGCCGGCGCGGATGCGGCGCAGGAGGTGGTTCCGCTGGACGAGCGCGCGGCCGTACGCCGCAGGAACGTCGGCGAGCGCCGGCCACAGCCTGATGAGGGCCCGGTCGAGCCATGCGCGCCGGAGGGCCGGCGGCCCCTGAACCAGCCGCAGCCGGTCGGGAGTGAACACCAGCACGGGGAAGCGGGCGAGGAGCGCCGCGACCGAGCGCTCGGGGGCGCCCCCGACCGTCACCCGCTTCGGCTCGCCCGGTCGGAAGCCGACCTCCGTCGTCACCGGGCCGCCCCGCAGCACCGTGTCGATCTCGACGCGCGTCACGTCGGAGCCGAACCGGACGACCTGGGACTCGGTGGCCGTGCGCGGCGAGTACCCGGCGCACCCGAAGTGGATCAGCTCGATCAGGCTGGTCTTGCCGGCGCCGTTGGGCCCCACCACGCCGACGAGCCCGCCTGCGAAGTCCACGTCGACACGGCCGTAGCACCGGAAGGCGGTGCCGCGCGCGGCCGCGACCCGCACGTCAGGTCGAGAGCCTGATCGGCATGATCAGGTAGGAGAAGCTGCCGTCCTCGCCCTGGACGAGGCCCGGCCGAAGCGGGCTGGTGAGCTTGAGCTTGACCGTGTCGCCCTCGACGCTCTCGATGCCGTCGCGCAGGAACTCGGCGTTGAAGCCGATCTCCATCGGCTCGCCGTGGAAGTCCACGGGCATGGACTCGTGCGCCTCGCCGACGTCCTGCGTCTGGGCGCTCACCGTGAGCTGCCCCTGCTGGAACGCCAGCCGCAGCGGCAGCGCGCGGTGTGTCATGAGAACGGAGGAGGTGCGGCGCACCACGTCGAGGAGCTCCTCACGCGAGGCGGGGATCTCGTGATCGAACGCCTGCGGCACGAGCTGCCGGTAGTTCGGGAACTGGCCGTCGATCCGGCGGGCCGAGAGGGAGACGCCGTCGACGCCGAAGACGATCTGGTTCTCGCCGATCGCCACGTCGATCGTGTCGGCCGCTGCCGCGGTCGCGATCCGTGAGAGCTCGGTCAGCGCGCGGGCCGGGACGATCGCCTGGGCGTCACCTCCGGACCCCGGCAGAGCGGCTTCCTTGACCGAGAGCCGATAGGAGTCGGTTGCAGCCATCGTCACGGTGCCGTCGCCGAACTCGACAAGGACGCCGGTGAGCACCGGTCGCGACTCGTCCTTGGACGCCGCCCGGGCCACGTGGTTGATCGTCGTCACGAACGCGGAGCGGTCGACGGCGAATGCCGGCCCGGACGCCTCGGGCAGATGGGGGAAGTCCTCGGCCCCCTGCGAGTGGAGCGTGTACTCGCTCGAGCCGCAGGTGAGCTTGACGGCGCCACTCCCGCCGGGCTGCTCGAGCGTGACGGGTTGGGTCGGAAGCGCCCGGACGATCTCGAGCAGGAGCCGGCCGGTCAGCACCGTCGATCCCGGTTCGGCCACCTCGGCCTGAAGGCTCGCGCGCACCGACAGCTCCATGTCGGTTGCGGCCAGCTCGACCAGCCCGCCGGCCTCGGCCCGGATCAGGATCCCCGAGAGGATCTGCACCGTCGAGCGCTGCGAGACGCCGCGCGCAACGATCTGGAGGCGGTTCAGCAGGTCTTCCTGGGGACAGACGATCTTCATGCGAGCGAGCTCCTCGGTGCCACAATCATCACTGTTCTTCTCTTTAAACGAGAGAGGTTATAGGAGTAGGGGCTGCGAATCATGCGGAGAACCTCGGACGGACCGCTCCAGGAGCGGCTCTGCGGTGCGGAGAAGGCCGGGGAGTGTCGCGCCAGGCTTTCCACATCGTCCACATCGGCGTGACAGCCGTACGGGCACCTGCGCAGAAGGGCACGGTTTCGCACAGGTTCCCCACAGGCCCACGGGAAGACGCTCACCGGGCCTGCTTGATGCGCGCCGTGAGCTCCTGGACGACGTTGAACGCCTCGCGGTCCTCGCGGATGAGGCGCGTGACGCGGTTCACGCCGTACATGACCGTCGCATGATCGCGGCCGCCGAACTTGGCGCCGATCTTGGGGAGCGACTGGTCCGTGAGCTCGCGGCACAGGTACATCGCGACGTGGCGCGGCAGCACGATCGCCTGGGGGCGCTTGTCGCCGCGGATGTCGACCAGGCTCACGCCGTAGGCGTCGCACACGGCCTGCTGGATCTGCTCGATCGTGATCGACCGGCGCTCACCGCCCGGGAAGAGATCCTTCAGGACCTCGCGTGCGACGTCGACGGAGATCGGCCGTCCGGTGAGCGATGCGTACGCGATGACGCGCGTGAGCGCACCCTCCAGCTCGCGGATGTTCGAGGTGACCCGGTCGGCGATGAACGTGAGCACGTCGGGGTCGGACACCCGCAGGCTCTCCGTCACGACCTTCTTGCGCAGGATCGCGATGCGGGTCTCGAGGTCGGGCGGCTGGACGTCGGTGATGAGCCCCCACTCGAAGCGCGTCCGCAGGCGAGCTTCGAGCGTCGCGAGCTCGCGCGGCTGCCGGTCGGAGGAAATGATGATCTGCTTTCCGGCCTCGTAGAGGCTGTTGAAGGTGTGGAAAAACTCCTCCTGGAGCTGGTTCTTGCCTTCGATGAACTGGATATCATCGATTAGCAGAACGTCGCACGACCTATAGCGGCCTTTGAATCCGACCATACTTTTGTCCCGCAAAGCGTCGACAAACTCGTTGAGCACGGTCTCGGTCGTCACGTAGCGCACCGTCAGGTACGGGTGCTGCTGGCGGACGTATTGGGCGACGGCCTGGAGCAGGTGCGTTTTCCCCAGGCCCGTCGATCCGTAGATGAACAGCGGGTTGAACGCCTGGGCCGGCGCCTCGGCGACGGCGAGCGCCGCCGCGTGCGCGAACCGGTTCGACGGGCCGATCACGAAGAGGTCGAACGTGTAGCGCGGGTTGACCGTGCCGAGCTCGGCCGGAAGCGGCGCCGGCGCCTGCACGAGCGGCTCGGGCTCGGGCTCCGGCTCTGTCGCGGCCCGGACGGCCTCCGACACGGCCACGCGCAGCTCGACCTCGAGCTCGTGCTCGGCCGCCGCAGCGTTCAGGAGGCTCCCGAAGTGGCCCTCGATCCAGGTCTTGGTGAACTCGTTGGGAACGCCGACGATCAGCCGGTCGGAGTCCGCCTCGAGCGCCTCTGTCCCGCCGAACCACGTGTCGTAGGTGCTCGGGTTGAGCGCCTCCCGCAAGCGTTGCGAGATGGTTTCCCAGGTCCGTGTGGCGGCCGCGTCCGAGCTCATCGACGTGGGCGAGTCTACGCCGTCCCACCCGCCGCGGCAACCGACCTCGGCGGCCCCTAATTCCGCTATTTCATGCGGTTTCCAGGCACTTTCCGAAGTACTCAACAGCTTCCTCCACACCTGTGGAAATCTCGCCGGCCGGAGACCGCAACCGGTGGAAAGGGCGTGTTTCCGGCCTGTTTGTCTCAGTGGTGCCTTGGCCCACACCGGCGTCTTTCCACACCCGGGTCGATGCGGCCGCTGCTCTATACTGACCGCCGCCGATGAAGCGCACCTATCAGCCCAACACCCGCAAGCGCGCAAAGACGCACGGATTCCGCAAGCGCATGAGCACGCGAGCCGGCCGTGCCGTGCTCAAGCGCCGCCGGGCGCGTGGGCGCAAGCGTCTGTCCGCATAGCCTCCGTGAGCACCCCGTCGATCCCTCCGCCCGGACGGCGCGGCCGCCTTTCCCGCGCCGCCGAGTTCGACGCCGTGAGCCAGCTCGGCCGGTCGGTGGGCGGCCGGTACCTGGTCCTGCGCTACCGGCGCCGCGACGACGACGGTGGCCCGCGCGTCGGCTGGGCGGTGCCGCGCAAGGTCGGCCCCGCCGTTGACCGGAACGCCGTGAAGCGTCGTCTGCGCGAGGCGGTCGCGCGCCGGGACGACCTGCTGCGGCCCTCGACGGACTACGTTCTCATCGCCCGGCCGGGGATCGGGCCTGCGGCCGACGCGCAGGGGTTCGACTGGCTCTGCAGCCAGGTCGAGGAGCTCCTGCGGGCTGTCGAGCCGGAGCCGGTCGCGTGATCCGGCTCGTGGTGGTGGCGATGCTGCGCCTCGCGCGGCTGGCGCTCACGCCGTTCGTGGCGATGACGTCGATCACTCCGCGCGTCTGCCGCTACGAGCCGACCTGCTCGCACTACGCCGAGCAGGCCGTCCGCCGCCACGGGGTCGTGCGCGGGCTCGGCCTCGCGGCGTGGCGCCTGCTTCGCTGCAATCCGTGGTCGAAGGGCGGGTATGACCCGGTGCCCGGCGACGACCGCGAGGTGACCGCGTGATCTTCGGGATCATCATCCTCCAGCAGGTCGAGGCGGTCATCAAGAGCGTCCTCACGACCTACCACGACCACATCTCCTCGTGGGGCCTCTGCATCATCCTGCTCACCTTCACGGTGCGGCTCGTGATCCTGCCGCTGACCATCAAGCAGTTCCGCTCGATGGCGGCGATGCAGACGATCCAGCCGAAGGTGAAGCAGCTCCAGAACAAGTACAAGGGCAAGACCGCCCGCGAGGACAAGCAGGAGATGCAGAAGGAGCTGATGGAGCTGTACAAGGAGCACGGGGTGAACCCGTTCGCCTCGTGCCTTCCGCTGGTCGCCCAGCTCCCGGTGTTCATCGGCCTCTACCAGGTGCTGCGAAACCAGATCGAGCCGACCCCGGACGTGTCATTCCTCGGGATCGACAACATCTTCCAGAAGCTCTCGTCGATCGGTGGGATCACGGAGTACCTCGTCATCGGGCTGTACGTCGGGACGATGCTGGGCTCGACGCTGCTCTTCTCGTTCGTGACCGACCGCCAGCAGAAGTACATGTTCGCGGCGATGCCGATCTTCTTCATCCCGTTCGTGATCGGGGTGCCGGCCGGCGTGATGATCTACTGGATCACGACGAACGTCTGGACGATGTGCCAGCAGGGCGTCATCAAGCGCACCATGGGGCATCGGCTCCGGCCCGCCACGGCGGGCGCGTCCGCCGGAGGCGGCGGGGGCGGTGGAGGAGGTGGCAACCCGGCCAAGCCGGCGACGGGCAGCCGCACGCCGCCGTCGCCCACCGGCCGGAAGGCCCAGGGCAAGCGTCGCCGCGGCGGGGGCGGGCGCCGGCGATGAGCGAACCGGTGCAGGTCGAGGCCACCGGCGAGACGGTCGGTGAGGCCCGCTGGGCCGCGCTCCACGAGCTCGAGCGCCGGTACCCGGCTCTCGACCGGACGGCAGTTGAGTTCGTCGTCCTCTCCGAGGGCCAGCGCGGGCTCCTGGGCGTCGGCTACGAGCCTGCCCGCGTGATCGCGTCGCTCTCAGGCGAGCCGCCGGCCGAGGCCGCGCCGGTCGTGCGCCAGTCCGAGCCGCATCCGGGCGACTCACCGGTCGCCGCCCGTGTCCGGGCGCTCATGGATCAGGTGGTGGATGGGCTCGGCCTCGCCGCCGACGTGCACGTCTCGGAATCGACCGAGCGCGTGACGGTCACCGTCACCGGCGACGACCTGGGGCTCCTGATCGGGCGCCACGGCCACACGATCGACGCCGTCCAGTACCTCGCAAACGCCATCCTCCACCGGCACGAGGAGACCGACCTGGGCGTCGTCGTCGATGCTCAGGGCTACCGAGCCCGCCGCGAGCGCACCCTGCGGGACGTCGCCGCCCGGGCGGCGGCAGACGCGATCCGCACCGGCGAGCCGGTTGCGCTCGAGGCCATGTCCTCGGTCGAGCGCAAGATCGTCCACATGTATCTCAAGGCCGAGGTGCCGCAGGTGCGCACGGCCAGCGAGGGCTCCGAGCCCAACCGCTACGTGGTCGTGCTGCCGGCCGAGTCCGGCGAGACGCCCGAGGTGTAAAACGTGAAACACCTCGACGCGAGGTTGCGGGAGTACTGCGATCTCGTGATCGCGGAGCCCACGTCGGTGACGGCGGTCCGTGATCCCCTCGCGGCGTGGCAGGTGCTGGTGCAGGACGCGCTCACCGCGGCCGAGCTGGTCCGGGCGCTGGCCCCCGCCGAGGCGGTGGACGTTGGTTCCGGCGGCGGCAGCCCGGGCATTCCGCTCGCGCTCGCGCTCGGCGTCGAGACGACGCTCCTCGAGGCCACTGGGACCAAGGCCCGGTTCCTGGAGCGGGCGGTGGCGCGGCTCGCCGCGCCGTGCCTCGTGGTGCATGCCCGCTCCGAGGAGTACGCCCGCGGCGCGGGCCGCGACCGCTTTTCGGTCGCGTTCGCCCGCGCGCTCGCACCGCCGCCCGTCGCCGCGGAGCTCGTGCTGCCGCTCGTGGCGCCCGGTGGGGCGGCCGTGCTCTGGACGGCGGCCGACGCCGACATCGCGGCCGTGGCCGCCACCGCGGCGATGGTGGGAGGAGCGCTGGAGGCCGTCCACGACGTCGCGGAGGGCCGGCGGCTGGTGGTCTTGGCCAAGCACGAGGCCACTCCCGAGCGCTTCCCGCGCCGCCCGGGCGTCGCCCGTTCGCGTCCGCTCGTGCGGGTACCATCGTCCGCAGCATGAGCTCCCGCGTGTACGCGCTTGCCAACCAGAAGGGCGGCGTCGGAAAGACCACGACCGCCATCAACATGGCCGCGTGCGTCGCCGAGGCGGGAACCCGCGTCCTCCTGATCGACATGGATCCGCAGGCGAACGCGACCACCGGCCTGGGATTCCGTCCCGATCAGCTCGAGGCGAGCACGTATGACCTGCTCCACGGCCGGCCGCTCGACTCGGTCATCATCGAGACCGCCGTCCCGAACCTGTACCTGGCGCCGTCGCACCCCGACCTGGCCGCCGCGCAGGTCGAGATCCCCGGCGGGGCCGACCACGGCACCCTGCTGCGCGACCTCCTGGCGGGCACCGAGGAGCGCTTCCCGTACGTGTTCGTCGACTGCCCGCCGTCCCTGGGGCTCCTGACGGTGAACGCGCTCGCGGCCGCGAACCGCCTCATCGTCCCCGTGCAGTGCGAGTACTACGCGCTCGAGGGGCTGGCGCAGCTCCTCCAGAGCGTCGAGCTCGTGCGCACGCGCATCAACCCGCGCCTGGGCGTGACCGGCGTCCTGCTCACGATGTTCGACGGCCGCACGCGTCTGGCCGCCGATGTCGCGAGCGAGGTGCGAAACTATTTCGGGCCGCTCGTGTTCGACACCGTCGTCCCCCGCAGCGTGCGCCTCGCCGAGGCGCCGAGCCACGGGCTTCCGATCTGCCGGTATGACTCCGCGTCGCCCGGCGCCGACGCCTACTACCGCGTGGCGATGGAGGTCGTCGAGCGTGGCTGACACCGCCAAGGCGCGCGGCCTCGGCAGGGGCCTGGCGGCGCTCGTGGCCGAGTTCCCCGGCGGTGGCACGGCATCGGTCGAGATCGATGTCGACCGCATCCGGCCGAACGCCCGCCAGCCGCGGCGAACGTTCGACGATGCGGCCCTCGACGGGCTCACCGAGTCGATCCGGGCCGCGGGCCTGGTGCAGCCGATCGTCGTACGCGACACGGGCGACGGCTTCGAGATCGTGGCCGGCGAGCGGCGCTGGCGCGCTGCCCGGGCCGCCGGCCTCACGACCATCCCGGTCATCGTCCGCCAGGCGGACGAGCGCGAGGCGCTCATCCTCGCGCTGGCAGAAAACGTGGCCCGCGAGGACCTGAACGCCGTCGAGCTCGCGCGTGCGTACGCCATGCTCTCGGACGAGCTCGACCTGTCCCAGACCGAGATTGCCCGACGCGTCGGGCGCAGCCGCCCCGCCATCGCCAACACGCTGCGCCTGCTCGAGCTGCCCGACGAGGCGCTGGCCCTGATCGGTGCCGGCGAGCTCTCCGAGGGCCACGGCCGCGCGCTCCTGCTCGCCGGAGGCCAGGACGAGCGGATCGCGCTCGCCCGCCGGGCCGTCGACCGCGGCTGGTCGGTGCGCGACACGGAGGCCGCGGCCCGCGGCCGCAGCCGCAAGCCCGCGAAGCCGGCCCGCCGCGGCGGGGCGATGGACGAGGAGCTGGCCAACCTGGCCGTCGACGCCGCCTGGCAGTCGCTCAACCTGCGAGCGTCCGTGCGCCAGGGGCCGCGCGGCGGCCGGGTCGAGATCCACTTCTCGAGCTCCGCCGAGCTCGGCCGGATCATCGACCAGCTCAGGGCCGAACGAGTCTCCTGGGCTGACTGAGGCCGTCGCATTGCGGCGTCCTCGGCGTCAGCGCCCGGGAGCGAGCCGGCTGCCCGGTGGTATCCTGCCGTCGCTCTCGGGCGATTAGCTCAGTCGGTTAGAGCGCCGCTCTGATAAGGCGGAGGTCCCTGGTTCGAGTCCAGGATCGCCCATCCCGAGATGCCGACTCGCTGCAACTGGGTGCCGGCCGGCGACGCGCTCTACGCCGCCTACCACGACCATGAGTGGGGACTGCCGTCGTGGGACGACCGCCACCTGTACGAGATGCTCGTGCTCGAGGGCGCGCAGGCCGGCCTCTCGTGGTCGACGATCCTGCGAAAGCGCGAGGGCTACCGGAACGCGTTCGCCGGGTTCGACGCCGGCCGGGTCGCCAGCTTCGGGAACGCCGACGTGGAGCGGCTTCTGGCCGACCCGGGCATCGTGCGAAACCGGCTCAAGGTGGAGTCGGCGATCTCGAACGCCCGGGCCGTCCTCCAGGTGCAGGAGGCGGACGGCAGCCTGTCCGGCTACCTGTGGACGTTCGTGGGCGGCTCGCCGATCCAGAACGCCTGGAGCTCGACCGCGGAGATCCCGGCCGAGACCGCGGAGTCGAAGGCGATGAGCCGCGACCTCAAGAAGCGCGGTTTCCGGTTCGTCGGGCCGACCGTCTGCTACGCGTTCATGCAGGCGACCGGCATGGTCAACGACCACACGGTCGACTGCGACCGCTACGTGGCCGTGCAGCGGGCCGTCTCCGCGTGATGATCTAGACTCGCGCCTCGTGGCCGACGGCGGGCTCGATCTCACCCCAGACCAGATGCGCGAGCTCGGGTACGCGGCGGTGGACACCGTCATCGAGCACCTCACCACGCTGCGTGACGGCCCCACGTTCACGCCGCCGCCGCCCGATCTGACCGAGCGGATCGTCGAGCCCGCGCCCGAGGACGGCTCGGATCCGGTCGAGCTCCTGGGCTGGCTGCGCTCCGAGGTGCTGGCGGCCGGCGTGCGGAACCACCACCCGGGCATGTTCGCCTTCATCCCGGTCGCGCCGACGTTTCCGGGAGTCGTGGCCGACATGCTCGCCGCGGGCATGAACGTGTTCGCCGGCAGCTTCCAGAGCGGGCCTGGCGCGTCGGTCGTCGAGCTCGAGGTATTGGCCTGGTTCCGCGAGCTCCTGGGGCTCACGCCGACTGCCGAGGGCGTGATCGCAAGCGGCGGGTCGACGGCCAACCTGGTCGGGCTCGCCGTGGGCCGCGACCGGCGGCCGGACGGGGGCTCCATGCGGGTCGCCTACACCACGACCGAGACCCACTCCTCGGTCGGGCGCGCCCTCAAGCTGCTCGGAATGGAGCGGGTGCGCGAGGTGGCGATCGACCAGCGCTTCCGCATGCGGCCGGATTCGCTCGCCGAGGCCATGGCGGAGGATGCCGCAGCCGGGCTCACGCCGTGGTGCGTGATCGCCGCGGCCGGCACCACGAACACCGGCGCCGTGGACGACCTGCCGGCGCTTCGTGCCGTCGCCGACGTGCACGGCGCCTGGCTTCACGTCGACGCCGCCTACGGCGGCTTCCTCGCCCTCACCGACCGCGGCCGTGCGGCGATGCCCGGTCTCGACCTCGCGGACACGCTCGTGCTCGACGCGCACAAGTCGCTCTACTGCCCGCTTCTCGCCGGCATCGTGTTCGCCCGCGACGGCTCGGACCTCGAGCGCACGTTCACGGTGCGGCCGGCCTACCTCAAGGACATGGATCACTACGGCGGCGTCAACTTCGCCGACCGCGGCATCGAGCTGTCGCGGCCGTTTCGTGCGCTCAAGGTGTGGCTCACGGTGAAGACCTTTGGGATGCGTGAGATCCGGGCCGCGCTCGACCGCAGCCTCGACCTCGGCCTGCTGGCCGCAAGACTCGTCGAGGAGTCGCCCCGGCTCGACCTCGTGACCGGGCCGTCCCTGGGCGTCGTCAACTTCCGTTCGACGGCCGGCGTCCCGGTCGAGCGGATGATGGCCGAGGTCATCGCGGCCGGCGCCTACATCAGCGCGACGAGCGTCCACGGAGAGCGCACGGCGCGCATCTGTGCTCTCGGCCACAGGTCGGACGAAGCTGCTCTGAGAAGCGTCATCGAGGCCGCCGAAGCGGCCAGCTGAGCCCGCGAGGGCCGTGGCTATACTGGCCAGAGGATGCAGGAGATGAGCATCTACGGCGTGTCGTTCGACATGGTGGGGAAGCAGCCGATCGTGCTCCTCCGGACCCTCGACGGAACCAAGTTCCTGCCGATCTGGATCGGGCATCCCGAGGCGGCCGCCATCCTCATGAAGCTCCAGGGCACGCCGACGCCTCGTCCGATGACGCACGACCTCGTCACCGACATGCTCGGCGAGCTGAATGCGAGCGTCAGCCGGGTCGCGGTCACCGAGCTGCGCGAGAACACGTTCTATGCGCAGATCACGCTTCAGGTGAACGGGTCGGAGATCGAGATCGACTCCCGCCCCTCCGACGCCATCGCCCTCGCCGTCCGGGCGGACGCCAAGATCTTCGT
>DATAEI010000126.1:0-2271 GCA_036258075.1 Gaiellales bacterium
CAGTCCTGCCAGTAGCTCGGCTTCCAGATCGGCCCCGTCCGGCGGCTGTCGAATGCGCTCTCGTCGCCGTAGAGGCGGCCGGTCACCTGCGAGATGCCGCGCGCGGCGACGGCCGCCGCCACGTCCTTCACGAGCGTCCCGCCGCCGCCGTGCAGCGCGCGTGCGAACGGCTTCGTGGCAAGCGACGGGTCGCCGCCGCCCACCATGAACAGGCTGCCGGTGACCGTGCCCGCCGCCAGCGGGCCCGATGCCATGATCCGCGTCTTCAGGCGTGCCGACGGGCCGAACCTGGCGAGGAGCGCCGCGCTCGTCGCCAGCTTCATGTTCGAGCCGGGGCGCAGCTGCCCGCGGCCGTTGTGGATCGCGAGGAACCGGCCGCTCGTCCGGTCGTAGACGGCGAGGCCGGTGCGCGCGCCACGGAACTGGGAGCGCTCGATCATGTGCTCGATGCGCGCGTCGAGGCTGGCTGCGCCGGCGGGCGCCGGTGCGACGGCCATCACCGTCGCGCATGCGAGCAGGGCTCGAGTGACCGTCACAGAGACGCTACGGCCGCCCTGCGCGTCGGCGTCCTAGCGGGACGGGCTCAGCTCCTCGTGCACGGCCTGGAACAGGCTCTTGTCGATCTTGCCGTGGTAGATCGGGACGGACTGCTCGTGGCAAAGCCGGATGACGTCCTCGCGCTTCATGCCGAACTCCTTCGAGACCTCATCCGGCGTGAGATGGTTCGCCATTCCTGCTCCCTTCTGATCGCTGAACGAGAAAACCCACCGAGCGATTTCGCTCGATGGGCTCAGAGGTCGAACTGGGTGATGCGGCCTGCGGACACCTAGGCCCGCTCCGATCGGCTATCCATTCTCACACGATACCGAGGCCTCCGGACTGCGTCAACAATCCAATGGGGGAGCCGTTGCGGTGGCCCTAGATCGGGTTCGGGACGTCGATGAAGACGTGCTCCACGCCGAACCGCTCCGCCAGGAGGTCGCCCACGGCGCGCACCCCGAACACCTCCGTGGCGTAGTGGCCGGCGGCGACGAAGTGGATCCCCGCCTCGCGCGCTTCGGCCATCACCGGCTCGCGCGGCTCGCCGGTCAGGAAGCAGTCGGCGCCGGCGTCGGCGGCCGGCAGGACGTCCTGCGCGGCGGCGCCCGAGACGACCGCGATGCGCCGGATCTCGGCCGGTCCGGCGTCGAAGACGAGCGGCTGCGGGTTGATCTCGGCCCGCACCCGGCCGAGCAGGCCCGACAGCGAGAGCGGCGGGTCGGCGGCCGCCAGGAACCCGATCGTGCGGTCGCCGTGGCGGGCGAAGCCCACGGGGTCGACGAGGCCGAGGGCACGGCAGATGACCGCGTTGTTCCCCACCTCCGGGTGGGCGTCCAGGGCCAGGTGGTAGGCGACCAGCGAGATGTCGTGGTCGAAGAGGCACCGCAGCCGGGCCTTCTCCCGCTCGCCGATCCGGCGCGGCTCCGAGCGCCAGAAGAGACCGTGGTGGACGATCAGCATCTGGGCACCTTCCGCCGCCGCCCGCTCGAAGAGCTCGAGCGACGCGCTGACGCCGGTCGCAACCTTCGCCACCTCGGCCGCGCCGGGCACCTGGAGACCGACCGGGAGCGCGTCGGGGTAGCCGTCGGCGTCGAGGTGGTCGTCGAGGAACGCCACGATCTCGTCTCGTCCGGCCACGCCCCAACCGTACCCTCCATGCGGGTGGTCCTGCCACCCCACCCCTTGCATCGGGCCGCGGGCTGCGCGACCCTCTCCATATGGCGGAGAGGGTCTCGCTTGATGACCGCCTGGCCTGGCATGTACGCCCGGGCCGCGGTCGCATTCGCCGGGAGGCGTTCGCGCGCACCGGCGGCGACACGCTGCGCGGGCGCATCCAGCGCCGTCTGGACGAGACCGTCGAGATCTTCGAGACCGACCGCCTGCTCTACGACGTCGAGGTCGAGGCCATGACGGCCTGGATCAGGCGGCTGGTCGCGTTCGATGCATATTGCGCGCGGCGCGACGCCCGCCTGCGATAATCCTCACCTCCGGGGCGTGGCGCAGCCTGGTAGCGCGCACCGTTCGGGTCGGTGAGGTCCCGAGTTCGAATCTCGGCGCCCCGATAGCACGAATCGACCTAATCATGCGGGTAGCGACGCCCAGCCGCTGCCCGCATGGGCCGTCTCTATCGCCTCAGCGGCTGTAGGATCGTGACGGATGAGGCGATCGTGGTTCTGCGTCGTGGCCGCGGTAGTGACGATGAGCGGGTGCGGCGGCGGAACCCGAGCCGGT
>DATAEI010000127.1:0-20753 GCA_036258075.1 Gaiellales bacterium
GACGACGCTCAGGAAGCCGCGCCGGGTGGATCCATTCGTGTGAGATGCCATGATGGTTGGTGCTCCTATCTGGTCTAGACCAGTAGGAACTACGGAGCACGCGGCCCACCGGATCTCGCAGACATGGGATACTGGTCGCGATGCGGAGGTGGGCTCCCATCCTGGTGCTCCTGGCCGCGACGGCCGCGGCGTCGGCCGCGCTCGCCGCCGGCCGGCTCAGCTCGCAGCAGAGCCCGGCGGCTGCCCGGCTCGCGGCGCCGGGGGCGGACCGGGCCGCTCGGCTCGCCGAGCGCACGGGAATCGCCGCGCCGTACTGGCAGGTCGACCCGCGCACGGCGCGCGCGGTCCGGCTCGGCCAGCCGCTCACGACGGATGCGCCGCTCTTCCCCGGGGACCCGCCGTTTCGGTGGCGGGTGTGGACGACGGTGCCGAAGTCCGGCTACCTGCTCGAGCAGATCACGTCGCTCGGGACGCACACGGGCACCCACATCTCCGCGCCGTGCCACTTCCACGTCGGCGCGCCGTGCCTGGCGCGGCTTCCCGAGCGGTTCTTCACGCCTCGCCCGCTCGTCGTCCTCGACCTGCGGCCGGAGATCCGCCGCCGGGGCGGCGACTTTTTCGTCGGCGTCGCCGGGCTGCGCCGCTTCGAGCATGCCCACGGGCGCATCCCGCCGGGCTCCTACGTCGTGCTCTACACCGGCCTCTCGCGCGTCTATCACCTCGGAGACCACCGCAGGCCGGGCCCGATGAACGACTACTTCGACGACGTGCCGGGCTTCTCTGGCGCCGCAGTCGACTGGCTCTTCGACGAGCGCCACATCCTGGGCGTCGGCTCCGACACGTTCGGGCCCGACGCGACGTTCGACCCCAACTTCGAGGCCACGACGGAGGCCACGGGCCGCGGTGGGATCACGCTCGAGAACATGGGCCCGGGGCTCGCCCGGATGCGGCCGTTCGGCGACTGGATCGAGATGAACGGGCCCAGGTTCGCCACCTCGCCGGCCGAGCGCCGCGCCCATCGCCCGGGCTGGAGCGGCGCGCAGATGGGCATGACGGGCTTCACCGTCTGGCCGTAGCGCCGCCCCGGTTCCGTAGACTCACCCGCCATGGCCGTCTGCCCCCACTGCGGTCAGGAGAACCCCGACGGCTTCCGGTTCTGCGGCAGCTGCGGCTCGGCGATGGCCCCGGCCGCCCTCGTCGAGGAGCGCAAGGTCGTGACGGTCCTCTTCGCCGACCTGGTGGGGTTCACGGGCCGCAGCGAGCGGATGGACGTCGAGGACGTGCGCGGCACGCTCGCGCCGTACCACGCCCTCCTGCGCGAGCAGCTCGAGCACTACGGCGGCACGGTCGAGAAGTTCATCGGTGACGCGGTCATGGCCCTCTTCGGCGCGCCCGTGTCGCACGAGGACGACCCGGAGCGCGCCGTCCGCGCGGCGCTCGCGATCCGGGCGGCCATCGAACGGTTGAACGACGAGGATCCCGAGCTGGACCTGCACGTCCGCGTGGGCGTGAACACCGGTGAGGCGCTCGTCGTGCTCGGCGCGGACGCCGCCCGCGGCGAGGGAATGGCGTCGGGTGACGTCGTGAACACCGCCGCCCGGCTCCAGGCCGCCGCTCCGGTCGACGGGATCCTGGTCGGCCAGACGACGTTTCGGGCCACCGACCGAGCCGTCTCCTACCGGGCGGTCGATCCCGTGACGGCCAAGGGCAAGGCCCAGCCGGTGCCCGCCTGGGAGGCCGTCGAGGCCCGGGCACGCCTCGGCGTCGACGTGATCCAGCGGCCGACCACGCCGCTTGTGGGCCGCCGGGCCGAGTCAGACCTGCTACTGGATGCGCTGCGCCGCTCGCGCGCCGAGCAGGCGGTGCAGCTCGTGACGCTGGTGGGCGTCCCCGGGATCGGGAAGAGCCGGCTCGTGTGGGAGCTCTTCCAGGCGGTCGAGCGCGACCCCGATTTCGTCACCTGGCGCCAGGGCCGCTCGTTGCCCTACGGCGACGGCGTCGCCTACTGGGCCCTCGGCGAGATGGTGAGCGCCGAGGCGGGGATCCTCGAGTCGGACTCCGCCGACGAGGCGGGGGCGAAGCTCCGGGCGACGGTCTTCGACCTGATCGAGGATCGCGACGAGGCAGCCTGGGTCGAGGAGCACGTACGGGCGCTGGCCGGCCTCGAGACGGGCGCTCGGGGCGGCGACGAGCGCCAGGGCGAGGCCGCAGCGGCCTGGCGGCGGTTCCTGGAGGCGCTGGCCGAGCGGCACCCGATCGTCCTGGTCTTCGAGGACATGCATTGGGCCGATGACGCGCTTCTCGACTTCGTCGACCACCTCGTCGACTGGGCGATGGGCGTCCCCATGCTGGTGGTGTGCACCGCCCGGCCGGAGCTGCTCGACCGGCGCAGGGAGTGGGGCGGGGGCAAGCGAAACGCCCTCACGATCGCGCTCTCACCGCTCGCCGACTCCGATATCGCGCGCCTGATCGGCACGCTGCTCGAACAGGCGGTGCTGCCGGCCGAGACGCAGGCGACGCTGCTCGCCACCGCCGAGGGCAACCCGCTCTACGCCGAGGAGTACGTGCGCATGCTGATGGACCGCGGGTACCTGCGCCACGACGGCGGCCGCTGGCGGCTGGCGGCGGGTGACCTCCCGGTGCCGGAGTCGGTGCAGGGCCTGATCGCGGCCCGGCTCGACGACCTCCCGGCCGACCAGAAGCAGCTGCTCCAGGACGCCGCCGTCCTGGGCAAGGTCGTGTGGGTGGGCGCGCTGGCCGCGATGGCCGAGGCCGACCGGTACGAGGCCGAGGCCCGCCTGCACGCCCTCGAGCGGCGCGAGATGCTGCGGCGCGAGCGGCGCTCGTCGGTGGGAGGCGAGGTCGAGTACGCCTTTCGGCACGTGCTGGTGCGCGACGTCGCCTACGGCCAGATCCCGAGGGCGCAGCGTGCCGAGAAGCACCGGCGCGCGGCGGAGTGGATCACCTCGCTCTCGACCGACCGCGAGAACGCGCCCGACATGGTCGCCCATCACTACTCCCAGGCGCTCGAGTTCGCGCGGGACGCGGGCCGCGACACGGCCGAGCTCGAGCGTCTCACCCGGATCGCGCTCCGCGATGCCGCCGCACGGGCCTACGCGCTGAACTCGATCTCCTCAGCGCTCAGCCACTACCACGCGGCGCTGGCCCTCTGGCCCGAGGACGACCCCGAATGGCCGCTGCTCGTCGTCGAGACAGCCGACGTCGGCCTGAGCGTGCAGGCCGATGTGATGACCGATCGGCTGGCGCGCGCCACACGCCGCCTCGTCGACGTCGGCGACTACGCGACCGCCGCCAAGGCCGAGATGCTCGCCGGCTTCAGGCACTGGAACGAGGCGCGAACCGAGGAGGCCGTCGCCGCCTACGCGCGTTCGCACGAGCTGGTCGCGCGCGCCGACCCGTCGCCGACCGCCGCATCCGTGATGAGCCGGATCGCGATCAATTCCATGCTGCGCGGACGGACCGCGGAGACCCTCGCCCTCTGTGACCAGACGGAGGTCATCGCTCAGCAGCTCGGGCTCGATGAGATCAGGGCGCACGTCCTGAACACGCGCGGCGTCACCAGGGTGAACAGCGGCGACCTTGCGGGAACGGCCGACCAGGAGCAGAGCATCGCGATCGCCGAGCGCCTGAACGCCGCCGAGGCGATGATCCGCGGCTACAAGAACTACGGCAGCACGCTCATGGATCTGGGCGACCTGCGCCGCGGCAGGGAGCTCGAGCAGCGCGGGGTCGAGGCGGCACGCCGGTTTGGCGCCGACTTCCACATGATGTGGTTCGAGACCGAGCTCGGCATCCTCGCCTACTGGGCCGGTGACTGGGACGCCGCGGAGGCGGCGTTCGGGCGTCTCGACGCCTGGATCGCGGCGGTCGGCCCGCACTACATGGAGGGGGCCGCGCACAGCGCGCGGGCCAAGGTGCGCTCGGCACGTGGCGACAGCGCCGGCGCGGCGCGCGACACCGCGGGCGCCCTCGACTTCGGGCGCCGCTCGCGGGAACCGCAGGCGCTGCTCCCGGTGCTCGCCGACGCGGCCGTGATCGCGGCCACGGACGGACGCCGGGACGCACCGGGTCGGACCGCGGCCCTGTTCGACGAGGCGGTGGGCGCAATCGAGGCCGACATCAGCGGCACGTTCTGGCTGGCCGAGTTCGCCCTCGCGCTCGCCCTGACGGGACAGGGCGAGCGATTCGCGGCTGCACGCGTGGAGGGCCCGTGGCGGTGGCTCACGGCTGCCCGGCTCGTCGCCGCCGGGCGCTATGCCGAGGGTGCGGAGGAGCTTGCCGGGATCGGCTCCCGGCCCGACGAGGCTCTGGCGCGGCTCCTGTCGGCGCGGGCGCTCATCAGCGCCGGCGACCGGGTGGGCGGCGAGGCTGAGCTTCGGCGCGCGCTCGACTTCTGGGAGTCGGTCGGCGCCCTGCGGTGCATCGCCCTGGCCGGGGAGCTCCTGGCGAAATCGGCCTGAGCGCCGGGTGCGGGAACAGACTCGTGCCTGCGAGCGTTTCTCGTTCTGTGCCAGCTCCGACGACGATCGAGGTGTGGGCCGACATCGTGTGCTCGTGGTGCTACGTCGGCAAGCGCCACCTCGAGACCGCGCTCGCCGGGCTGCCGGAGGGTGTCGCGGAGGTGCGCTGGCGCAGCTTCGAGCTCGATCCGGCGATCCCCGCCGATGCCGGTTCGGCCGACGAGGAGCTCGCCCGCCGCCGCAACCTGACCATCGAGGAAGCCCGCGCGATGCACGAGGAGACCGAGCGGATGGGGGAGGAGCTCGGCATCCGGTTCGACTTCGCCCGCGCCCGCCGCGGAAACACGTTCGACGCCCACCGCCTGCTCCACATGGGCCAGGCGGAAGGACACGGACAGGAGATCGTCGACCGGCTGCTCGAGGCGTACTTCGCGGAGGGCGAGCCGATCGGCGACCCGGCCGCGCTCGCGCGGATCGCTGCCGGCGCCGGTCTCGATCCGGACGCCGTGGCGGCGATGCTCGCCGGGGACGGCTATGCGGCCGACGTCCGCGCCGATGAGCGGACGGCGGCCGAGCTCGGCATCCACGCGGTGCCGTTCTTCGTGTTCGACCGCCGGCTCGCGCTGGCCGGTGCGCACCCGCCCGAGACGATCGCCGAGGCCCTGGCCCAGGCGCGGCTCGGCTAGGGATGCACGTCGTCTGGTACACGGCGATGTCCATCGACGGCCGGATCGCCGGCCCCGGCGACGACCTCTCCTTCCTCGACGCGGTCGACGGGGCCGGCGAGGAGCGCGACTTCGACGAGTTCATCGCCGGGATCGACGCCATCGTGGTGGGCGGCGGCACGCTGCGCTGGCTCCACGGCCGGGGTCACGACGTGCCGCACCGCGGCCTCCCGATCTGGCTCCTCTCCCACGACGAGGAGCTCGCGGCGCGCGCGGCCCGGGCCGACCCCGCCGGGACGCCGGTCACCAGGGCCGAGGGCGACGTCGCGGCCGTCCTGGACGGGATCGCGGCGGCCGGCCACGAGTGCGTCTGGATCGGTGGAGGGGCGAACGTCGCCGGCCAGGTGCTCGCCGCCGGCCGGCTCGACGAGATCATCCTGACCGTCGCACCGTCGGTGCTCGGCGCCGGGCCGGCGGCCTTCGAGCATCCCTCGCTCGCCGCCGGCCGGTTCGAGCTCGCCGAGTGCCGCGAGTACGGCCGCGGCTCGGTGCGGCTGCGCTGGCTGCCGGCCGCGCGTCCGGCCTGACCGTCATCTAGACTCGGCGGCAATGCACGAGGCGGTCGCCTCGAACCGGCGCCGGCGTGCAGGATCATCTGGGCAGCATGACGATCCGCTCGCCGGCCATGCGAGGCCCCTGGACTCGGCTTCGGCCGGAAATCCTCGGCGCTTCGTCGTCACGCTGCTCGCAACGGCGCTCGGGGCGGTGGCCGCGGTGTTCTTCGTCAACATCGTGGTCGACCCGTACGGGACGGTCGGCACGAACCTGCTGGCGTCCGGCGTGCCGCAGGACCCGTCCACGAAGGCCGCCCTGATCAAGCAGCTCACCTCGCCGCCGCAGCTCGTCGTGCTCGGGTCGTCTCGCTCGCTCAAGGTGCAGCCGTCCTACCTGCACAGGCTCACCGGCGAGCGGGTGTTCAACGCGGGGCTGCGCGATGCGACGCCGGTCGAGGAGTACGCGCTCATCCACTTCATCCACGACCGCTTCCCGCACGCCCACATCCGCTGGCTGTGGCTGCTCGACGTCGAGTCGTTCCGAAGCGACACGATCAGCCCGGCGCTCCTCGACAGCGCGGACCTGGCGCCGTACGTGTCGAGCGAGGATCGGCTCACCGCCCGGTTCAAGGGGATCGTCGACCTGCTCTCGTGGCGGGCGCTCGAAGACTCGCTGGCGGTGATCCGGGCCGGCAAGCAGGCCGGGCCGTCGCTGAGCGGCCCGGAGATGACCGCGCGCCGGATCCGCCATCTGATCGCCCGCTCGCAGGGGTTCGCGCCCGACGGCTACTACCGCCGGATCGACTACGACTGGGCCAAGAGCACGCAGAAGTACGAGGCGATGTACGGCGACGGCAGCCTGTACCGGCGCCTCGCCGGTGTTCCGAAGGACTACCTGGCGCGGTCGCTGCGCGACCTCGACCGCTGGGGCCAGCCGCCGGTCATCGTGCTGACGCCCATGCACCCCAAGCTCGAGCAGGAGCTGGGGCCGGTCGGCTGGTCGGGCCGCCACCGCGAGCTCGTGGCCTACCTGCGCCGGCTCCGGAGCACGTATGCATTCCGCTACCTCGACTTCACGTCCATCCGGTCGTTCGGCGGCAGCCCGGGCGGGTTCTACGACCCCGTCCACATGCGCGAGGGGAACCTGCACCGGATGCTCACGGCCGTGCTCGCGCGGGCCGCCGGTGCTCTTTAACAGCTACGAGTTCCTGTTCGTCTTCCTGCCGCTCGTGCTGCTCGGATGGTGGGGCCTGCGGCCGGCGCCGCTGCGGCTCGCCTTCCTGACAGCCGCCTCGTACGTCTTCTACGCCTGGTGGGACTGGCGGTTCCTGCCGCTCATGATCGCGTCGACGACGGTGGACTACGCCGCGGGCCGGGCGCTCGTGCACCTCGACGACGGCCCACGCAGGCGGGGCGTGCTGATCGCTGCGCTGGCGGCGAACCTGGCGATGCTCGGCTACTTCAAGTACGCCGGGTTCTTCGTCGACTCGCTCGACGGCCTGGGCGGGCTGGTCGGCCTGGGCAGGCCGTTCCCGGAGCTCGGGATCGTGCTGCCGATCGGCATCTCGTTCTACACGTTCAACTCGATGTCGTACACGATCGACATCTACCGGCGGCAGGTCGAGCCGGCCCGGAGCCCGCTCCATTACGCCGCCTTCGTCTCGATGTTCCCGCACCTGATCGCCGGCCCGATCGTGCGCTACTCGACGATCGACACGCAGCTCCGCCGGCTCACCCCGTCCCTCTCCTGGGAGCTCGCTGCGTCGGGCATGTTCTTCCTGAGCTGCGGCCTGGTCAAGAAGCTCCTGATCGCGGACACGCTCGCCCCGCATGTCGACCGCCTGTTCGCGGGCCACGCCGGCCTCGGGCTGCTCGGAGGCTGGGCCGCGGCGACCGGCTACGCGCTCCAGCTCTACTTCGACTTCTCCGGCTACTCCGACATGGCGGTCGGGCTGGCGTTCCTGCTCGGGTTCCGGTTTCCGCAGAACTTCAGCTCGCCGTACAAGGCGGTCAACATCTCGGACTTCTGGCGGCGCTGGCACATGTCGCTCTCGTTCTGGCTGCGCGACTACCTGTTCATCCCGCTGGGCGGCTCGCGCCACGGCCGCCGCAGGACGCTCCGGAACCTGGGCGTGACGATGTTCCTGGGCGGCCTCTGGCACGGCGCAGCGTGGACGTTCGTCGTGTGGGGCCTCGTCCACGGCGCGTTCCTGATCGCCCACGACCTGCTGCGCAAGGCCGGCTTGACGCCCGGCTCGGCCGCGGTGAACCGTGCGGCGACGTTCGCGTGCGTTGCCGGGGCGTTCGTGATCTTCCGGGCGCCCAACCTCAACGTCGCCGGCGACGTGCTCGCCTCGATGGCCGGCCTGCACGGCGTCGAGAGCATGGCGGCCGCGCATGCGGAGATCGGGGCCGGCCTCGCGGCCGGGCTCGCGGGGCTCCTGGCCTTCGTGAACCTGGCGCCGAACACCTGGGAGGTCGAGCTCCGGCCGCGGCCTGCGTACGGGCTCGCGCTCGGCGCAGCGCTGGCCGTCGCGGTCCTCACGATCGGTAACCCGAGCCCGTTCATCTACTTCCGGTTCTAGGTCCGCTGGACAACCCGGGCCGCGGCCTCGTATCCTGGCGGCGTGGGATGGGGTCCCATCCGGGGTGTGTGCCTGCTCGTGGCGACCGCCGTCGTGCTCGCGACTGCGGGGGCGGCGTGGGCGGCGACCGGCACCGTCTCGTCGTTCGGCTCCGACGAGTTCGGCCAGCTCGGGAACGGCGCCGGCGGGAGCAGCACCACGCCGGTGGCCGTGGCCGGCCTCGCGAACGTGACGCAGATCGACGGCGGGCGCGAGCATGCGATCGCGCTTCGGAACGACGGCACCGTCTGGGCGTGGGGGCACAACAACTACGGCCAGGTCGGAGACGGGACCAGGACGAACCGCCAGTCGCCGGTGCAGGTGTCGGGGCTCGCGGGCGTGACCGCCGTCGAGACCGGCCACTACTCGAGCATGGCGCTCAAGAGCGACGGCACCGTCTGGGCCTGGGGCTGGAACACGTTCGGCACGCTCGGTGACGGCACGACGACCAACCGGTCGGTCCCGGTGCGGGTGTCGGGGCTCACGAACGTCGTCGCGATCGCCGGGGCGCGCGACCACGCGCTCGCGCTGCGCGGCGACGGCACCGTGTGGGCCTGGGGCGACAACGAGTTCGGGAACCTCGGCACCGGGAACACGACCAACCACCTGACGCCCGTCCAGGTGCACAACCTGACGAACGTCGTTGCGATCGCCGGCGGCCGCGACCACAGCCTGGCCGTCCGCGCGGACGGCAGCGTCTGGGCGTGGGGCTGGAACACGTACGGGCAGGTCGGCGACGGCACCCACACCAACCGGCTCACACCGGTGCAGGTGACCGGCGTGAGCGGCGTGGTGAGCGTGAGCGCGGGAGCCGAGCACAGCATGGCGCTCACGTCCGGCGGCAGCCTGTGGACGTGGGGTCACAACAACGACGGCCAGCTCGGCGACAACACGCTCACGAGCCGCGCCCGACCCGTGCGCGTCGCCGGCCTCGCGAACGTGATCGAGATCGGAAACGGGCGCCTGCACAGCCTGGCCGTCGAGAGCGGCGGATCGGTGTGGACGTGGGGCCTGAACTCCACCGGCCAGCTCGGCGACGGCACGACGACCAACCGGCGCGTGCCGGTCAGGGTGGCGGGGATCTCCGGGGCCTTCGGGCTGGGCGGCGGCGTGAACTACAGCGTCGTCCTGCACAGCTAAGCGAACACCGAGCATCCAGCACGTACCGCAAGTCGGGGGTGCGGTTCACGCATGCAGGGGAGAGGCGCCGGCACGCCGCGGGCCGATCACCCTTGCGTCATGTGGGTCTCACTCCGGTCCGTCGCCGTCGCCGCGCTTGCCGCGCTCTCGCTCGCCGGCCTGGCGCTTTTCGGGGGCTCGTCCCCGGCCAGCGCCGCCGCGCCGACGCCGGCTGCACCGTGCATCGGCTCGAGTGCGCCGCAGCACTATGCGCACGTGATCCTGATCGTCGAGGAGAACAAGGCCTACGACCAGGTGATGGGGAAGGCGCCGTACCAGACCGCGCTCGCCAAGGCCTGCGGCTACGCCGCCAACATGCGCGCCGAGACCTATCCCAGCCTGCCGAACTACGTCGCCATGACGTCCGGCGCCGTGCCGAGCTCCGTGGCCGGCCGCGACTGCCAGCCGTCCGGCACCTGCCTCGCGGACGCGCCCACGATCTTCGACCAGACCGCCGGCTCGTGGCGCGTCTACGCCGAGTCGATGCCGTCGAACTGCTCGCGCACCAACACCGCGGACGGGCTCTACGTGCCGCGCCACACCGCCGCCCCGTACTTCACCGGCCTCGCCGGCGCGTGCCTGAAACGCCAGCTTCCGCTCGGCACGACCACGTCGGGCGCGTTCGTGAGCGATCTGAAGGCCGGCACGCTGCCGCAGTTCGCGCTCGTCGTCCCCAACACGACGAACGACGCGCACGGCGGCTGCCTCTCGTGCGCCGACGCCTGGCTCGCCCGCTGGATCCCGAAGATCGTCGGCTCGCCCGCCTACCAGGACGGCTCGACCGCGATCTTCGTGACCTACGACTCCGACAACGCGAGCTCGGGCAACCACATCATGACGACGGTCGTCGCGCCGTCGGTCACGCCGGGCACGGTCGCTCCGGACGCGTACACGCACTACTCGATGCTGCGCACGATCGAGTGCATGCTGGGCCTCACGGGCCGCCTCGGCGGCGCCGCCACGGCCCACGGCATGCGCGCCGGCTTCCACATCTAGCGGCGCGCCTCGCCCTCCCGGAGCAGCGGGCGGGGTTGTCGCGGCCGCGTGGCAGCGAGCCTCCCCATCCGGCCCCTCGTGCGCTTCAGATCGAGCGCTATTCCGCGCGGCGGAGGCTGGGTGCGCCACGGCCGGCCGAGAGCTCCCAGATCGTTCCGTTCGACGTGCGCGAGTAGAGCGTGATCCGCGTGCGTGCGAGCCTCCCGGCCCCGGACGTGTCGACGTAGACCACCCCGGGGATGCGGGCGCCGAACGCCGTCGCCGCCGCGGCGTACTGGTCGCCCGTGCGCGCGTTCATGTCCTCGGTGATCTCGCTCGTGTCGGTCGGGAAGCACCGGCCGCAGGCGCCGTCCTCCCGGCCGATCGCCCGCGCGGCGTGGAACGCGCGGAGGAGCAGCGTGCGGGCCTCCGAGTCGGGCACCGGCTGCGTCCGGGGCGGCTGCGAGCTCGGCGGCGAGGAGCCGCCGCATGCCGCGAGGAGCGCGCACAGGAGTGGTGGGACCGACCCGAGCCGCCACATCGAGGTAAGCGTATCGCCCCGGAATGGTGAGGCAAGAACGAGGGGGGTATGTCGATAACAGAAATACCGAGATGGGGGTCATCTCGACAAACCGCAACGCCGGTATGTCATCAAGGTCTTCCCGCGTTTTTCGGACAGGTGATCTGAACGTCCCGCAACTATCGATCTGACAGGCGCTCGACTTGGCGCTGGGTGCTCGTGCTCCTCGCCGTGGCGGCCGCCGCGCTGTGTCCGGCCGTCGCCGTGCGGGCGCTTGCGTCGCCGCACCGGCCGGCGCCGCCGACGCACCTCGTCCCGACCGCCGTCACCCGAACGACGGTCGCGCTCGCATGGAAGGCGCCGACGGGGACCGCCAGGATCGCGCGCTACCGCGTGCTCCAGGACGGGCGTCGCATCGGCCGCACCCGGTCGACCAGGTTTTCGGTCACGGGCCTGCGCTGCGGGACGGCGCACACGTTCTCGGTCAGGGCGATCGACCATGCAGGACGGGGCTCGACGCCGGCGTCGCGGGTCGTCCGCACCGCCGCATGCCCCGACACCCAGCCGCCGTCCGCGCCGTCCGGCCTCGCTCAGTCCGAACCGTCGCGCACCGGCCTCGGCCTCACCTGGGACGCCGCGACCGACAATGTGCGCGTCGCCGAGTACCGCGTCTCCCAGGACGGCGTCCAGATCGCCCGCACCGCCGAGACGAGCCTCACGGTGGGTGCGCTCCAGTGCGGCGCCTCGTACACGTTCGCGGTCGTCGCAGTCGATGGGGCCGGCAACGTCTCGCCGCCGGTCTCCATGACGGCGACGACGGCCGCGTGCGCTCCGCCGGCCCAGTGCGCGGGCGTCGCGGTCTCCCCCGGGGACGACCTGGCTGCGCTGGCCGCGGCCAATCCGGCAGGCACGGTGTTCTGCATCGCGCCCGGCACCTACCGCGTCGGGTCCCAGATCAAGCCGCGGGACGGCCAGCAGTTCATCGGCACCGGACCGGACGTCGTCATCACGGGCGGCACGCAGCTCTCGGGCTTCACGCACACCGGGTCGACGTGGGTCGCCTCCGGCGTCCCGGCGACCGCGGCGTACGAGCCGGGCGCGGGCTTCTCGAGCTACCTGCACGGGCAGTCGCCGTACGCGAACGACGCCACCGTCGACGGGACGCTCCTCGACAAGGTCGGCGTGCGCGTCGGCGGCGTCACCTACGGGGACCCGGCCTCGGCCGTCGGGCCGGGCTCCTACTTTGTCGACTACGACACCGGCACGGTCATCCTCGGAGACGACCCCGCCGGGCACGACGTCGAGCTCGGCGTCGGCACGGAGGGATTCAGCTCGACCGCCGCGGACGTCGTGATCCGGAACCTGCGGCTCGAGCTCTTCACATCGACCGGCGTCCACATGCTTCCCGGCGCGACCGGCTGGGCGCTCCACGACGTCTCCGTCAAGGCCGCGCACGACTCGGGCGTGAACCTGCGCGACGGCGCGGTGATGGACGGCGGGGCGCTGGCGTGGAACGGCCGCTACGGCCTGAACGCGCGCGGCTCGAACGTGACCGTGGACGGCGTCGACGTCTCGCACTCCGACGCCGCCGGCTACCTCGACGCGGGCGGCGGGTGCGTCGCCGCCGGCGGGTCGAAGTTCGTCGGGACCGTCGGGCTCGTCCTGCGAGACAGCGTCTTCCACGACAACGCCTGCAACGGCATCTGGCTCGACGTGGACACCTACGACTCGACGATCCAGAACAACAGCTCGATCGACAACCAGGACGACGGGATCCGCGTCGAGGTGAGCCACAAGCTCGTCATCTCGGGCAACACCGTCACCGGAAACGGCGGCTGGGGGATCTACCTCGCCAGCTCACCCGTCGCGGACATCTCGCAGAACACGGTCGGCGACAACAAGAACGGCGCGATCGTGCTCAACTGGAGCGGCCGGACCTCGCCGGTGTCCGCCTACGGCTCCTACGCGACCTCGGACAGCACCGTCCACGACAACACGATGATCCTGACCGCGCCCGACCAGATCGTCGGGATCATCGACAAGACCGGCACCGGCTACCCCTACACGGCGGCAGCCAACAACCACTACCGCGCGAACCACTACGTCCTTCCCGACTCGGGCTGGCGCTACTTCCGGCTCGACGTGAAGGTGCCGTGGAGCGGCTGGCGCACCGCCGGCATGGACACCGAGTACGGCCTGATGTAGCGGGCGGGATCGCACGGAACCCCGCTGCTAGCATGTGTCCAGGCGTGGCAACGATGCCTTTGCCATGGCGGGCCGGGCATCGGAAGCGGCGGGCAGTACGCGGCGATGAGATGGGTGACCTCCCGCACCGGTGAGCCAGAGCTCGATCTGGCGGGCCTCCTCGACGGCCTCAACGCCGTCGTCTGGGGAGCCGACGCCGCCGAGCGCCGGCTGGTGTACGTGAGTCACGGCTGCCGGGCCCTCACGGGGCACAGCGCGGAGGAGTGGCTCGAGGCGCCGGACTTCGCCTCCGCGCTCATCGAGCCGGTCGATCGGGAGCGGGTCACGAGGACGCTCGATCGGCTCGCGGATGGACAGCGCGAGAACCTCGAGTATCGCCTCGCATGCGCCGGCGGCGGCGTCCTTTGGGTCATGAACTCCGTGCGCGCCGTCGTCGCGCCGGACGGCGGCCGCCATCTGCACGGCGTGATCGTCGACATCACCCACCGCAAGGACGCCGAGCAGGCGCTCCTCGACCAGCTGAGCCGCTCCGAGGAGGAGTACCGCACGCTCTTCGACCTGCACCCGAACCCTGTGTGGGTCTACGACCTGGAGACGCTCCGGTTTTTGGCCGTGAACTCGGCGACCGTCAGCCAGTACGGCTACTCGCGCCAGGAGCTCGCCTCGATGACGATCGCCGACATCCGCCCGCAGGACGAGGTGCCGGCGATGCTCGAGGCGGTCGGGAACGTCGCCGAGGGCGCGAACCGCTCCGGCCCCTGGCACCACCGCCGGCGCGACGGGACGGTCTTCGAGGTCGAGATCAGCTCGCACACGATCGTGTTCGGCGGCCGCCGCGGCGAGGTCGTGATGGCGATCGACGTCTCGGAGCGGCGCGCGCTCGAGCACCAGCTCCTCCAGGCCCAGAAGATGGAGGCCATCGGCCAGCTCGCGGGCGGCGTCGCCCATGACTTCAACAACCTGGCACTCGTCATCTCGGGGCACGCCGAGCTGCTCATGGAGCAGCTGGAGGATGCCGGTGCCCGGCACAGCGTCGACGAGGTGCGCAGGGCGTCCGAGCAGGCGAGCGAGCTCACCCGCCAGCTGCTGGCGTTCAGCCGCCGCCAGGTCCTGCACCCGGTCGAGCTCGACGTGAGCGACGTCGTCGCCGGCCTCGTGCCGATGCTGGGGCGGCTGATCGGCGAGGACATCGAGCTCTCCGCCGACCTGCGGCCGGGCCTCGGCGCCGTGCGCGCCGACCCGGCGCAGCTCCGCCAGGTCGTGATGAACCTCGTCCTGAACGCCCGCGACGCGATGCCGCGCGGCGGCCGTCTGTGCATCGAGACCTCGGCCAAGCTCCTCGACGAGCGGCTCACCGAGGCGCGGCTCGAGCTCGAGCCCGGAAGCTACGTCGTGCTCGCGGTCTCCGACACCGGCGCGGGCATGGACGACGCCACCCGGGAGCGGATCTTCGAGCCCTTCTTCACGACCAAGGAGCCGGGGAAGGGCACAGGCCTCGGCCTCTCGACGGTGTACGGCGTCGTCAAGCAGAGCGGCGGCTCGGTCTGGGTCTACTCGGAGCCCGGGCGGGGCACCACGTTCCGGGTCTACCTGCCTCGGCACGGCGTGGCGGGGGCGGCGCCGCCGCCCCGGCCGGCGGGCGAGCGAGCCGCAGCCGCCCCGGCGACGCTCCTTCTGGTGGAGGATCACGACCAGGTGCGCACGCTCGTCCACGCGGTGCTCGAGAAGCAGGGCTACACGGTGATCGCCGCGGCGAACGGCGGAGAGGCGCTGGCGGCGGCCGCCGCCCACGCCGGCCGGATCGACCTCGTCGTCACCGACCTCGTCATGCCGGGGATGGGCGGCAAGGAGCTGGTCGACCGGCTCCGCGGCCTGCGGCCCGGCATCCGTGCGCTCTTCACGTCCGGCTACGCCGCGGGGATGGTCGAGGGGCACGAGCTCGGCGCGGACGACGACTTCCTGCCGAAGCCGTTCGACCAGGCCGAGCTCGCCGCCGCGATCCGTGCAGTGCTCACGGGCGCTCCCGCCTCCTGAGCCTCAATTTCCAGTCTCTGGAAGCGATTACCAGGGTGCGCACGACGCGCCCGATCGAGCACACGGAGGTGCCCAAATGCAGCTGGTCGTCTTTGCGCTCGGCGACGAGGAGTACGGCCTGCCCATCACGCAGGTGCAGGAGATCATCCGCTTCTCGGAGCCGCGCAGCATCCCCAACCCCCACGCATCGATGCGCGGCGTGATCAACCTGCGCGGTCGGATCATCCCCGTCTGCGACCTGAAGCTCCAGCTCGGTGTCGACGCCGCGCCGATCGCCGACGAGGACTGCGAGATCGTCGTTGTCGAGTCCGCCGCCGGCCCGGCCGGCCTGATCGTCGACGGTGTCAACGAGGTGATGACCGTCACCGAGGAGCAGATCGAGCCCGATGCCGGGTCGCGGGAGAGCTACCTGGACGGCATCGCCAAGGTCGGCGACCGCCTGATCGTGCTGCTCGATGCGCCCGGGCTCGTGGGCGCGCTGGGACTCGCCCCGCACGCGCAGGCCGCGTAGATCACCGAGCTAGTCGGCGAGGATCTCGCGGGCCGCGTTTCGGCCCGGCCCCCCGGTGACCCCGCCGCCGGGGTGCGCCCCCGAGCCGCACAGGTAGAGGCCGGCGACCGCCAGCCGGTGGCGGGCGAGGCCGAGCACCGGCCGCCAGGCGAAAAACTGGTCGAGGCCCGGCTCGGCGTGGTAGACGTGGCCGCCGGAGATGCCGAGCTCGCGCTCGATGCCGGCCGGCGTCAGCACGCTGCGATCGGTGACGGTCTCGCCGATGCCCGGCGCATGCCGCTCGAGCTCGGCGACGACCAGGTCGCCGACGGCGTCGGGGTCGGCCGCGTGCGGGACCCACTGCGCGAGCACGTGCAGCCGGCCGTCGGCGAGCGTCGCCTCGAGGTACGGCCGCTCGCTCGGCTGACCGTACTTCCAGCAGTCGAAGGCCCGCTCGACGTGGTCGATCCCGGGCGCGACGACGATCCGGCCGCCCAGGAGGGCGGGATCGTCGACCCCGGCGAACTCCGGCTCGGCGGAGAGGGTGAGGTCCACGACGGCGGTCGCGCCGGGTGTGCGGATGTTGCCGGCCCGCCAGCGCAGCCGGGGGCCGGCCTCCTCGGGGTCGAGCCAGCGCGTGAGGACGGTCTTCGGATCGACGCCGCAGGCCACGACGGGAGCCTCGATCTCCTCGCCCGACGCGAGCGCGACTCCGCGGACGTTCCCGCCCCGGACGAGCAGCCGCTCGACGGCCGCGCCGGTGCGGACCTCGGCACCCGCCGCACGGGCCGCCGCCTCAAGCGCGGCCGCGAGCGCCTGCGGGCCGCCACGCGCGAACGCCGTCTGCCCGGCGGCGCCGCCGTCGTTCCCCGCCGAGTCGGCCAGGAGCACGGCCGCCGTCCCCGCCGACCACGGCCCCATGGCGGTGAAGAGCGATCCCCGCGCGGCGACGGCGCCGCGCACGGCGTCGGTGGCGAACCACTCGCCGACGAAATCGGCCGAGGCCATCGGCAGCGCCCTGGTCAGCTCGCGGGCCGAGCGCGCGCTGAGGCGCCGGTAGGCCCGGACGAGCCGCAGCCCCGCCTGCCAGTCGCCCAGCGCGCCCGCATCGAGCCGGGGCGGCGTGACCTCGGCCAGCTCGCCGAGGAAACGGGCGATCACGCGCACGTGCGCATCGAAGCGCGGATACGCCTCCGCGTCGGCGGCCGAGACCGACGCGAGGCTCTCGGCCGTCCGGGCCGGGTCGGCGAAGAACGGGATGGGCGGGCCGTCGTCGCGCAGGGCGAGCATCCGCACCTCAGGGCGAACGAGCTCGAGCCCGTGGCGCTCCAGGTCGAGCTCGGCGACCAGCGCCGGCCGCAGCCGGCCGACGGTCGACACCACGCCGTCGAGGATGCCGCCGGTGCGCTCGCGCCGCTCGAGGACGACCACACGCCTTCCTGCGCGCGCGAGCACCGCCGCGCAGACCAGGCCGTTGTGGCCGCCGCCGGCGACGATGGCGTCGTACCTCACCGGCTGCTCCGCGACTTCAGGTGCTCGAGCGCGGCGATCCGGCCGGGCGCGCCCATGAGGCCGCCGCCCGGGTGCGCGGCCGACCCGCACATCCACAGGCCGTGCACCGGCGTGCGGTAGCGCGCCCATCCCGGCACCGGCCGGTTGAAGAAGAGCTGCTCGAGCGACAGCTCGCCCTGGAAGATGTTCCCCTCGGAGAGGCCGATCCGCTGCTCGATGTCGAGCGGCGTGAGCACCTGCTCGCCGACGATCAGTTCGCGGATGTTCGGCGCCCGCTCGGCCAGCGTGTCGATCACCGTGTCGCGGAAGGCCTGCCGGTGTGCGTCGTCCCAGAGCGCGCCGTCTGCCAGGTGGTAGGGCGCGTACTGCACGAAGCAGCTCATCACGTGCTTCCCGGGCGGCGCCATCGCGGGGTCGACGAGCGTGGGGATGATGGCGTCGATGTACGGCCGCTGCGAGAACCGGCCGTACTTCGCGTCGTCGTAGGCCCGCTCCATGTATTCGATCGACGGCGAGAAGCTGATCGCGCCGCGCAGGTGCTCGCCGCGGCCGGGGAGGCACGTGAGGTCGGGCAGGCCGTCGAGAGCCAGGTTCACCTTGCCCGACGATCCCCGGAACCGGTAGCGGCGCACGTCCTCGACGAACTGGCCGTCGAGCTCGCCGGGCTCGATGAGGTCGAGGAAGGTGACGCGCGGGTCGGCGCTCGAGAGCACGGCATCGGCGGCGATCGTCTCGCCCGACTCCAGCGTCACGCCGGTCGTGCGGCCGCCCTGGACGTCGATGGACGCCACCGTCGCCTCCATGCGGATCTCCGCCCCCTGCGCCCTGGCCGCCGAGGCGATGGAGAGGCTGACGCCGCCGGTACCTCCCCGCGGGATGCCCCACGCGCGGAAGGCGCCGTCGATCTCGCCCATGTAGTGGTGAAGGAGGACGTAGGCCGTGCCCGGCGAGCGGATCCCCTGGAAGGTGCCGATGACGCCTGAGGCCGACATCGTCGCCTTCAGCGGATCGGTCTCGAACCACTGGTCGAGGAAGTCGGCAGCGCTCATCGTCATGAGCTGGATGAACGTGTCGCGCAGCCGCCGCGGAAGGGCGGCGAAGCGGCGCGCGAGCGGCGCCAGCGAGACCCACTCGTTCGGGCGGATCCGGCCCTGGTCCGCGGGCACTGCCGAGAGGATCGGCTTGATGAAGCGCGCCATCTGGGCCATGAGGATGCTGTACTCCTCGTAGGCCTCGGCGTCGTTCAGTGACCAGCGGCGCAGCTCGCGCACGGTGCGGCCGTGGTCGTTCACGCGCCACAGGTAGTCGTCGTCGAGGGGCGTCAGCGTGCCGTCGAGCGGCAGGATCGCGAGCCCGTGGCGCGGGAGCTCGAGGTCGCGCACGATCTCGGGGCGAAGCAGCGACACGACGTACGACGCCACGCTGAACCGGAACCCCGGCACGATCTCCTCGGTGACGGCCGCCCCGCCCAGCACGTCGCGCCGCTCCAGCACGACGACCCGCAGCCCGGCCCTGGCCAGGTACGCGGCGCAGACGAGTCCGTTGTGACCGCCCCCGATGACGATCGCGTCGTAGCGCTCCATCGCGGCGCGATGCTAGATGATTGATGCCGGGTTCCCGCGCGCCTGGCCGCACGATCGTGGGTTCGGCGGTCGCCGCTCCGTGGGGTTGCGGCCGCGACTCTTTGCACGCGCGGCGTCCTCGGTCGACCCAATATGACTCGATATATAGGGCCTCCCTGCGATGCCCCACATCCAGGTACGCTGCTGGCCGATGACCGCCCTCTCGCCGTTCCATCCGCGCACCGCCGAACTGAACGCCAAGCAGGCGTGGTCGGAGTGGGCGACCTCCCTGTCGGCGGCCGGCTACGCCGACTCGCACGACATCGAGTACACCGCCGTCCGCGAGGCGGCCGGCGTGTTCGACGTGTCGCCTCTCTACAAGTACATCGTGTCGGGCCCCGACTCCGGGCGGCTCGTCGACCGCGTCATCACGCGTGACGCGACCAGGCTCGAGGTCGGCCAGGTGGCCTACACGCCGTGGTGCGACGAGGCCGGAAAGGTGATCGACGACGGCACGGTTGCCCGCCTCGACGACACCCGCTGGCGCTGGACGGCCGCCGACCCCCAGTACCGCTGGCTCGGCATGAACGCCGCGGGCCTGGACGTCGACATCGAGGACGTGACCGACGCCGTGGCGGCGCTCGCGCTCCAGGGGCCCCGCTCCCGGGCGGTGCTGGAGGCGGTGACCGGCGAGGAGTGGGGGAGCCTGCGCTACTTCCGGCGGCGATCGTGCTCGATCGCCGGCACCGAGGTCGACGTCAGCCGCACCGGATACACCGGTGACCTTGGATACGAGCTCTGGATTCCGGCGACGGCGGCCGTGGACGTCTGGGACGCCCTCTTCGCCGCCGGCGAGCAGCACGGGATCCGGCCGGCCGGGCTGCGCGCGCTCGATGTGGTTCGGGTCGAGGCCGGCCTGATCCTGATCGAGGTCGACTACACGAGCGTCATGCGCGCCGTGACCGCAGATCACGAGTACTCGCCGTTCGAGATCGGGCTCGGCCGGCTCGTGAACTTCGAGAAGCGGCACTTCGTCGGCCGCCGGGCGCTCCTGCGCGAGCGGGCGCGCGGCGGGCCGCCGCGACGGCTCGTCGGCCTCGAGCTCGACTGGCTCGGGATCGAGCGCGCGTTCGCCAAGCACGACCTCCCGCCCGCGGTCGAGGCGACCGTCTCGCGCGACCCGGTGCCGGTCTTCAGCCGCCGCGGCCAGGTCGGCCGGGCGACGAGCACGTGCTGGTCGCCGCTCCTCAAGAAGATGGTGGCGCTGGCCTCGGTCGGCCCGCGCCACTCCGATCCGGGGACGTCGCTCGAGGTCGAGTGGTCGGTGGAGGGCGAGCGCGGCCGGGTCGCGGCCACGGTCGTCGATCTGCCGTTCCTCGACCTGCCCCGCCGGCGCCAGTAGGCCGATGGCCCGCCGCTCGACGCCGCGCGACTGCGCCCGGGCGCTGTGGCTGCTCGGCCTGGAGCCGCCGGTCACCGCCGCCCAGCTCCAGGCCGCCTACCGGGCGCGGATGGTGCAGGCCCACCCGGACCTCCACCAGGACTCCGACGCGCGCAGCGAGGCCGCAAACGTCCTCTCCCGGGCGCTGAACAGCGCGCGTGACCTGATCGCCGAGTGGATCGAGTCGGGCCGCGAATGGCCCGGGCAGGCCGGGCCGGTGCTCGCGCCCGAGCAGGCCGCACCGAGGGCCGCCGACCCTGTTCCGGCACCGGTCGACCGTCGCACCGGCCTGCGCGCCGGCGACCTCGTCCGGGTGTGGCCGTATGACGGCGAGGTGGAGGTGGTCGCCGGGACGGAGCGCGACGGCGAGCGCGCGTGGGTGATCCTGCGCGACCGCGGCGCCGTCCGCTCCGACCGGGTGATGCTCGCGGCCTACCAGTGCCCGGCCTGCGGGCGCTGCGCCGGGCCGGCGGTTGAGCATCCGCTCCTGCGCCCGTGCCCCGACTGCCTC
>DATAEI010000128.1:0-3780 GCA_036258075.1 Gaiellales bacterium
AGGCCGAGGCCGTACGGGGTGCCCTCGTCGTCGGGGACGCCGTCGAGCATGCGGTCGAAGCCGGCCGGGCCGCGCGCGAGGAGGTGGCGGACGTAGCGGGCCATGTCGGCGGCGGTCGAGACGATGCTGCCGGACGCGCCCTCCGAGGGCGCGAACGGCGCCGTCGCGAGGCCGAAGCGCGGATGCCACGGGATGTCGGGGTGCAGGCCCTGGTGCCCGTCGGCGAGCCGGCGCCGGTCCTCGGCGGCGATCTGGGCGACCGACGCGCCCATGCCCAGCGGCTCGAAGACCCGCATGCGCACGAGCTCGGGAAACGGGAGCCGTGCGCACGCCTCGAGCACGAACCCGAGCGTGTCGTAGCCGATGTTCGAGTACCAGAACCGCTCGCCGGGCTCCCACTCCGTTTCGGCGCCGGCAAGCTCGGCGACCAGGGCAAGCGACGAGGGCCCGGGGGCCGTTCCCATCGGGAGGCCCGACCGGTGCATCATCAGGTGCCGCAGCGTGATCGCGCCGCGGCTGCCGCCGACGCGAAACCACGGCAGGTACGTCGTCACGGGGTCGTCGAGCGAGAGCGCGCCCTCCGCCTCGAGCTGGAGCGCGCAGATGACCGCGAACGACTTCGAGATCGAGCCGATCTGGAAGGCGTGGCCGGGCAGAAGCGGCGTCCCGGCCAGATCGGCATGGCCCACGGCGAGCACGGACTCGGCGCCGCCGCGCTCGGTCACGGCGACGGCGAGGCCGGGCGTGTCGCCCGCGGCGATCCGAGCGCCGGCGTGCGCGTGGAGGCGCGCGACCGCGTCCGCGTTGAGCAGGCCCTAGACCTCCACGACCACAGGCAGGACCATCGGCCGCTTGCCGGTGACGTGGGAGACGAGCTCGGCGAGCGCATCGTGGAGCTCCTGCTGCACGAGGTGCACCTCGGTGGTGCGGTGGGCCTGGCACTCGGCCAGGACGCGCTCCACGGCTTCGCGGGCCTGGTCGAGCAGCTCGTTCCCGTCGTCGGACGGCTCGATGAAGCCGCGCGCGATCACCTCGGGCTCCGCGATCGGCTCGGCGGTGTCTGCCGCGATGGTGGCGACGACGATCAGGACGCCGTCGGAGGCGAGGTGGCGGCGGTCACGCAGCACCACGTCGCGCACGGAGCCGACGTTCATGCCGTCGACCAGCGTCGTTCCGGCCTCGACCTGGCCGACCACCGAAAGGCCGTCGGCGTCGAGCTCGAGCACCGTGCCGTTCTCGGCGATGCGCGTCGCGTGCGCCGGCACGCCGGCCTGCTCGGCGATCCGGACGTGTGCCTGGAGCATGCGGTACTCGCCGTGGATCGGCATGAACGCGCGCGGCCGGACGGTCTCCACCATGGTCGCGAGGTCATCGGCGGCGGCGTGCCCTGAGGCGTTCACGTACGTGGTGTCCTCGGTGAGGACCGTGGCGCCGAGCCGGCAGAGCCTGTTCACGGTCTCGTGCACCTTCACCTCGTTCCCGGGGATCGCCCGCGCCGACACGACCACGGTGTCCATCGAGTTGATCTGGACGGCCGGATGGTCGCCGAACGCGATCCGGGTGAGCGCCGAGCGCGGCTCGCCCTGGCTGCCGGTGCAGATGATGAGCGTCTCGTGGGGCATGAACTCCTCGAGCCGGCGCGGCTTCACAAGCAGGTCATCCGGAACGGTGGCGTAGCCCAGGTTGCGGGCGATGTTCAGGTTGCGGTTCATCGACCGGCCGATGACCGACACGACCCGCCCGCCCGCCGCCGCGGCGTCGATCACCTGCTGGATGCGGTGGATGTGCGAGGCGAACGACGTGACGATCACGCGCCCTCGCGCCGTGCGCACGATGTCGCGGAGCGCCGAGCCCACGGTGCGCTCGGACGGCGTCCGGCCGGGTCGCTCGGCGTTCGTCGAGTCGGCGAGGAGCAGGGCGACGCCCGCATCCCCCAGCTCGCGCAGGCGGTCGAGGTCGGTCGTGCGGCCGTCGATCGGCGTCTCGTCGAGCTTGAAGTCGCCCGTGTGGACGATCGGGCCGTGCGCGGTGTGGAGCACGACCGCCACGGCGTCCGGCACCGAGTGGGTGACGCGCACGAACTCGGCCTCGAAGGGGCCGACCTGGGTGCGGCCGCCTTCGGGGTTGATCTCGACGAGCTCGGAATGGACGAGCAGGCCGTGCTCGTCGAGCTTCGACTTCACGAGCCCGAGCGTGAGCCGCGTGCCCCACACCTCGGCGTTCGTCCCGATCTCGCGGAAGAGATACGGGAGCGCGCCGATGTGATCCTCATGGCCGTGGGTCAGGATGACCGCATCGAGCCTGTCGGCGTTCTCGGCGACGTACGAGAAGTCGGGCAGCACGAGGTCGATCCCGAGCAGCTCCGAGCGCGGGAACGAGAGGCCGGCATCGATCAGGATCATGCGCCCGCCGTACTCGAAGGCGGTCATGTTCTTTCCGACCTCGCCCAGCCCGCCGAGCGGGGTGATCCTGACGGGGCCGGGCATTCCTTACGCCTTCGCCAGGATGCCGGAGGCCTCGAGCGCCGCGGCCACGGCCTGGGTCTCGCCCGCGTCGGCCTCGACGAGCGGCAGCCGCAGACCGCCGACGTCGTGCCCGAGGAGGTTCAGCGCCGCCTTGACGGGGATCGGGTTGGTGGTGACCGCGAGCCCTGCGTAGAGGCCGTGCAGCGACTCGTCGGCGGCTCGCGCACCCGCGATGTCGCCCTGGTGCGCAAGGTCGATCATGTGCCGGATCTCGCGGCCGGCGACGTGGGAGGCGACGCAGATGCCGCCCGCGCCGCCGAGCTCGAGGAACGGCATCACGAGGTCGTCGTTCCCGGCGAACAGGATGAGGCCGGAGTCCTCGACGATCCGGCGCGCCTGGTCGAGATCGGCGGTGGCCTGCTTGACCGCGACCACGTTCGGGATCCGGCCGAGCTCACGCAGCACGTCGGGCTCCAGGTTCACGACGACCCGCTGCGGGATGTTGTAGACGATCACCGGCCGGCCGTCGGCGGCCTCGGCGATGGCCCGGAAGTGCGCCACGATGCCCGCCCGGGGCGGCTTCGAGTAATACGGCGTTACGACGAGGAAGCCGTCGACCCCCGTCGCGAGCGCCGAGCGGGTGAGCGCCACGGAATGGTGCGTGTCGTACGTCCCCGTGTTGGCGATCACCGTGGCCGCGCCGCCGACCTCGGTGACCACGGCCTCGAACAGGTCGAGCTTCTCGCGGTCGGTCACGGTCGGCCCCTCGCCGGTCGTGCCGCAGACGACGATGCCGTCGGAGCCGGTCTCGATCAGGTGGTGGGAGAGCCTGCGGGCGGAGTCGAGGTTCAGGGATCCGTCGGCCGCAAACGGCGTGACCATCGCCGTGAGCAGGGATCCAAGACCCGATTCCACAGCCAGAGTGTACCGGAGGCGGCGGCGTGGATTGCGAGTCGGGTTCTGGGTCTGAGCAGATCAGGCTTCATCGTTAGAACGGCGGGTCGAACGGCCCGGTGATCGTCCTGATCAGACTCGGGTCGGTGTTATGGGTATGGAGCGAGCCGCGATACCAGGCGCCCCACTCATAGAGGTGGCCGGAGTCCTGCTTGCTGATCGAGATCTTGCACAGGTAGATCGGCTGGCCGTGGAAGCCGTGAGCGCTATCGACTCGACACTCGACCGGCCAGGAGTAGTGGGAGCCCTTCGGTGGAGCCTGGAACGTGCCGGCCTGCGCCGCTTTGAGCATCGCTCGGGCGAGGCGCTGCTTCGCGGCCGGATGGTGGTTCGCGGGGTGGACCGAGAAGCTCTCTCCACC
>DATAEI010000129.1:0-12557 GCA_036258075.1 Gaiellales bacterium
GGCGGCCCGCAGCTCCTCGACCTCCGCGATCCGCCCGGTCTCGACCAGCTCGCGCAGCCGCGTCTCGATGCTCTCGCCGATGCCCCGCAGGCTGCGCACCCGGCCCTCCCGCACCAGGTCGGCGACCGGCCCCGGCGTCGACCGGATCAGGTCGGCTGCGCGCCGGTAGGCGCGGGTGGCGTACGCGTTCGCCTCGGCCAGCTCGAGCAGCGCGGCGTACTCGTCGAGGGCCGAGGCGATCTCCGCGTTGGTCGGCGGCACGCCGGAACGCTATGTCATGCGCGGGAGCGTCAGACGCGCCGGTAGCGGGCGTCGGCGATCGAGTAGATGCCGAACGCGACCAGGCCGGCGGCGACGATCAGGAGCAGCACCGTGCCGTACGTCTGGTGGGCGAGCTTCGCCAGGGCGCCGTCGAGACCGACCGCCTTCTTGGGCGCGTAGTCGATCGCGGCCTTCACGATGAAGATGCCGATCAGCCCGAACGCCACCATCCGTGCGAGGTGCCCGACCACGCCGATCGCCGTGATCCACGTGCGCGCCGTCGGGCCCATCTTCTCGGTCTTGTCCTCCTCGAGGAACTTGCGCGTGACGCCCTTGTATCCCTGATAGGCGGCGACGCCGATGAAGATCAGGCCGGCCGCGCCGACGATCCACTGCCCGCCGGGCCAGGCCAGGACGCCGGCGGTGGACGAGTGCGCGTTCCCGGATGAGCTCGACGTGCCCATGAGCACCGCGATCGCGAGCGCGCACATGGCCGCGTAGGCGATGCCGCTCGACAGCGCCACGATCCGGCCGCTGGTGGAACTGTCGCCGCCGCCCTCGGGGCCGTGCCCGTAGGCGGCCTGGGCGAAGCGCCACAGCGCATATCCGCCGAGGCCGATCGCCACGACGATGAGCAGGGCATGCCCGAACGGCTGCTTCTCGATCGTCTGCATCGCGCCGCGCTGGTTCGTCTTCTCGTTCGACGAGTGGATCGCGACCTGGATCGCCAGGAGCCCGATGGTGGCGTAGATGACGCCGCGGGCGACGAAGCCGATCCGCGCCAGGAGCTCGAATGCCGGGCTGTGCACGGCGCGCCGGCCCTCGGCTCGCGTTTCTGCGGACATCGTGTTCATGGTCGCTCCCCTCCATCGCCATTTGCCGGTCTCGGGACCTTCACGGTGATCGCGCCCGGCTCGATGCCGAGGCGATACGACTTGACCTTCGTGCGGGCGCCGCCGTCGAGCTCGTACGGGACCTTGCGGCTCAGCTTGACCTTGGCCTTGCGGGCCTGGGTGACGCGGAAGAACGGCGAGCGCTCAGGCCGGCCCGCGACCGTGCGCGCGACGGTCCGCGTCCACTCGGCCAGGCCGTCCGCGGTGATGACCGCCAGGTCGAGCCGGCCGTCGTCGGGTGTCGCGTCCTCGAACACCTCGACGCCCGCGAAGAGCGCCCCCACGTTTCCGGCCAGGATGCAGCTCGCCGGGCCCTCGTACCACGGCGCCCCCTCGACCTTGATGCGCGCCTCGAACGCCGGCGTGCGCATGCTCTTCGCACCCGTCCAGAGGTAGGCCGCCCGCCCGAGCCGATCCTTGAGCGCCCCGTCGGCACCGCCGATCATGCGGGCGTCGAACCCGGCGCCCGCCATGACCGCGAACCGCTCGCCGTTCATGGTCGCGACGTCGATCCGCCGATCCACACCGTGAAGCCCAGTCACCACGGCTGACTCGATGTCGCCGGGGATGCCGAGGTTGGACGCGAGCAGGTTGGCCGTCCCGGCAGGGACGATCGCCATCGTGCACCCGGTGCCGGCGAGCGTGTCGATGCATCGCTGGGCCATGCCGTCGCCGCCCCAGACGACGAAGTGCTCGGCGCCGAGCTTCCTGAGCCGCTTCACCTGCTTCGGGGCCTTACGGCTCTTCGGCACCTCGGCCCACAGCGGATCCGGCACGCCGTGGCGGGCGAGCGCTCGGCGGAGCTCGGGCAGCCCGCCGCCGACCGTCTTTCCGCTATGCGCGACGACCGCGACCCTGGTCACGCCCGGCCGTCCTCGCGAGCGGCGCCCGCAGCACGCGCCGCGGTGAGCGCCACCGCAAGGCAGCCGATGCCGATGAGCAGGCCCGCGGTCACATCCGTCGGGTGGTGCATCCCGCGGTACATCCGCGCCAGCGCGACGAGAAGCGGGATAGCGATTGCCACGAGCCAGATCACGATCCGAAGCGCCGTGGAGCGCACCCACGCCGTCAGGAGGAGGGCGATCCCGCAGTAGACCGAGACCGAGGCGGCTGTGTGGCCCGAGTAGAAGCTGTCGTTCACCGGCAGGTTGTCGAGGCGGCGGACGTGCGGGCGCTGCCGGTCGATCGCAAGCGTGGCGACCCGGTAGGTGGCCGCTTCCACGGCGATCGCCGTGACGATGAACGCCGCCGCGCGCCACTTGCGCCGGACGGCCGCGACGAGCACGGTCAGCGCGACGAGCGCCGGGATCGCGTAGACGTCGCCGATTCCGGAGAGCCAGAAGGAGAGGTCGGTGCGAAACGGCGTGCGGTGGTTCGCGAGCCAGACGTTCACATGCTCGTCCCGGTGGCCGAAGCCGTTCTCCGGAAGCGCGTAGTGCTGGAGCGCCCACCCGGCGGCCACGGCGGCTGCGGCGAGGATGATGAACCCGACGATCGTCGTCACGAGGAAGGCCCAGACCGGGTGGCCGGCCATCCGGCTGCCGATACGGGCGGACGCGCCGCGGGGATCGAGAAGCGACCGGGGGCCGCCACGACGTTCCGGCGACTGGGCGCGGGCATCCGCCCGCGCTGCCTGTTGGTGGACAGTCACGACGGTTGCAGTTTTCCCTCCATGCCGTACGGGCAAACTCTTTCGCGTGCCGGTCATCGCACTTCTCATCGTCTCGGCGGCCGCCGGCCTCGTGGCCTGGCGCGCCGCGGCGGCCGCGCTCAACACATGGTGGGGGCGCAGTCCGGGAGCCGCCGTCGCACGCGAGGTCCGCGAGCACACCGGCCTCGCGCGTCTCGTCCGAAGCCGGCTCGACGCGGAGGTGGCGACCGGTCTCGCGCTGACGCTGGCGCTCGCCGCGACCGCCCTCACCGGGTGCGTCGTGGGCGTGCTCGCGCTCCTCGTGCGCCAGAATGACGCGCTGGTCCGGCTCGACCGCTCGGCGGCCCGCTGGGCCCAGGATCACCACACCGCCGCGACGCACCGCATCCTCGCCGAGGTGACGAACCTGGCGTCGACCGAGTGGGTCATCGCGCTCGCGGTCGTCGTCGGCGCGGTCGAGGTGGTCCGCGTCCCGAGCCGCTGGATCCCCGTCTACCTCGCGGTCGTCACGCTCGGCGACTCGCTCGTGACCAACACCGTGAAGGGCGTCGTCGACAGGGCGCGGCCGGCGATCGAGCCCGTCGCCGCGACCCTGGGGCCGTCGTTCCCGAGCGGCCACTCCTCGACGGCCGCCGCGTTCTTCGCGGCCCTCGCGCTGCTCGCCGGGCGACGCCGGACGCACGCCGCGAAGGCGGCGCTCGCCGGGCTCGCGGTGGGCATCGCCGTGGCCGTCGCGTGCAGCCGGGTGCTCCTCGACCTGCATTGGCTGTCCGACGTGATCGCCGGACTCGCCCTCGGCTGGGGCTGGTTCGCGCTGTGCACGGCCGCGTTCGGCGGCTGGCTCGTGAGGTTCGGCGCGCCGGCGGAGGCGGCGGCTCAGCCGGCCCCGGAGCGGCGGCCCTCTGCCAGCACGCGCGTATGGAGCGACCGCAGCGCCTCGGAGGGCTCGCCCTCGTCGGAGCGGTAGATCGTCGCCTCGGCGTGGCGGCCGTCGAGCTCAACGATCCCGATGGAGTTGTGGAAGGTCGGCCCGGCGCGATATCGCCACCGGACGGTCGGCGGCTCGACGCCGGCCAGGCCCGCGACGCGGCGCATGACGCCCGCTGCAAGCGGCGTGCTCATGAACCGCACCAGCCGCCGCTGCATCGGCGAGAGCGGGTTTCGAAACGGTGAGCACACGAGCTGGTGCACGCGGCTCTGCGCGTCGTCGCGGCGGCCGAGCGACACCTCGGCGATGTACGCGTTGTGGATGTCGCCGCCCACGAGCGTGATCGACGCCGGCGGGCTGCCGGTCGTCGCGCCGGTGGCGACCGCACGCAGCAGGTCGACCATCGCGGTGAACGAGGCCTGAAACGCAGCCCAGTGCTCGAGGTCGAGCGCCCGCCGCAGCCGCTCGCCGAGCCACGCTGCGGGACGCCCCCACGCACCCGCGCACACGGCCTCGTTCCAGCCCTCCAGGTAGTGCACGCCGGGCGCGAGGAACACCGGCAGCGTGCTCACGATCACGAGGTGGTCGAGCGTCTCGTGGCTTCGGTCGACGATCCAGGCCCACTCGCCCTCGTCGACCATGTCGCGGTGGCCGTCGGCGAGGACGCGGGCGGCCCGCGAGTCGACGACCAGCACCCGCGAGCGGCCGAAGTCGCGCCGGCAGGCCCACTGCGTCGATGCGGACTCGCGATCGGCGGCCTCGGCGAACCGCTGGAGCTCCAGCCGGACGTCACCGGCCGCTGCGACGGCCGTGCGGTACATCGGATCCTCGTCGAGCTCCGGCGGTGAGAGGTTCCCCAGGTGCTGGTAGAGCCAGTAGGCCATGTAGGCGCCGGTGATCCGGGCCTGCCACCACGGCTGGGAGCGGATGTCCGTGAGCCACTGCCAGGAGATGTTCCAGTCGTCGATCACGTCGTGATCGTCGAACACCATGAGGCTGGGGACCGTGGAGAGGAGCCAGCGGATATCGGGGTCGCTCCAGGCCTCACGGTAGAGGCGGGTGTACTCCTCGAAGTCGGCGATCTGCTCGCCCGGCGGCTGCGAGGTGTCGCGCCGCGAGCGGATGAACTCGAGCGTCTCGGGAGAGACCTCGTCGGCGTACACCTGGTCGCCGCAGAGCAGGAGCCCGTCCGGCCAGGGCTCGAGCCCGTCCTGGAGCCGGGCCGAGTAGGCCCAGAGCGCGTCCACACCGAACCCGTGCTCCTCGCTCGGAGGCCGGGTGTAGGGCTCCCGCTGAGGCGCGCCGACGCGGCACGAGCCGAAGACGAGCCGGGCGCGATCCTCGCCCTCGCGGGTGTGGATCGTGCTCGGCGGACGGCCGCTGTCCGGCGGCGGCCAGACCGGCTCGCCGTCCAGGCGCACCTCGTACTCGAGCACGGCGCCCTCCGGCAGGCCGGTGAGCGGCACGAGCGCGTAATGGTGCCCCGAGACCTCGAACGTCCGCGCGGACTGCCCGAGCACCTCGACCTCGCACGCGGCGTCGGTCTCGGCCCACACCGTCGCCGTGGTGCGGCCGACGTACCGAAGAAGCGGTCCGAGGACGAGTCCTGCCATCGGCAGGGATCTTGCCGGTGCGGCCGGGTCGCAGGTCGCAGTCGCCGCCGATCCTGGTAGGACTCGCGGATGCAGTTCGGCGCAGAGCAGGATCTCCAGCTCCTCGGCATCCTTGCCGCCCTCGGCGGCCTGCTGGTGCTCGCCCCGGTGCTGCGCCTGCCGGTTCCGATCCTGCTCGTCTTCGGCGGCATCGTCCTGGGCTTCGTCCCGGGCTTGCCGCACGTCGTCCTGGCGCCGGACATCGTCCTCGTGGCCGTGCTGCCGCCCCTCCTCTACTCCGGGGCGTTCTTCACGTCGCTTCGCGACCTGCGCACGAACCGGCGGCCGATCGCCTTTCTGGCGTTCGGGCTCGTCGGAGCCACGATGGCGAGCGTCGCCGTCGTCGCCCACGCCTGGATCGGGCTGCCGTGGGCCGCCGCGTTCACGCTCGGGGCGATCGTCTCGCCCACCGACGCTCTGGCGGCAACCGAGATCGCGTCCCGCGTCGGCGCGCCGCGGCGGATCGTCTCGATCATCGAGGGCGAGAGCCTGCTGAACGACGGCACCGCCCTCGTGCTGTACCGGACCGCGGTCGGGGCCGCGGTCGTGGGCGGGTCGTTCTCGCTCCTTGACGCGTCGGCGCGCATGGTCGTCGACGTGGCCGGCGGGATCGCTGTCGGGCTGGCGGTCGGATGGGTGGTGCGCCAGATCCGCCGGCGGCTCGACGACCCGCCGATCGAGGTGGCGATCGCGGTTCTCTCCGGATACTTCGCCTACCTGCCCGCGATCGCGATGGGCGTGTCCGGCGTTCTCGCGGCCGTGACGATCGGCGTGTACATGGGCTGGCACACGCCGGAGCTCACGAACGAGCGCACCCGCCTCACCGGCGACGCCTTCTGGGAGATCCTGGTCTTCCTGGTGAACGCGCTCGTGTTCGGCCTCGTCGGGCTCCAGCTGGGATCCATTGTCGACACGCTCTCCGGGACGCCGACCGCGACGCTCGTGGGCTACGCCGTGCTCGTGTCGGCCGCGGTGATCGTGACGCGGATCGTGCTCGTGCCGGTCTTCACCTACGTGCCGCGGTGGGCGTTCCGGTCGATCCGCGAGAACGATCCGTATCCGCCCTGGCAGTACCCGGCCGTCATCTCCTGGGCGGGGATCCGCGGCGCGGTGTCGCTCGTCGCCGCCCTGGCGCTCCCGGGTGACTTCCCGGAGCGCGACCTGATCGTCTTCCTCACGTTCGGTGTGATCGTGGCCACGCTCGTGCTCCAGGGGCTGACTCTTCCCGGCCTGATCCGCGTCCTTCGCGTGAGCGACGACGGCGGCGCCGAGCGGGAGGAGGCCAAGGCCCGGATCAAGACCGCCGAGGCGGCGCTCGTGCGGCTCGAGCAGCTGCTCGACGAGGGCGTCGTCCACCCCAAGACCGCCGAGCGCCTGCGCGGCGCCCTCGGGTTCCGGCGCGACCGCTTCCTGGCCCGGTTCGACGACGGCGACGACGGCGCGATCGAGGAGCGCTCCGCCGCCTACCAGCGCGTGATGCGCGAGCTGCTCGCCGCCGAGCACGCCGCGCTCGTCGCGCTCCGCAACGACGGCGTCATCGACGACAGCGTGCTCCAGCGCGTTCAGCGCGACCTCGACCTCGAGGCCGCCCGGCTCGACCAGTGAGCCGCCCGGTAGGGTTGCCGGCCGTGCAGCTCGAGCGCGACGTCCTCAGCCGCTCCGCCGTCGAACAGGCAGCGCTCGTCCGTGCCGGCGAGATCTCGGCGCGTGAGCTCGTCGAGGCGGCGCTCGCGGCGATCGACCGGCTGAACCCGGGCCTGAACGCCTTCGTCGCGCTCTGCCCGGAGCGGGCGCTGGCGGAGGCGGGCGCGGTGGCGCCCGGCGACCCGCGGCCGCTGTGCGGCGTTCCCGTGGGGATCAAGGATCTGCTCTCGGCGACGGAGGGCCTCCCGACGACGGAGGGCAGCGCGGCGTTCGGCGACTGGGTCGCCGACCACGACAGTGCCCACGTCCGCCGCCTGCGCGAGGCCGGCGCGATCGTCGTCGGGAAGACGAACACGCCGGAGCTCGGCCTGCGCCCCGTCACCGAGAACGCCCGCTTCGGGGCGACCCGGAACCCGTGGGACCCGGCGCTCTCTCCCGGCGGCTCGTCCGGCGGGAGCGCGGCCGCCGTCGCCTCGGGAATGGTGGCGCTCGCCGACGCCAGCGACCTGGGCGGCTCGATCCGGATCCCGGCGTCGTGCTGCGGGCTCGTCGGCCTGAAGCCCAGCCTGGGCCGGGTGTCGATCGGGCCCGATCTCGGCGACGTCGGCGCCGGCACACCGGCCGACTGCGTGCTCACCCGGACGGTCATCGACACCGCCGTCGCCCTCGACGCCATCGCCGGCCACGAGCCGGGCGAGCGGCACCACGCACCGGCCGCCGCGACGTCGTTCGCCGACGCCGCCCGCGCCGCGCCCGGCCGGCTGCGCGTGCGGCTCTGCGTGCGGGCGCCGCTCGGCGCGGCGGTGGACGAGGAGCCGGCCGCGGCGGCCGTCGCCGCCGCCCGCGTGCTCGAGTCGCTCGGCCACGAGGTGGTCGAGGCCGTGCCGGCCTGGGACGACGAGTCCCTCGCGTCGAGCTGGTCGACCTTCGCGAGCGGGACGTGCCGGCACCTTGTCCGCGTGCTCGAGCGCCTGCACGGCCGGCCGGTCAACCCCGAGGAGCTCGAGCCGGCGACGCGCGCCTGGTTGATCGACCGGCCGCCGGTGGCGCTCGTCGACTACCTCGAGGCGGCCGAGCGGCTGTGGGCGCTCGGGCGCCGCATTCAGACCGGCTGGGGCCGGGACGAGGTGCTGCTCACCCCCACGCTCACCCGGCTCCCGGCCCGGGTCGGCGGGATGCAGGCCCAGGCCGGCGTCACCGACGACGCCGGGCGCTTCAGCGCCTTCGTGCGGGTCTGGAACATCACCGGACAGCCGGCCGTCAGCGTGCCGTTCGCCGAGACCGGCGCCGGCGTCCCGGTGGGCGTCCAGCTGGTCGGCGCCCACGGCTGCGACGACGTGCTCCTCGGCCTGGCCGGCCAGCTCGAGGCGGCCGCCGGGTGGAAGCCGGCGGCCCGCGTCGCCGCTCCGGCCTGAGCCGCTACTTCGCCGGCAGCGACGCCGCGTAGGCGACGCCGCGCGTCACCCACTCGCCGAGCTCGGCGTCCGAGGCCACGTCCGCGGCCGCGACGCGGAGCCAGCCCCGCATCGAGCGTCCGCGCATCTCCATCGGCTCGGCCGGCGTCGTTGCGACGAGATCGTCGGACTCGGCCGGGTCAACGCGGACGAGCACGCCGCCCTGCCCGCTCGCCGCGACCGCCATGTTGCCGCCGATCAGGAACGCGAGCCCGCCGAACATCCTCTGCTCGGTGAGTTGCGGGCGATCGCCCACCAGCCCGCGGATCCGGGCGGCCAGCTCCTCGTCGTATGCCACGGCCGCACGCTACCCGAGACGTAAGACCCGCGTCCGGAACCGCGCTAACGCCGGAAAGGCCTCGATCGGCGAGGCCCTGAGAGGAGGACCCATGTCCACCATCGGAACGACCGCCGCACCGGCCAGGAATGACCGGGCCGCGAGCGCCCGCGACCGCATGCGCACCGACCCCGCCTACCAGGGGTTCCTGCTCCTGCGGCTCGGCTTCACCGTCGCGCCAATCGTGTTCGGGCTCGACAAGTTCACGAACGTCCTGGTCGACTGGACGCAGTACCTGGCGCCCTGGATCAACGACATCATCCCCGGCTCGGCCTCCGACGCCATGTACCTGGTCGGAGTCGTCGAGATCGTCGCCGGGATCGCTGTCGGCCTTCGGCCGCGCTACGGCGCCTATCTGGTGGCCGCGTGGCTCGCCGGCATCATCGTGAACCTCCTCACCTACTCCGGCTACTACGACATCGCGCTTCGCGACTTCGGGCTCATGCTGGGGGCGCTGACCCTGGCGCGCCTCGCGTCGGTCTACGACCGGCCCGGCCTGCGCTGACACTCCTCCGAGCGGAGGTGCCGCCCTCGGGGCGGTGCCTCCGCTCAGGCGTGCTTACGACCCGGCCAGGAGGGCCGTCAGGCTGGCGTGCTCCTCGGCGCACGCCGGGCAGCCCTCGAGATGGGCGCGCATCCCGAGGCAGGCCCCGGCCTGCTCGCAGGCCTCGGGCGAGACGCACCTGGGGCACCCGTGGAGCGCCGGCTCGCCGGCGACCTCGGCCTCCACGTACCGGTCGAGGAACTCGAAGCACTCGTCGCAGCCGAGCTCGGGCCCGTCCGGCCCGAGCAGGCGCTCGGCGATGGGTCGGTCGCTCATGCCGCCTCCATCTTGGCGAGGTGCGCGCGCAGGTTGCGGCGCGCGTCGTGCAGGGTCTTGTAGATCGCGCCACGGGTCGTCCCGAGACGCTCGGCGAGGACGTCGATGGGGATCTCGTTCAAGGCGGCCGCGACGAGGATCTCGCGCTGGTGCGGCGTGAGCGCCGTGCGGATGCCGTCGCGGATCGCGTCGAGCTGCTCGGCCTGCTCGAGGTCGCGCGTGGCCGAGCCGGCGCCGCCGAAGTGCTCCCATGCCTCTGGCTCGAGCGTGAGCTCGCGGTCGTGCCACACTCTCCGGCGGGCCTTGACCGCCGCCTCGAGGATCGCGAACTTCGCCGCCCAGGTCGTGAACCGGCTGGCGCCGCGGTAGGTCGGGAGCTTGCGCAGGATCGCGACCAGCGCGTCGTCGGCCGCCTGCACGGCGAGGTCGTCGAGCTCGCCGCGGGACAGGCTCGGCAGCGCTCCGCGGCGCCGCCCGAGCTCGAACCGGGCGACGCGCAGGAGGTGGGCGTGAAGGCGGGCGGCCGCGTCGTCGCGGCGTCCCGGCGGCAGGCCGAGCTCCGCCACCCAGGCACGCGAGTCCGCGTCGAGCGGCGCACGGGCCGGGACGGCCGTCTCATGCAGGCGCTGCATGCAGCCCACGGTAGCCTCGCGCTCGGGGGTCAGCAAGGGCGTGGCGATCCGTCGATCGGCGCCAGGATCCGCACCGCGAGGTGCGGCGGGCAGCCGGACTCGACCAGCGTGATCAGCCCGTGCACGTCGAAGCCGCAGTCGCCGGCCACCAGCACCGCCGTCGCCTCATCGAACCCGGCCGCCTCGAGGCACCGCTCCCGCCAGCCGGCCACGTCGGGGCGGTGGATGATGTCGATGTCGGTCCTCACACCCGTCCTAGCGTCCGCCGCGCGCCGGTTCTTACCCCGGGCGTAAGAACCGGCGCCCGCTCGACGCAGACACCGTCACACACAGACGGAAGGAGAGGACATGGTCCCGAGCAACGCCCAGCGATCCCGACTGCGGCTCTCGGTCGCAGCGGCGGTGCTGCTCTGCACCGCGATGCTGGCAGTCGCGCCGTGGCGGTCTGCCGGAGCACAGGCCGAGCCACGGATGCACATGGACGCGAACGGCGCGGTCACCGCCCGCCAACTGGCGTTCCGAAACTCGATGCGCGTCCTGTGGGAGCAGCATGTCGCATGGACGCGGCTCGCCATCGTGAGCTTCAACGGCGGGCTCGCGGACCTCGAGGCGACCGAGGGTCGGCTCCTGCGAAATCAGACCGACATCGGAAACGCGGTCAAGCCGTTCTACGGCGCGGCGGCCGGGAACCGGCTGACGGGCCTCCTGCGGCAGCACATCCTGATCGCCGTGGACGTCCTCGCCCACGTGAATGCCGGGCACCGGCACGCGCTGAACGCCGACCTCAGGCGCTGGTACGCCAACGCGAACACGATCGCCGCGTTCCTGCACGGGGCCAACCCGCACAGCTGGCCGCTTCACGAGATGCGGGCCATGATGCACCGCCACCTGAAGCTCACGACCGACGAGGCCGTGGCCGAGCTGACCGGGAGGTACGGCGCGAGCGTCGCCGCGTACGACCGCGTCGAGCACGAGATCCTCGGCATGGCCGACATGCTGAGCACCGGCATCATCGAGCAGTTCCCGAACCGGTTCTCGTAGGCGGCCCGTGAGCGTGAGGCGGCCCCGGTCCGCCTCACGCTCACACGCCGGTCGGGCACGGCCGGAATACCCGGCCGTCGAGATCCACGTTGAACTTCACCGCCGAGAGCCCGTTCGCCCGCGAGTAGACGAGCCGGCAGTACGTCGAGAAGCGCCGGTGCCGCGGGCAGGGCTTCCCGGGCCCGCACACGAACCCGTCCTCGACGTACTCCGCCTCCCCCACCCACTTGCCCGCCGACGTGAAGGCGTCGTACCCGCACGGGTGCGCGCCGCCGAGCGTGGTGCACGTGAAGCCGAACTGCCGGCTTCCCGCGAGCTGGCCGGCGAAGCACTCGTCGTACTGGTAGCACTCCTCCACGACCGCGCCGTCGGTGTACCGCCGGCCCCACCAGGCGAGGATCCCGGCGTTCTTCCAGAGGGCGCTCATGCCGCTGCGGTGGATGTGGTTGTCGATCCGGGCGAGCAGGTTCTGGACGTCGCCGCGGGTGAGCTGGAAGCCGGTCGTCGAGGGCGGGTTGAAGCTGTCGATGTCGTCGATCTCGACGGAGTCGAACCCCTTGCGGGCGCACATCGCAATCCGCGCGTCGAACACGCGCATCATGGCGGGCACCCGGCGCATGTCCACCCAGCGCTCCTGCGGGTAGCCGTAGTAGACGCGCCCGAGCGCGGCCGCCGGGAATCCGGCGGGCGACGGGGTCGCGTCCGGCCGGTAGTCCTCCCAGGCGAGGTCGAGGTAGCAGGCCGCCCGCGGGTGCGGAAGCGTGCTCGCCTGCCACGCCGAGTGGAGCGCCTGGAGCTGCGCGGGCTTCGTGAGGAACCCGTCGATGTCGTAGATGTCGACGGCGCGGGCGCCGGTGCGCTGGAGTGGGGCGACGCGGCCGATCTGCCAGTCCCACCGCATCGGGTGGCCCGTGCTGTCGAGGTGCGGCGGCGCCCAGCACGGCCCCTGGCAGGCGACCGGCGGCGGGAGCGGGACGACCCGCCAGGCGAACCGGCGGGTGGTCGCACCGGCGGCGTTCGCCGCACGCACGGCGATCCGGTGCGGCCCGAGGGCGAGCGGGCCGGTCGGGATCACCCGGCGCCGCCGGACGTGGCGCCATGCTCCGCCGTCGAGGCGGTAGCGGAGCCGCGCCCGGCCGTCGGCGGCGTTGAAGTGCGGCGCCGAGACAACGAAGCGCTCGCTGTCGGAGCCCGTGCGCCGCGGCGGCAGGCCGTTCACGAACGCCGTCGCCGGCGCCTGCGAG
>DATAEI010000130.1:0-7090 GCA_036258075.1 Gaiellales bacterium
GTCTACCTCGCCCCGCGCGGCGGGACGGCGGCGCTCGACGCCGCGGTCCGGGCCGTGTCGACTCCCGGATCGTCGTCCTACCGGCGGTTCCTCTCGCCGGCCCAGTTCCGCGCCCGGTACGCGCCGACCGCCGGCACGATCGCGGCCGTCGGGTCGTGGCTGCAAGGCGCGGGCATGCGCGTCACCGGCGTGGGGCCCGACAACCGCTACGTGAAGGCCCGGGGGACGGCGGCCGCCGCACAGCGCGCATTCAGCGTCACGCTGGCCATGTACCGGCACGGCGCGCGGCTCGTCCGGGCTCCGGTCGGCGACGCCCGGGTGCCCCGCGGAGTCCGTTCGTCGGTGCTGGGTGTGACCGGCCTCGACACGGCGCCCCACATCAGGCAGCACGCCGACCTCGGCCCGCCGCCGGCCTTCATGAACGCCCGTCCATGCTCGAGCTTCTACGGCGAGATCACCGCCAGGAAGCAGGCCGACGGGACGACGCCGCTTCCCAAGTTCAACGGCTCGTATCAGCCCTACGCGGTCTGCGGCTACACGCCCGGTGACTTCCGCAAGGCCTACGGCGTCGCCGGAACCGGCCTGACCGGGAGCGGCGCAACCGTCGCCATCACCGATGCGTACGCCGCGCCGACCATCCGGTTCGACGCGAACCACTACGCGACGACCCACGGCGATCCGGCGTTCAGCCAGTCCGGCCTGACCGAGTCGCTCCCGGCCAAGCCCTTCCGCAACGTGAACACGTGCGGCGGCAACGGGTGGTTCGGAGAGGAGACGCTCGACGTCGAGGCCGTCCACGCGATGGCCCCGGCGGCGAACGTCGTCTACTACGCGGCCCGCTCGTGCACCGACACCGACTTCCTCGAGGCGCTCGGACGCGTGGTCGACGAGAACACGGCGTCGATCGTGACGAACTCGTGGGGCGACCTCGACCTCGGCACGACCAGCGGCACCATCGCCGCCTACGAGCAGATCTTCAAACAGGGCGCCCTTCAGGGCATCGGCTTCATGTTCTCCTCGGGCGACGACGGCGACGAGCAGCTGTCGAGCGGCCAGATCCAGACCGACTACCCGGCGAGTGACCCCTGGGTGACCGCGGTCGGCGGCACGTCGACGGCGATCGGCTCGAGCGGCAATCTGCTGTGGCAGACCGGCTGGGGGACGAACAAGTACACCCTGTCGGCCGACGGCGCATCCTGGGTCCCGGCGTCGACCCCGCCGTTCCTGTACGGCTCCGGGGGCGGCTTCTCGACGCTGTTCGACCGGCCGGCGTATCAAAGCGGCGTCGTGAACGAGTCCACCCCGGGACGTGCGGTTCCGGACGTCTCGCTGGACGGCGACCCGACGACCGGCATGCTGGTGGGTGAGACGCAGGCCTTCCCCGACGGGGTGCGCTACGGCGAGTACCGCATCGGCGGCACGAGCCTGTCATCGCCGCTCTTCGCCGGCGTACAGGCGCTCGCTGCCCAGGCGGCGGGTGCGCGGCTCGGGTTTGCCAACCCGACCCTCTACGCGCTGGCGCTCAGCGCTCCGGGCGCCTACAGGGACGTCCTGCACCGCGCCGGCGCGAACGTCCGCCCCGACTTCGTGAACGGCATCGACGCGACCGCGGGCATCGTCTACAGCGTTCGCACGTTCGATCAGGACTCGAGCCTCGTCACCAAGAGGGGCTGGGATGACGTGACGGGGATCGGCACGCCGGCGGGGAGCTACCCGCAGGCGTTCGCGGGCTCGTAACCACCCATGCTTGGGGAGCGCCGTCCCGGACGGCGCCCCCAGGCCCGTGATATAGGTTGCGCGCATGCCTCCCACCGGCGACACGCGGGGCGCCTCCCGCGGGCCCGCCGGCGAGGCGGAGTTCCGCCGGTTCCTGCTCGCCACGGCCGTCAGCGTGCTCGGCACCTACGCCGCGGCGATCGCTCTGGCCGTGCGGACGTTCCAGGACACGGGCCAGCCGGCCTGGGTCTCGGCGATCTTCGCCGCCGAGTTCCTCCCGCCGGTCGCGATCGGCGTCCTCTTCGCCGACCGCCTGAACCGGCTTCAGCCGCGGCGCGCGCTCGTGCTCTCCGACCTGGTGAACGCGGCCGTGTTCGCGATCGTGGCCGGCGTCCACACGCCGGTGCTGGTCGTGGGCCTGGCGACCGTGGCCGGCGCCGCGTCCGGCATCTTCCGCCCGATCTCGTTCGCCGTCGTGCCCGCGGTCGTGGGCGAGGAGCGGATCGACGCGGCCAACGGCCAGCTCGCGGCGGTCGACACCGCGATGACGGCGATCGGACAGGCCGGCGCCGGAGCCATGATCGCCGTCGCCGGCGCGGGCGTCGTCCTCGGGGCGAACGCCGTCTCGTTCGTCCTCTCCGCCCTCCTCCTGGTCACGTGCCGCTCGCTGGCCGCGCCCGTCGCCGCGACGGTCTCGCGCAGCGCGCTTCGGCGCCTGCGCCGGAGCGCGCGCACCATCCGCCGGAACCTGGCGCTGCGGCAGTTCGCGGTCGCCTGGCTCCCCGTCCTCGCCGCCATGGGCATCGTCAACTCGATGGAGGTGCCGCTCCTGCTCGGGCCGCTGGCCGCCGGCGCAGCGCTCACGGGCCTCACGATCGCGGCCGCGTCGGCGGGGCAGACCTTCGGCAGCCTGCTCGCCTCGCGCCTCGGCGAGTGGCTCGCCCGCCACTACGCCGGGGTGCTGCTCGTCGTCGGGCTGAGCGTGCTCGGATCGGGCGTGAGCCCGGCCGTCGGTCTCGTCATCCTGCTCTTCATCGTCGGCGGGGTCGCGAACGGGCTCGCGGTCGTCCACAACCGCTCGACCGTCCAGCGGGCCACGGAGCCTGAGGAGCGGGCCGGCATCCTGGCGCTGCTCATGTCGGCCGGCGGCGTGATGACCGCCGTGGGAGCGGCCGCGGGCGCCGCCGTCGCGAGCGCCGCGTCGTCGCGGGCGGCGTTCGCCGTTGCGGGGGCGATCGTCCTCGTCTCGGCGCTCGCCGCCCGCCTGACGGCTGTAGGAGAGGGCTCGCCGAGCCTGACTACACTCCGCCCCCGTGCCGGACGCATTCGCCGCTGACGGGCTGGAGAAGCGGTACGGAGGCGTGACGGCGCTCGCCGGCGTGAGCCTGACCGTCGGCGAGGGCGAGCTGGTCGGGCTGCTCGGGCCGAACGGCGCCGGGAAGTCGACGCTCGTCAAGATCGGCTGCGGGCTGGTGCGCGCGAGCGGCGGAAGAGCCGACGTGTTCGGGAGCCCGGCCGGGTCGCACGAGGCGCGGCGCGCGCTGGGGTACCTCGCAGAGCTCTTCCGCTTCCCCGGCTGGCTACGCGCCGACGAGCTCCTGCGCCTCCACCAGGGGCTGGTCGGGTCGGCCGGCGGGGCGGCCGAGCGCGGCGAGCTCCTGGAGCTCGTCGGGCTGGACGACGTCGGCCGGCGCAAGATCGACCAGATGTCGAAGGGGATGCAGCAACGGCTGGGGATCGCCCAGGCGATGATCGGAGGCCCGCGCTTCCTCGTGCTCGACGAGCCGACGAGCGCCCTCGACCCCGCAGGCCGGCGCACCGTGCGGGCGCTCCTCGAGGAGCTTCGCGGCCGCGGCGTCTCGGTGCTCCTCAACTCCCACCTCCTGAGCGAGGTCGAGCTGGTCTGCGACCGGGTCGTCATCATCACGCGCGGCAGGGTGGTCGCCCACGGGCGGCCCGACGAGCTGACGCACTCGCGGGGCGTCGTCATCGAGACCGACGCGGGCGAGGAGCACCACGACATCGGCCGCGACGAGGTGCCCGACCTGGTGGCCCGGCTCGTCGCCGGCGGGCGCCGGATCTACGGCGTCCAGCTCGTCCGCTCCACCCTCGAGGAGGCGTACCTGGAGGCCGTCGAGAGCGAGCCCCGGTGAGTGGCCTCGGGGTCATCGTCGTCGCGACGCTGCGCGAGTGCACGCGCCGGCGGGTGTTCGTCGTCATCGTCGTCCTGACGGCCCTCTTCCTGGCGCTCTACACGCTCGGGACGGTGACGGCGTTCCACCATCTGGGGAAGCCGGCGCCCGGCGACAACGTCGACATCTCGGTGCTCGCCGGCGCCACGCTGCTCGGGCTTGCGATGTTCGCAACCCTGTTTCTGAGCACGGTCGTCGCGGTCTTCCTGACGTTCAACGTGCTGCGCGGCGACGCCGAGCAGGGGCTGCTCCAGCCCATGGTCGTGCGACCGCCCGGCCGGGTCGTCTTCCTGATCGGCCGGTTCGTCGCCGCCGCCGCGGTCGCGGCGGTCTACGCGGTGGCCGTCTACGGGGCGGCGACCGTCATCACCGGCCTCGCCGGCGGCTGGTGGCCCGACCAGATCGTGCTGCCGGCGCTCGAGCTGGCGGCCGCGGCGGTCGTCGTCACGGCGATCTCGCTGGCGGGGTCGGTCTACCTCTCCACGATCGCAAACGGGATCGCCGTCCTCATGCTGTTCGGGGCCGGGCTGGTGGGCGGGCTCTTGGGCCAGATCGGCGACTCGATCCACTCCGACACGCTGAGCTCGCTCGGCACGATCACGAGCTGGGCGCTGCCGTTCGAGGCGCTCTATCAGGCCGGCCTGCACGCCCTCACGGCGCAGACGAGCGGGCTCACCGGCGTCATCGTCCACCTGGGGCCGCTCGGCGGCGCGCAGTCGGCCGGCCCCGTGCTAGCCCCCTGGGTGCTCGGCTACGTCCTGCTCGTCGTCGCCGCCGGCGGCGCGGCCTTCGTCCGGCGCGACCTGTAGGCCGCGCAGCGCCAGGAGCGACCCGGCCAGGCAGAGTGCGATCGAGACCACCAGGCCCGCCCGGAATGCCGTGACCGTCGCCTCCTGGTCGGCGGCCGAGAGGCCGTGCGTCGCGAACGGCCCCAGGTGCGAGTGCTGTGCGTCGGCCGCGAAGACGAGGGTGATGACGACGCCCAGGATCGGTGTCGCGATCAGGCCGCCCAGACGTGAGACGGTCGTGTTCACCCCGGCCGCCAGCCCGGCGAAGCGGTCGGGCGCGGCCTTGAGCGCCGTCGCCGTGATCGGGGCGACGAGCACCGCGAGCCCCAAGGCGAGCACGAGCACGCCGGGCAGCGGCGCGAGCGGATTCGTGCTCTGGACGAGGCTGAGAAGCGCGTAGCCGACCGCCATCACGAGCGGCGCCACAGCCAGGTAGCGCCGCGGGCCGTCGCGATCCGCGAGCCGGCCGAAGCGTGCGGCGAGGAAGAACATGACGACGCTGATCGGCAGGAAGACGAGCGAGGCGCGGGCGGGCGAGTAGCCGACCGCCTGGGATTGGAGGTAGAGCGCCAGGTAGAACGACGACGCCCCGAGCGCCGCGTAGACGAGGAGCGTGTAGATGTTGGCGACGACGAAGACCCGGGCGCGCAGGAGCTCCGGCGGGAGCAACGGGCTCGCGGCGCGCCGCTCGCTCCAGACGAGCGCCGCCAGCCCGGCGAGCGATGCCGCGAACCACGGCCACACGTTCGCGAACCCGGCCCGCGCGCCGTCGATCAGGCCGTACGTGAGCGTCCCGAACGTGACGGCGATGGCGATCGAGCCGGGCACCTGGAGCGGCCGCGGATGGGACGGCCGGTCCTCGTCGGAGCGGCCGGCGAAGGCCAGGAAGAGCGCCACGGCGGCGAACGGGAGGTTCAGGAAGAAGATCCACCTCCACGAGGCGACCTGGACGAGGAGGCCGCCGAGCGGCGGGCCGATCATCGTCCCGATCCCGCTCCACGCCGTCCACTGCCCCACCGCCTTGCCGGCGTCCTCGGCGTAGGTGGCGCGCAGGAGGGCCAGGCTGTTGGTGGTGAGAAGCGCCCCCGCGACGCCCTGGAGGACGCGGCCCGCGATGAGGAGCTCGACGTTCGGCGCGATCCCGGCGAGCGCCGACGCGGCGGCGAACCCGGCCACGCCGACGACGAAGAGCGACCAGCGCCCGTAGCGGTCGCCGAGCGCGCCGGAGACGATGTAGAGCGACGCCACGGCGAGCGAGTACGAGAGCGCGACCCACTGCTGGGCCGAGAGCCCGGCGTCCAGATCGTGCCCGATCGTGGGCAGCGCGATGTTGACGACGGTGCCGTCCACGAAGGTGATCGACGACCCGATGATCGTCGCCACCAGGATCAGGGATCGTCGCGGCGGTTGCGCCTCGTCGCCGGAGCGTGCGACCATACGGCGCATGGGTGTCACGTACGACCTGATCGACGCACCCTACCCGTACCTCTGTGCGGTCTATCGCTGCCGCTGCGGCGCCGCCGTGACGCGCCACGGCGACGAGGCGGGAGCCCCGCCGCCCGGGTGGCACGTGCATGCCACGGAGCCCGGCGGGAGCGACGAGGCGGTGTGCCCGGAGTGCACCGCCCGCTCCGAGGCGGCCGAGCGCGGCGCGCCCGGCCCGAGCCGGTAGACTCCCGAGTCCCGCGCCCGTAGCTCAGGGGATAGAGCGCTGCCCTGCGGAGGCAGAGGCCGCACGTTCGAATCGTGCCGGGCGCATGGCTCACAACCAAGCCGTTCTCGACATCAAATGCCAGGGTCTACCAGGGGAAGTTCCTGACGTGCGTCGGAAGACGATGACGGCGCCCTGCCACGAGACCGGGACTCCAAGCGTTTTCGACTGGAGATTCCCTTCAAGCCGCTGCCGACTCCATCACCCAGGCAGGGTAAGTAACACTGCACGCACCCCTCCGCCCGCCAACTCTGCGGTCCCGCTGGCACGCATTCGCTCCGACCGTTGAGAGCGATGGGCCGCGGGAACGGGTCTAGGCCGGGCCTCCCTTGCGCCGCCGTGCGTCGCTTTCGATGTACGCCAGCGACGTAGCCAGGCCAATACCAACGGTCACGAAAGACAACCAGCTAGGCCCTCCGAGAGCCTCCCATATAAGAGCTCCGAAGGCCACACCCAAGGCTGATAGTCGGAACCGCAAGTGCTTGCGGCCACGCCATCTGCTCCACCACGAGTGCCATATCGCCACTCACCCATCGTACGACCCGCGCGCGCCCTCGACAACCTGCCAACACCCACACGAGCCAACGACGAGGGCGAGCTTGTGATAACCCCCACGCGATCTCTGACGTGCCCATACAAGGGGCTTTAGCACCGTCAAGTAGGCCGTGCTCATGGGGTGCTGA
>DATAEI010000131.1:0-6901 GCA_036258075.1 Gaiellales bacterium
TCCCGCGGGCTGTCGTCGTCGTCACCGGTAGTGAGCTCGTCCGGGGCGACCGGCGGGATCTGAACGGACCGTTCCTCGCCGGCGAGCTGCTGCGCCGCGGCATCGAGCCGGCCCGCATCGTGATCGTGGGCGACCGCGAACAGGAGCTCGAGGTGGCGCTGGCGGAAGGGCTGCGCGCCGACGTGTGCCTCGTATCGGGCGGGCTCGGCCCGACACACGACGACCGCACGGTCGAGGCGCTGGCGAACGTCGCCGGCGTCGCGCTCGTCCTCGACTCCGCAGTGCTCGAGCGGATCGACCGCTGGACCGACCAGGTGGCCGTCCGCTACGGCCTCGACCGGGCGGGCTTCGACGCGGGGAACCGAAAGCAGGCGCACATCCCCGTCGGGGCGACGGTGCTCGGAATGGCCGGGACCGCTCCCGGCCTCATCCTGCCGGTCGACGGGTCGGTCGTGATCGTCCTGCCGGGCGTGCCGTCGGAGCTGCGCCGCCTGTGGGCCGACGCGCCGACGCACCCCGCGCTGGCGGAGGTGTTCGCGCGCGCCGAGCCGCGGTCGCGATGGCTCATGCGCACGTACGGCATCGGCGAGTCGCACGTCGCCGACATCCACCGGTCGGCCGGGGGAGACCCGCCCGGCGTCGAGACGTCGATCTGCGCGCGCAGCTTCGAGATCGAGATCGACGTGCGGGCCGACCCGGGCCATGAGGCCGCGGGGGGCGAGCTGGCGGCCCAGATGCGGGCGGAGCTCGGAGCGCACGTCTTCGCCACCGACGAGCGCCCGCTGTCGGAGATCGTGCTCGACCTGCTGCGTCAGCGCCGCTGGACGGCGGCGACCGCGGAGTCGTGCACGGGCGGGATGGTGGCTGCCGCGCTGACCGACATCGCGGGCAGCTCCGAAGCGTTCGCAGGCGGGGTGGTCGCCTACTCGAACGAGCTGAAGCAGGCCCTGCTCGACGTCCCCGAGGCGGTCCTCGCGCGGCATGGGGCCGTGAGCGCGGAAACGGCCGCGGCGATGGCGGCCGGAGCGCGGGCGCGGCTCGGCGCCGACGCCGCCGTGGCGGTCACCGGCATCGCCGGGCCGGGCGGCGGCACGGAGGACAAGCCGGTGGGGCTCGTGCACCTGCACGTCTCCTCGCCGGCGGGCGAGGACGTCCGCCGCATGGACATCCCGGGATCGCGCGACTCGGTGCGAGGCCGGGCCGCGACGGCGGCGCTCCAGTTGCTGCGTGCCCATCTGATGGCCGATTCCGAATTCACGTGATGCCCTGGGCGGCGAGAACCGAGTAACGCAAGGACGCAGAGAGGCTCGATATCAGGCGATATCGAGCCGACCGAGGACGCCGCGACACGACGGTTCGCAGGCGCAGCGCTCGACGGTCGCGTCGCTGCGGAAGCGGTGCCTCCAGGCGGACGTCAATTCGGAGCGACCATCTGGTAACGCATTCCTGACGGTCGAGCCCTTGCCGCCGTCCGGTGGGCCCTCTAGGATCTCACCCGAACGTGTGTTCGTGTTCATCGGTGCCGTCGGCGCCTGCTGCAACACTACGAATCCGGGCGTGCCGTCATGGGCGTCCTCGAGAACCTGAGGAGTGGACATGGAGCGAGACCAGGCCCTGGAAGCGGCCGTCAGCCAGATCGAGCGCCAGTTCGGCAAGGGCGCGATCATGAAGATGGGCGACCACGCACCGGTGGGCGTCGACGTCGTCTCGACCGGGGCGCTGTCACTCGACGTCGCGCTCGGCATCGGCGGGCTGCCCCGCGGCCGGGTGTGCGAGGTGTTCGGCCCGGAATCGTCGGGCAAGACGACCCTCTGCTACCACGTCATCGCCGAGGCCCAGCGCAAGGGCGGCCTGGCGGCGTTCATCGACGCCGAGCATGCGATGGATCCCGTCTACGCACGCCGGATCGGGGTGAACGTCGACGAGCTGCTCCTGTCGCAGCCCGACAACGGCGAGCAGGCGCTCGAGATCGCCGAACTCCTCATCCGCTCCGGCGCGCTCGACGTGCTGGTCATCGACTCGGTCGCCGCCCTGGTCCCGCGAGCCGAGATCGAGGGCGAGATGGGCGACTCCCACGTCGGCCTCCAGGCCCGCCTCATGAGCCAGGCGCTGCGCAAGATCGCCGGCACGCTCAACCGCACCGGCACGATCTGCATCTTCACAAACCAGCTGCGCGAGAAGATCGGGGTCATGTTCGGCTCGCCCGAGACCACGCCCGGCGGCCGGGCGCTCAAGTTCTACTCGTCGGTGCGACTCGACATCCGCCGCATCGAGACCCTGAAGGAGGGCACCGAGGCGGTCGGCAACCGGGTGCGCGTCAAGGTCGTCAAGAACAAGGTCGCGCCGCCGTTCAAGCAGGCCGAGTTCGACATCGCCTACGGCGAGGGCATCTCGTGGGAGGGCTCCGTCCTCGACGTCGCCCTCGAGCACAAGATCATCCAGAAGTCGGGCTCGTACTTCTCGTTTGGCGACGAGCGCCTCGGCCAGGGCCGAACCAACGTGAAGGCGTTCCTGGTCGAGCACACCGACATCACTGACCGGGTGCTCGATGCGATCCAGGAGCAGCTGCCCGACGCGGTCATCCCCCGGCGCACGCCGTCTGCAGACGGGCCGGTGAAGATGCCGGTCTCCGAGGACGACGCACCGTCCGAGGAGGCCGCATCCGCCAACGGCGCCTCGCTGTCGTCGGTCGACTAGCGCCCCCGCCATGGTGGTTGCGCGTGTCACGGCCATCCGGCGCCGCCGGCAGGGCGATCCCGCCGTCGACGTCATGCTCGACTCGGGCGAGTCGGTGCGCGTCCACGATCGTCGGATCGGTGAGCACCGGCTGAGCCCGGGCGCCGAGCTCGGCCGGCCCGGGCTCGATGCCCTGCGGCGGGCCGCCGCATTCGACGATGCCGAACGGCGGGCGCTGCGGCTGCTCGAACGGCGGCCACGCTCGGCCGCCGAGCTCCGGGCGCGAATGGCGTCGTGGGGCGTCGACGAGGTGACCGCGGCCGGGGTCCTCGAGCGGCTCGGGGAGCTCGGCCAGGTCGACGACCGGCGCCTGGCCGTGTTCGTCGCCGAGAGCCGGCGGGCCAACGGCTACGGCCGCTTCCGCACCGCGAGCGACCTGGCCCGCCTGGCCGTCGATGACGCCGCCGCCGAGTCGGCCCTCTCGAGGCTCCCCGCGGACGACCAGGGCGACGCCGAGCAGGTGGTGCGGCGCAAGTTCGGCGAGCCGCCCTACGACGACCGCACGGCCCGGCGCGCGGCCGGATTCCTGGCCCGCCGGGGGTTCGGGCCGGACGCTGTGGCGGCCGCCGTGGGCCGTCCGGCGCTCGGCTAGCCGCGAGGCGTTGTCCGCCCTGCGGCGGTCGACTACCATCTCCTGTGAAGTCCGGCCTCGCCGGCGTCGTCGTTCTTTCTCCCGCAAACAGGCGGGTTCTATGCACCGGTACGCGTCTTCGATCAGCTCGCGCCCACCCTTCGCCGCAGCGCGGCGGAGGGCGTTCGAGCCTCGGCACGCCCCGGTGGACGGCGGCGGCCGGGTCGGCAGACTGATCTGATCCTCGCCGCCGGTCCCCGGCGGCACGTACATAAGGAGTCACGATGGTGCCAGTGCTGATCGCGCTCGCCCTGGCCGGGGGAGCGTGCGCCGGAGTGCTGGTCGAACACGTGCGCCGCCGCGGCCGGATCGGCGACGCCGAACGGGAGGCCCAGCGGATCCTGGAGGACGCTCGCCGCCAGGGTGACGCCCAGGTGAAGGAGGCGCGCGTCACCGCCCGCGAGGAGCTGCTCGCCCAGCGCACCGAGCAGGAGCGCGACCTCGCCGAGCGGCGCGCCGAGATCATCAAGATCGAGGAGCGCCTGGCGACCAACCAGAGCCAGCTCGAGTCGGCCATCGAGGACCTCGCCCGCCGCGAGCAGTCCATCTCTGATCGCGAGGTGCACGCCAAGCAGCTCCAGGAGGAGCTCAAGACCGCCCGCGATGCTCAGGTCGCCGAGCTCGAAAAGATCGCCGGCCTGACGGCAGCGCAGGGCCGCGACCTGCTCATGGCGAAGGTCGAGGAGGAATGCCGCGGCGACATGGCCAAGCTCGTGCGCCGCATCGAGGAGGAGGCCCGCCTGGAGTCCGACAAGCGAGCTCGGAACATCCTGTCGGTCGCCATCCAGCGCACGGCGTCCGGCCACACGGCCGAGACGACGGTGTCGGTGGTGCAGCTCGCGTCCGACGACCTGAAGGGCCGCATCATCGGCCGCGAGGGCCGGAACATCCGGGCGCTCGAGAACCTGACCGGCGTCGACGTCATCATCGACGACACGCCCCAGGCGGTCGTCCTCTCGGCCTTCGACGGCGTGCGCCGCGAGATCGCCCGGCTCACCATCGAGAGCCTGATCGCGGACGGCCGCATCCACCCGTCCCGGATCGAGGAGACCTTCTACCAGTCCAAGGCCCAGATCGAGCAGCAGATCGTCCAGGCGGGGGAGCAGGCCTGCTTCGAGGCCAACGTCCACGGGCTCCATCCCGAGCTCGTGAAGGTGCTCGGGCGCCTGCACTACCGCACGAGCTACGGCCAGAACGTGCTGAAGCACTCGATCGAGTGCGCGCACCTGGCGTCGATCATGGCGGCCGAGCTCGGCGCGAGCCAGAAGACGGCTCGCCGGGCCGCGCTGCTCCACGACCTCGGCAAGGCCGTGACCCACGAGGTCGAGGGCCCGCACGCCGTCATCTCGGCCCAGATGGCAAAGCGCTACCGGGAGTCGCCGAGCGTCTGCCACGCCATCGAGGCCCACCATTACGACGTCGAGCCCCAGACCGTCGAGGCCGTCCTGGTGATCGCGGCGGACGCGGTCTCGGCGTCGAGGCCGGGCGGCCGCGGAGAGAGCCTCGAGCACTACATCAAGCGGCTCGAGTCCCTCGAGCGAATCGCAACCTCGAAGCCCGGCGTCGAGCGCTGCTACGCGATGCAGGCCGGCCGCGAGGTCCGCGTCATGGTGAAGCCCGAGGACGTCGATGACGACGGTGCCGCGCTCCTGAGCCACGAGATCGCGCGCGAGATCGAGGAGCAGCTGGAGTATCCGGGCCAGATCAAGGTCACGGTGATCCGAGAGTCGCGTGCAGTGGAGGTCGCAAAGTAGCCAGAGCAGCCTGAAGGCCTTACAAAAGGCTTACAGGGAGGTTCTGGATGGATGGGCCGACCCGTGCCGATAATGAGAGCATGGGTCGAACTGCACTTGTGGTCGCATGCATCGTCGCGATGCTTGCCGTGCCGCAGGTCGCGTTCGGCGCACTGGAGCTCACCGCGCACTCGTGCGGCTCGAGCTGCGGCTCGCTCGATGCCACCGGCACGGGCACGCTCAACATCAACGGGAACGGCGCCGAGTGGGGGAGCATCGCGAGCGGCACCGTCAAGGTGGAAGACAAGTCTCACAACGGCCATCGCGACTGGTCGCTCACCGGCTGCGACAAGCGGTTCAAGGACCCGAACGACGAGACCCTCACCGTCTGCCAGGCCAACAACACCATCTACTTCTCTGCGAGCACCGTCTGGCGGCTCCTCGTCACCGGCAGCGGAGTCAGTGCCAGCGTGGTGGCGACCGGCGGGGTGTACATCAAGGGGTCGGGCGGATATCACCTGAACGGCAGCGGCCGTAGGAACTGGCCGTCCGGCGGCAAGTTCTTTCAGCTCTGATGAGGCTCCAACAGGGCTCCGACCAGCCAGCGCGGTAATCTATGCCCATGCCCGAGAAGATCCTCGTTGTCGAGGACGAGCGCAACATCGCCTCGTTCGTCTCGATGTACCTGAAGAACGCCCGCTACCACGTCGAGATCGCACGCGACGGCACCGAGGCGCTTCAGAAGGCTGACTCGACGAAGCCCGACCTGGTCGTGCTCGATCTCATGCTGCCCGACATCGACGGGCTCGAGGTGTGCCGCCAGATCCGGTCGTCCTCCGACGTGCCGATCCTCATGCTCACCGCCCGCGACGACGACGTCGACAAGATCGTGGGCCTCGAGGTCGGCGCCGACGACTACCTCACGAAGCCGTTCAACCCGCGCGAGCTCGTCGCGCGCATCAAGTCGATCCTGCGCCGGTCCACCGGGGCGCAGCGCAAGCCGCAAGAGGCGGCGATGGAGCACGGCAACCTCCGCATCGATGCGGGCAGGCGCGAGGTCACCGTCTCAGGAGCCCAGATCCAGCTTGCGCCAAAAGAGTTCGATCTGCTCTGGGAGCTCCTCGATCATCGCGGGCTCGTGCTGACGCGTGACCAGTTGCTCGAGCGGGTTTGGGGATACACATTCGCGGGCGACACCCGCACCGTGGACGTTCACGTGCGCCAGCTTCGGCGCAAGCTCGGCGACGACTGCCCGGTTGCCACCGTATGGGGCGTGGGCTACAAGGTCGCTGACGATGCTCCAGTCGCTTAGGGCCAGACTCGCGTTTCTGTTCGCCGGCACGCTCGTGCTCGCGACGGTGATCGCTGCCGTTGTCGTGGTGAGCCTCTACCAGTCGTACAACCGGGACCAGACGGTCGCCCAGCTGCGAAAGCAGGTCGACGGCCTCCGAATCTATTACCAGAAGGTGTTCGACGAGTCGCGAACCGGAAAGGTGCACGGCCCACAACCGATCGACTCGGCGACGTTCCAAACGGTGAGTGCGGCTGAGGTCTTCTACACCGGCCCGCCGCTCTTTCGCGGTGCCTCGAAGACGCGGACACTGACCGACGCGAACATCCCCGCGAACTTCGACCTGCAGCGCGACGAACGCCAGGTGTACTCCTCATTCAGGCCAAAGGGAGCGACACGCGACTACATCGGGGTCGGTGCTCCGATCTTCTCAGGCAGTCAAAACGTCGGCGAGGTCGTACTCGGGCGCCCGCTTGCAGACGTCAACAACGCCTGGAAGAACATCATCGG
>DATAEI010000132.1:0-5304 GCA_036258075.1 Gaiellales bacterium
ACGCTCGTGCTGCGTGGCGCCCAGCCGGGCACCCAGCGGGCGATCGAGCTCTGCGGCTTGGGCGACTGGTTGGACGATTGACGACAGGTCTGCAGGAGCCACTCTGCAGCCTGGCCGTACAGAAGGGCGCCGACGGCTCGACCGTCGTCATCAGCGGCGAGCTGTGCTTCTCGAGCTCGGACATGGTCGAGCAGGAGCTCGCCGAGTACGACGGGAGGGCCTTCTCGGCGATCGACCTGCGGGGAGTGAGGTTCATCGACCTGAGCGGGCTCAAGGTGCTCAGAAGGATGTGGTCCCGGCCGACGCTCGACGGGCACCTCCCGGTGGTGATCCCGGCGCCGTGCGTGCAGCGCCTCATCGGCCTGCTCGGGATGCACGACGAGCTGGTCGTCGCCGAGGTCTCCGCGGGCCCTGGGCCGGACGACCCTCCGAGGCGCGGCTGACAAGGCGCTGCGCGAGCCCGAGTTGGCGCAAGGGTGGGGCCCCCGTCCTCTGCGACGAGTGGATCGGCCGATTGCGGGTACCGATGGGGCGTGGAGAGGGGACCGTCACCACCACCGCCCACGGAGATGCGCACGGTCGAGCTCGCCGCGGGCCGAGATGCCCCGGGCCGGGCCCGGGAGTGGCTGGGATGGGTGGGCCGGTACCTGGAGCCCGGACAGCTCGACGCGGCCCGCCTGATGGTCTCCGAGCTGGTGTCGAACTCGGTCGAGCACTCCGGCATGCCCGAGGGCGGGCCGATCCAGGTCTGCGCGACGGGGTCTGACCGCGGGATCCGGGTGAGCGTGCGGGACCGCGGGCACGGCCTCGAGTCCGCCCCAGCCCCGGAGCTGCCCTCACCGAACTCGAGCGGCCGCAGGGGCCTGTGGATCGTCCACCGGCTCGCGGATTCGGTGACCATCGACGGCGCCGAGGGGCGCGTGGCGTTTGTGCTCGCGCGCGGGCCGAGCCTGCTCTAGGCGCGAGGGCCGCCCGCGACCGGCCGGCCGCCCTCGTCAGATGCGGCCGGCCGGCAGGCGGGAGAGGGCGAACGGGCTCGCGTCCACCGAGTGCGATCCGCCGTCGAGGATCATCTCGGCCACCATCCGGCCCGTGGCCGGGGCGTTGAGGATGCCCCACGAGGCGTGCCCGGTGGCCAGGTAGGCGCCCGGTGCGCCGGGCACGGGGCCGATCAGGGGGACGCCGTCCACCGTGAGGGGGCGGTAGCAGGCCGAGCGGCCCAGGACCTCGGCCTCGCCCAGCCGGCTCGAGTGCACCCCCGCGACGCGGTGGAGCTCCTCGCAGGACCGGTCGCCCGGGGCGATCTCGTCGGGGTCGTCGGGGAGGGCGCCCGGCTCGGGATGGCCCGCGACGTAGACGACGCCGCCGGCCCGCGGGTAGATCTCGATCGTGCCCCGCTGCCGGTCCCGGCCGATGAACTCGCTGAAGACGGCCTGCGCCGGCACCTCGGCGCCGAGGACGATGCTCGCGCTCCTGCTGCCGAAGACCTGGGGCAGCGCGAGCCAGCGCTGCGCCTGGCTCGTCCACGGGCCGAGCGCCAGCACGACGACCTCCGCCGGGCGCTCGGCGCCGTCGATCGACACGCCGCTGACGGCCCCGTCCGGGCCGTCGAACGCCAGGCCGTCGACGACCCCCGTGACCAGCTCGGCCCCGCCCTCGATCGCCGTCTCGAGGAGCGCGCGCGTGAACCGCAGCGGGTCCACCTGGGCGGTCGTCTCGGGGCCTCCGATGACCTCGTGCGCCACGACGTTGCCGTCGAGCCAGTCGGGGTTGGGCAGCCGCCGGTACCGCTCGAGGTCGCCCTCGTCCGCAGCGGCCGTCATGAGCGCGTCCATGGGCCGGTAGCCGATCCGCTCGGCGCCCAGCTCGGCCGCCAGCTCTCGGTGCAGGGCGAAGCTCGCCCGCGCGAGCTCGTCGAGCGGCGTGCCCGCGTTCCAGTCGAGGGCGAGGAAGCCGGCGGCCTTGCCGGACGCCGCAGCGGCCGGCCGGGCCCGGTCGACGACCACCGGCTGCGCGCCGCGCAGGGCCAGGAAGTAGGCGACCGACGACCCGATCGCGCCCGCCCCGCAGATCACGATCCTGGACCCAGCGCTCGCCGCCATCCCCGGATCGTAGCCCCGTGGACCCGCGGATCGGCTAGGCCGTCAAGCCTGCGCCGGCGTGAGGCCGTGGCGGCGCATCACCTCGCCGATCGCGGCGAGGTCCGGCGGCCCACCGCCCGCGGCCGCGACCACCGCGCCGATCTCCCGGAAGTAGGCCGGTCCGAAGACGCCGGGCGTCGCGATCGCGAGGAACGTCGCGTCAGCGTCGCCGTGGTTGGCGAACCCGTGGATCGATCCGCGCGGGATGCAGACGGCGTCGCCGGGGCCGATGTCGCGGGCCCGGCCGTCGATCGTCCACGTCGAGACGCTCTCGAGCCCGTAGATCGTCTCCTCGAACGCGTCGTGGCTGTGCGGCGGGGGGTTCCGGACGCTCGGGGGCACGCGGCACTCGAACACGGTGACGCTTCCCCCGGAATCCTCAGCCTCGACGAGGAAGCGGACCTCGATGGGCCCGGCGTGGATGGTCTCGCTCGCAGTCGTGGTCATGCCTTGTCTCCTGACGTGAGGCGTTCATGTAAAGTGATTTGACCATGGCCCGCAAGCCATTGTCAAGTGACTTGACGATGACGCCCGAGGGCGCCTTCGGGCCCCCGATGATCGGCGCCCTCCTGCGGATGCCGGCCGATGCCGTGCTCGCACGCATCCTCGACGACCTTCACGAGGACGGCTTCACCGACCTGAACGCCGCCCACCTCCCCCTGCTGCGGTATCCAGGCCCGCACAAGCGCCGTCCTTCAGAGCTCGCGACGGCAGCCCGGATGAGCAGGCAGGCGATGAACTACCTGCTCGGAGAGATGGAGCGGCTGGGCTACCTGACTCGCGACGACGACCCCGACGACCGCCGCTCGAAGCGTGTCCACCTCACCGAGCGAGGGCAGGCTGTGGTGCGGACGATCCGCCGGACCGTCCGCCGGATCGAGGCCGAGTGGGAGCAGGAGCTCGGCGCGGCGCGCTTCGCCGAGCTCCGCGAGCTCTTGGTCGAGCTCAACGCAACCGGCATGGTCCGCGAGCTCCACGGACCGGGGCCGCGGGCCCGGGGCTGAGCCGGCCGCGGCGACCGGTTCTCAGAGGGTGAACTCGCCCGCCGGCTCGGCGGACGGGTCCGCGTGCATCGCGGCCTCCCGGTCGCGGAGCGCGACCCGGCGGATCTTCCCCGAGATCGTCTTCGGGAGCTCCGCGAACTCGAGGCGGCGGACGCGCTTGTACGGCGCGAGGTTCTCGCGCGCGAACTCCAGGATCTCGCGGGCCGTCTGCTCGATGGGCTCGTGGCCCGGGGCGAGCGACACGTAGGCCTTCGGCACGGCGAGGCGGAGCGGGTCGGGAGAGGGCACGACCGCGGCCTCGGCCACGGCCGGGTGCTCGATCAGGACGCTCTCCAGCTCGAACGGCGAGATCCGGTAATCGGAGGCCTTGAAGACGTCGTCGGCGCGGCCCACGTAGGTGATGTAGCCGTCCCCGTCACGCGAGCCGATGTCGCCCGTGTGGTAGAGCCCGCCGTCCATCGCCTCGGCGGTCAGCCGCACATCGCCGCGATAGCCGACCATGAGGCCGACCGGGCGCTCCGAGAGATCGATGCAGATCTCGCCCTCGTCCACGCCCCTGCGCCCCGTGACCGGATCCGCGATCACGATCGGGTAGCCGGGGATCGGCCGGCCCATCGATCCGGCCTTGACCGGCTGCCCCGGCGGGTTGCCGATCTGCACGGTCGTCTCCGTCTGCCCGAAGCCGTCGCGGATCAGGACCCCCCAGGCGCGCTCGACCTGCTCGATGACCTCGGGGTTGAGCGGCTCACCCGCGCCGACGACCTTCGTCGGCGGCCGTTTGAGGCGGGACAGGTCGGCCTGGATGAGCATCCGCCAGACCGTCGGCGGTGCGCAGAAGCTGTCGACGGCGCAGCGGTCCAGCACGTCGAGCACGCCCTCGGCGTCGAAACGCGCGTAGTTCAGCACGAGCACGGTCGCCTCGGCGATCCACGGCGCGAAGACGTTGCTCCACGCGTGCTTCGCCCAGCCCGGCGAGGAGATGTTGAGGTGCACGTCGCCGGGCTCCAGCCCGATCCAGTACATCGTGGACAGGTGCCCGACCGGGTAGGACGCGTGCGTGTGCTCGACGAGCTTCGGCCTGGCCGTGGTGCCGGAGGTGAAGTAGAGCAGCAGCGTGTCCGACGCGCGCGTCGCGCCATCCGGGGTGAACGAGGCGTCAGCCTCGGCGGCCTCCTCGTAGCGGAGCCAGCCCTCGGGGGCGTCGCTGACCGCGATCCGGCTGTACTCCCCGGCGAGATCGTCGAACCTGCCGGCGTCGGCGCCGCCGACGACGACGTGCTTCGCCTCCCCCCGGTCGAGGCGGTCTCGCAGGTCGGCCGCGGTGAGCAGCGTCGTGGCCGGGATGACCACGGCGCCGAGCTTCATCGCGGCGAGCAGCACCTCCCACAGCTCGACCTGGTTGCCGAGCATCAGGATGATCCGGTCGCCGCGGGCGACGCCCGCCGCCCGGAGCCAGTTCGCGACCCGGTTGGACCGCTCCGAGAGCTCGGCGAAGGTCCACGAGGCCTCGGACCCGTCCTCCTCGACGATCCACAGGGCCCTGCGAGCGCCGCGCGCCGGGTCGGCGGCCACGGCGTCGAAGTGGTCGAGCGCCCAGTTGAACTCCGTCAGCTCGGGCCAGCGGAACCCGCGATAGGCCGCCTCGTAGTCCTCGCGGTGGGCCCAGAGGAACTCGCGCGCGGCGTAGAACGACCTCGCTCCGGACGCTGTCCCGCTCATCTCATCCCCCCGGAGGTCGCCGTCGGTCGTCGGCGCCACCCTAAGCCTGCGAAGGGACGGACGGGAGGCCCGGTGTGCGCGCGAACGGAGTGGTGGGGTTCGAACGCAGCGTCCGGCGAGTGCCCGGCAGCGGCCTTGGCCGGGAGCAGCGACCGCGCCGTTGGCGACGAGCCTACCGCGCCACCCAGCGCTCGCCGTCGGATCGCGCGAGGCCCCGGGCGGCGAGGCCCTGGAGCAGGGCGTCGATCCGCGAGGCCTTGACCCCGCGCGGGAAGAGGCCGCTGATCTCGGCGCGGGTGAGACCTTCAGCTCCGGCGCGCTGCAATGCGATCAGGAGGCCGTACCGGCTGACGGGCGCCTGGCCCATGGGGGCCAGTGTACGACTCCGCGGCTCCTCCAGGGGTGGTCGCGTGGAGTGGCCGTCCGGCGCATCCGCGCGC
>DATAEI010000133.1:0-8983 GCA_036258075.1 Gaiellales bacterium
CATCCTCTCGCACTTCGAGGGCTACGCCGGCTCCGCGCCGGTCAGGATCGGAAACGGCGCCGCGGACCAGCTCCAGCTCGACATCTACGGCGAGCTGATCGACTCGGTCTACCTCTACAACAAGTACGGCGAGCCGATCTCATACGACGCCTGGATGGATCTCGTCAAGGTGCTCGAGTGGCTGTGCGAGAACTGGGACCGGGCCGACGAGGGCATCTGGGAGACGCGCGGCGGCCGCCAGCACTTCACGTACTCGCGGCTCATGTCGTGGGTGGCGATCGAGCGCGCGATCCGCATGGCCCGCCAGCGCGGCCTGCCGGCCGACCTCGTGGCGTGGCTCGAGGCGCGCGACCGGGTGACCGAGCAGATCATGACCCGCGGCTGGAACGAGAAGCGGCAGGCGTTCGTCCAGCACTACGAGTCGGACGTGCTCGACGCCTCCGTGCTGCTCATGCCGCTGACCCGCTTCATCGCGCCGAAGGATCCGCGCTGGCTCTCGACCCTCGACGCGATCGGAAACGAGCTCGTCTCCGACAGCCTCGTCTACCGTTATAACGCTGCCGCCTCGCCCGACGGTCTCCAGGGCGACGAGGGCACGTTCTCGATCTGCTCGTTCTGGTATGTCGAGGCGCTGGCCCGCGCCGGCCGGCTCGACGAGGCCCGGCTGGCGTTCGAAAAGATGCTCACCTACGCCAACCATCTGGGCCTCTACTCCGAGGAGATCGGACCGTCGGGTGAGCTCCTGGGCAACTTCCCGCAGGCCTTCACGCACCTCGCCCTGATCTCGGCCGCTGTGAATCTCGACCAGCGCCTCGGGTAGCAGCTCGGAGCTGGTCCACCCGTTCGGGTGACAGGTCGGGGTCCAAAACACCCGAATCATCCAGTACGCGGCCGTTCCCGGATCGCGCAGCCCCGACGATCGGAGACCCCGTGTCGATTCGCACCCTTCTTCGCAGCAACGACGAGTCCGGCCAGACCATGGCCGAGTACGCCGTCGTCCTCGGCGTCATCGTGATCGCGGTCGTCGTGACGCTCGGTCTGCTCTCGACCGCGATTCAGAATCTCCTGAACAACGTCATCGCGTCGCTCTAGCCGGCGGCGCGCCGTTCAGCCTGCGGTGCCCATTCCGCCGTCTTTCGGCATGGGTGGGCGCCGGTAGACTGGTCCAGCCGGGCGGTTAGCTCAGCTGGGAGAGCACCTGCCTTACAAGCAGGGGGTCGGCGGTTCGATCCCGTCACCGCCCATCAGGCCGTGCGTCCAGTGCGGCCGTCCGTGCTGTTAGTCGTGGCGGCGCTGCGCCGCCATCGCGCTTGCGACCCGCGCGATGTCGTCGAGTGCAAACCGCTCCTCGAGCGGCTCGATCGCCTCGCGGATCGCGTCCTCGACGATCCGGTGCCGCTCGGCATCGACGCGGTCGCGGAAGTACTCCCACAGGTCGTTCGCATCGTCCGCCAGGAACATCGCCTTCGCCACCAACGGCACGGCGTGCTCCACGAGCGGGTCACGTCGAATCTGCGTCTGGTCGGTCATCCACCCCTCCTTCGCCCGGCCGGCGCCGCCAATCCACACGGCCGGCCCGGGGAGATCTTCTAGGAATTCCCACTTGATTGCCAACATTACCGTTTCCATCCCCACCGCCCGTGCGTCGGGCCCACCCACCCGGTGGGCGGGAATTCCCCCCCAATCCTGCCGCTTGACTCTCGGCCGGAATGCCAGACACTGGAATTGCCGCGGGCATGTGCCTGACCCTCGCACGTCAGGAGCCCACACGTGCCCGCGGCCTCTGCGTCCTCCTGATCGCGCCGATGTAACGGACGGCGGACCGACGCTCCGCCACGCCGTCGAGCTCCCGCGGCCGGCGCCGGTACGCTGCACGCATGGATCCGATCCCCACGGCGGCCGGGGCCGATGCCCGCCGGGCCGAGGTGCGCCCGACCCCTGAGCAGTACTTCATGCTGCTCGCGGTCGCCACGCGCGAGCGGGCTGCCTGCCTGGGCCGCCACGTCGGCGCGGTGCTCGTGGCAGACCAGCGGATCATCGCCACCGGCTACAACGGCACTCCGACCGGCTTTCCGAACTGTGACGAGGGCGGCTGCCACCGCTGCGCCAACCCCGCGGACTACGCGCCCGGCCGCGGCTACGACGTCTGCATCTGCGTGCACGCCGAGCAGAACGCGATCCTTCAGGCGGCGAAGCTGGGCTACTCGGTGCATGGGGCGCACCTCTACACGACGCTGCGCCCGTGCTTCGGCTGCCTGAAGGAGGCCTACCAGGCGGGCGTCACCCGGGTGCGGTACCTGAACGACTGGACGCCGGCCGACCCCGGCGAGGCGGAGACGTACGCCGAGCTCCTGGCCGAGGCGGCCCGGCACGGGCTCACGGTCGAGCCGCTCGAGCTGCCCGAGACCCTGCTCGACCTGCGCTAGGCCCTACGCGGTCTTGCGCAGCCGGCGCAGTCCGCGGTCCTCGTTCCAGTCGAACGAGAGCGGGTCTGCGGCCTGATCGACCGGCTCCGAGAAGATCGGGTCGGCCGGGCGCGACACGTAGCCGTCCATCGTCACCACGACCGTGATCGGTGTCGGGAGCGTGACGACGGGAGCCGGGGAGCGGCGGGGCTCGGCGGTGATCCGGGCCAGCGACGCAGCGTGAAGCGCTGTGCGCCAGGCGGCGACCTCGGGCTCGGCGGCGGGCTCGGACGAGCACCAGGGGCACGGGCTGAGCGGTCGCTTCTCGCCGGCGCAGGCGTGACAGGAGACGGTGATCTGCATGCAACCGTTGTCGGCCGGAGGGGCCGGATCCTTGAGTCCGCTCAAGTTTTGCGGGTGTTTGCCGACGCAAGGAGTGATGTATGGGTCTCGTTTGCGATTGTCGCGGACGCTCGTCCTCGCGACCGGACTGCTCCTCGGCGCCTCGCTCTGTGCGAGCACGGCGTCGGCCGACACGCTGCTGCAGAAGAAGCAGGCGCAGTACGCGCGCGTCCGCACGCAGGTCCGCCGGCTCGACAACCACGTCGAGCTTCTCACCGAGCGCTACAACCAGGTGCGCCTGCACCTTCAGAACCTGCGCCGGGAGATCCGGGCGGCCACCGCGCGTCTCGACGCCGAGCAGGCGGAGCTGGAGCGCCAGCAGCGGAACCTGGCCCAGCTCCTGATCGAGCAGTACAAGGGCGGCGACCCGCGGACGATCGACGTCGTGCTCGACTCCAACTCGCTCGCCCAGCTCACGAGCAGCATGGATCTGAGCGGCCGGGTCGACACCGCCGTCAGCGACACGGTCGACGCCATCGCGGCAGCCAAGGCGTCCATCGCCCACCAGCGCGAGCTGCTCGTCATCGACCGGCGCGAGTCGCGGATCGCGAAGCAGAGGCTCGTCGAGCAGCGGCGCGAGATCCGGCATGAGCTCCGCCGCCGGCGGCGGCTCGAGAAGGAGATCGGCCAGCAGGTGCAGGTGATCCAGGCCGCCGGCTCGATCGGTCAGGAGCAGATCGCGCTCGACGCGCACAAGTGGCTCGAGAGGGCGCTCGTCACCGACGCGGCCGACCCCGGCCAGGTGCTGCGCGACCAGATCGCGCTCGAGGCGCTGAAGCAGATCGGCGTCCCGTACGTCTGGGGCGGCGCCACGCCCGACGGCTTCGACTGCTCGGGACTGGTCACGTGGCTGTGGGCCCAGCACGGCTACCCGATCCCGCACTTCGCCGCCTCCCAGTTCCACATGGGCCCGGTGTGGATCCAGGATCAGGCGCAGCTGCGGCCCGGCGACCTGGTCTTCTTCCACAAGCTCGGGCACGTGGCGATCTACATCGGCAACGGGTACGTCGTCCACGCGCCACACACCGGCGACTTCGTCCGGATCGCCAAGCTCTCCATGGGCTGGTTCCAGGACACCTACGTCGGCGCCACGCAGCCCGGCCCCGCCTGAGCGATCTCTAGAGTTCCGGGGGATGGGCCCCGCTCCCGAGATCGTCCCCGCGGAGGCCGCCGCGGAGATCGCGGCGGGCGCGCTCGTGGTCGACGTCCGTGAGACGGTGGAGTGGGACGCGGGCCATATCTCGGACGCCCTCCTGATCCCGCTCGGCGAGCTCGGCTCCCGCGTCGATGAGCTGCCGCGCGACCGGCGGATGGTGATCGTCTGCCGCACGGGATCGCGGTCGGGCTATGTCGCCGACGCGCTCCACAACGCGGGCTACGACGTCGCGAACCTGCGCGGCGGCCTCGTCGCCTGGACGGCGGGGTCGCTTCCACTCGAGCCCGCCGGCGGGTACGTGGTGTGAGCGCGACCGTCCGGATCGGCACGTGCTCCTGGGCCGACGAGTCGCTCGTCAAGGCCTGGTACCCGCCGAGCGCGCGCACCGCCGAGGGGCGCCTGCGCCACTACGCCGAGCTCTTCGACACGGTCGAGGTGAACTCGAGCTACTACGCCATCCCCACCGCGGAGGCGGCGGCGGCCTGGGCGCGACGCACGCCTGACGGCTTCGTCTTCCACGTGAAGGCGTTCGGAATGATGACCAGGCACCCGGTGAAGGCCGACCAGCTTCCGCCCGACCTGCGCGGCGAGGTCGAGCTCGACCATCGTGGCCGGGTCGAGCACCCGTCGCGCGAGCTGCGCGCCGAGGTCTTCGACCGCTTCCGCACCGCGCTCCAGCCGCTTCGCGACGCGGGCAAGCTGGGCGGCATCCTCATGCAGTTCCCACCGTACGTCGTCATGAAGCCGGCCTCGTTCGCCTACCTCGAATGGGCCCAGGAGCAGCTGGGCGGCGACGAGATGCTGGTCGAGTTCCGCCACCGGAGCTGGCTCGAGAACGATGAGGCAGCTGCCGAGACGCTCGCGTTCCTTGAGCGCCGCGGCGCCACCTACGTCATGGTGGACGCGCCGCGCACCGACGCGAAGAACCTGGTCCCCACGGTCGTCGGGGCAACGAGCCCGACCGCCTATCTGCGCCTGCACGGTCGAAACGCGGGCACCTGGAATCACCGTGGGGGCAGCGCGGCCGAGCGGTTCGACTATCTCTACTCGGCCGAGGAGCTGGCCGAGTGGTCGGAGCCGTTGCGGCGGCTCTCGACGCTCTCGGAGCGCGCATTCGTCATGTTCAACAACAACGGCCGCAGCGCCGGGGACGACGGCGGCCCGCCGATCGCTCAGGCGCCGGTGAACGCCCTCATGCTGCGCGACGTCCTGCACGAGGCCGGCGTGCCGGTCACGGATGCACGACGATCAGCCCTAGCGTGAACAGGCCGAGGGCGACGCCGACGGTCGTCAGGATGACGTTCATCCGCGGGTCGAGGGTGGCGAACCGGCCCTCCTCCAGGGCGCGGTCGATCTCGCGCTCGCGCTGAAAGCCGGTGTAGATGCAGAGCACGCCGAGCACCGCGAAGCCGGCGCCCGCCAGCTCGTAGGGCCACGCCGTGCCGTGCGAGAGCGTCGGCACGACCCGGCCCGCGGCGAGGCTGACCGCGAGCGCCGTGAGCCCCGTCCGCCACCACGCGAGGTAGGTGCGCTCGTTGGCAAGCCGCGTCCGCCGCGTCGCGTCGCCGATCTCGTCGAACGCGCGCCGCCCCGGCGGTCCCTGGCGGCGCTCCATCTCCGGCATGGCGGATAGCGTAGTCGCCCGCCCGGCGAGCGATCCGCCCCAACCGGGGAGGCGGTTCCCCCACCTGGGTGTCCACTTTCTGACCATTTCGGCCGGACTTGATGGTGGGGGGAATGAACGAGCCGTCGCTGGAGAGGGCAGTCGAGCTGCTGTCGCGTACCGGAAGCGCCGAATTCGAGCGCGATCTCGGCGGCGTGCTCACGGTCGCGATCAGCCGCGTCTTCGGCTCCCAGCTAACGGGGACGGCTGACCGAATGCGGGTCGTCGGCGGCATGGAGCTCTTCGGCCGGGTCGTGGCCGGCGGACGCCGCTACCGGGTGACGATGGTGTGCGAGCGCGCCGTGCTCGAGACCGCGTACGCCGCGCGGATCAGGCTCAGGGCGGTAGAGGTGGCCGAGGAGGGCGCCGAGACGATCGTCCTGGCGAGCCGCCAGACGCTGCGCCGCCCGGCCCGGATGACGGCGATCTACTGCTCGGACGTCGTCGACGGCGACGTCGTCGACGGCACGATCGTCGACCTGAGCCGCCTGGGCGTCAGGTTCCAGACGACGCGGATGCTGCGCCGCGGCGACCGCCTCTTCCTGCGGGCGAGGTTCTTCGCCGAGCCGCTCGAGACGAGCGTCCGGGTGGCGTCCACGCGGAGGGTGGACGGCGCGGTGATCGCCGAGTGCGTGTTCCAGGTCCCGACCCGGGAGCTGGCGGAGACGGTGGAGCGGATCGCCGGCCAGCGGGAGTCGGTCCCGGGGGGCACGCCGCTCGACATCGCGTCGGTGCGCCGCTCGCTCATCGTCGAGCACGTCGACGAGGCGCCGTGGCGCCGCCTGCTGCGCCGGTCCGGCTGACCCCCCGCACCTGCGAGAATCCGGACATGGCCGCAACCCGCACGAACGGGCGGCTTGCCGCGAAGCGCCCGGCGCTCGCGCGGCTGCGCGATCCCCGGTCGTCGCGGATCACTGCGCTCCTCGTCTCGGCGGCCCTCGTGGGCGCCTCGACGCTCCTCGTCGCGGCGCTCACGCCGAGCGTGCCCGTGCGGTCGGCCGGCGTCTTCTACCTGCTCGCGGTGCTGGGGGCCTCGTCGGTCTACGGCCTGTGGTGGGGGCTCGCCACCAGCCTGTCGTCGGCGGTCGCCTTCAACTTCTTCTTCCTGCCGCCGGAGCACACGCTCGTGGTGAACTCGTCGAGCGACTGGCTTGCGCTGGCCGCATTCGCCGCAACCGCGATCGTCACCAGCGATCTCGCCGCCCGCGAGCGCGCCGGCCGTGACGAGGCGGCCCGCCGGGCCGAGGAGGCGCTGCTCGGCGAGCGGCTGGCGACCGTCATCGCGACGGCGCAGAACCTCGATGACGCCCTCGCCGGCCTCGGCGACCAGGCAGCCCGGACGCTCGGCGCCGATACCGGCGTCATCGTGCGCGGGGTGAGCCCGTCGCGGGCGGCGGGCGTGCTGCCGCTCGAGCTGAACGGCAGGCCCATCGGCGAGCTGCGCCTCTCGGGGGGCGACCCGGCGATCGGTGCTTCGCCTGCGGCGGGGCGGGTCGCACGCCAGCTGGCGGGGCTGATCGCGCTCGGCGAGGAGCGTGAGCGGCGGATGCGCGAGGAGGTGAACGCGCGGGCGCTCCTGCGTTCCGACGAGCTCAAGACCGCGCTCCTGCGCGCGGTGTCGCACGACCTGCGCTCGCCGCTGCAGGCGATCGCCGCGGCCGCGGGCGGCCTTCACTTCGCAGTGCTCGACGACGACGAGCGGGAGCTGCTCGACACGATCGGAGCCGAGAGCGGCCGGATGAGCCGCATGATCGAGAACCTGCTCGACCTGTCGCGCCTCACCGCGGGCGCCCTCCCGGCGGCGGCCGACTGGCTCGATCCGCGGGAGCTGGTCGAGGCGGCCGTGGCGGAGCTCTTCCGCGGTCGCCCGCAGGACCGCGTCCGCGTCAGCCTCGCCCCCGATGCGCCGCTCGTGCACGGCGACGGCCCGCAGCTCCAGCGGGTCGTCGTGAACCTGCTCGAGAACGCGCTCAAGTTCTCGCCGAGGGAGGCTCCCGTGCACCTGCTGGTCGTGGCGCGCGGCGACTTCGTCGACATCGTCGTCTCGGACACCGGCCCGGGCGTCGGGCCGGCCGACGCCGAGCGCATCTTCGAGCCGTTCACGCGTGGCTCCCGCACCGGGGAGGTGCCCGGCTCCGGCCTCGGGCTCGCCATCGCCCGCGGCCTCGCCCGGTCGAGCGGCGGCGAGCTCCGGCTGGCGCCGCCCGAGGACGGCGGCGCGACCTTCGTCCTCACCCTGCCGGCCACGGAGGCCGATCCGCGCGCGTGAGCGGCGAGCCGCTCATCCTGGTCGTCGACGACGAGCGCCCGATCCGGCGCGCGCTCGAGCTGACGCTGACCAAGGCCGGCTATCGGGTCGCGACGGCGGGAACCGCTGCCGAGACCCTGACCGCGGCCGCGCTCTCGCCGCCCGACCTCGTCATCCTCGACCTGATGCTGCCTGACGGCGACGGGGCCCAGGTGTGCGCCGAGCTGCGGGGCTGGCTCACCGCGCCGATCCTGCTGGTCTCCGCCGTCCAGGACGAGCCCGACAAGATCCGCGCGCTCGACGCCGGCGCCGACGACTACCTGACGAAGCCGTTCGGCGTCGGCGAGCTCCTGGCCCGGGTGCGGGCGCTCCTCCGCCGTTCAGAGGGTGCGATGGCGGGCGACCGGGTCCTCGACGTGGGGATGCTGTCGGTCGATCTGCCGCGGCGGGTCGTCACCGTCGCCGGCGCCGAGATCCACCTCACGCCGACCGAGTTCGACCTCCTGAGGGAGCTGGCGCTCGCCGCCGGCCGGCCGCTCACCCATCAGATGCTCCTGCGCAAGGTCTGGGGGCCGGGGTACGCGCAGGAGATGCAGCTGCTCCGCACCCACATGGGCCGGCTGCGCGACAAGCTCGAGACGGCCGGAATCCCGCGCGACTCGATCGAGACGCTGACGGGCGTCGGCTACCGGCTCCGCGACCCGGAGACCATGCCCGCCTGACCCGGCCGCCGGCGCGGACGGCGGGCGCTCGAACGGGATCGGTTACGCGCCGGCGATGCGCTCGGCGTGTGAGTACACGTTGAAGCGCTCGTCGCGCAGGAAGCCGACCAGCGTCATCCCGAACCGGCGGGCGGCGTCGACGGCCAGGCTGGACGGCGCTGAGACCGCGCACACCATCGGAATCCCGGCCACGGCCGCTTTCTGGACGATCTCGAAGCTCGCGCGGCCCGACACCAGCAGGATGCGCCCCGCCAGCGGGAGGCTCCGCGCCATGAGCTCCGCACCGACGATCTTGTCGACGGCGTTGTGGCGGCCGACGTCCTCGCGAGAGGAGAGGAGCGTGCCGTCCGCGTCGAAGAGCGCCGCCGCGTGCAGGCCGCCGGTGCG
>DATAEI010000134.1:0-7101 GCA_036258075.1 Gaiellales bacterium
GCTCGTCGTGTCGATCGCCAAGAAGTACCGCGGCCACGGCGTGCCGTTCGTCGACCTGATCCAGGAGGGCACGCTCGGCCTCGTGCGCGCGGTCGAGAAGTTCGAGTGGCAGCGCGACCTGAAGTTCTCGACGTACGCCACCTGGTGGATCCGGCAGGCCGTGCAGCGGGCGGTCGCGAACCAGAGCCGGACGATCCGCGTGCCGGTGCACATCCACGACCGGATGCGCAAGGTCGACCGTGCCCGCCGCGAGGCGGAGGTGCGGCTGGGCCGCGCCGCGACGGTCGAGGAGGTGGCCAAGCAGGCACAGGTGACGGTCGAGGACGTCGACGCGCTGGACGACGTGCGGACGAGCACGGTCTCGCTGCACCAGCCGGCGGCCGTCGACGGTGAGACCGAGCTCGGCGACCTGCTTCCCGACGCGGAGGCCGACGCGGTCGACGACGTCGTCGCGGTGGGCCTCAGGGCCGATGCGCTTCGCTCGGCGCTCGACCGGCTCTCGCCGCGCACCCGGCGCGTGCTGGAGCTGCGCTACGGACTGGCCGGCGGCGAGCCCATGAACCTCGATGTCATCGGCCGCGAGGTCGGCCTCACCCGTGAGCGGGTGCGGCAGCTCGAGGTCGAGGGACTGGCCGAGCTCGCCCGCATGCCCGACGTGGCGAGCCTGCACGAAGCGGCATAAAGGGACAACGCGGGGGAACCCAGGGTTCCCCCGCGAGCCCCCTCCTTAACGGCTGCCGCGCCGTAGCCGCGCGCCCGGCGAAGAGCGCGGTCTTCGCCGGCGCCACGACGGTCTGGTGCAGTGCCGCGGGCGTCGCGATGTGCCACAAGGTCGTGTCGGATCTCCGCGGAGCCCAACCGGGGTCTGACCCCGGTCCGGCCGGCGGGGCGGATTGTGACTGCGGCGTGACCGACGTTGCTGTTTCGGCACCGATTCGGCCGCGCGGCGAAGATCGCCGCCTGTTCGTCCTGCCCTAGCGGACGATCAGCACCGAGCACGGAGCGCGGTGTGCGACGCCTTCGCTGACGCTTCCCAGCGAGCGGAAGCCGCGCGTGCCGCGCGAGCCCACGACCAGTAGATCCTCGGCCGAGACGCGCTCGACCAGCGTCGTCCCCGGAGAGCCGTCCACGACGTGGACCGGGTCGAGCGATGCACCCGTGCGCCGGCTCAGCTCGCGGCCGAGCGCGAACGCGCGGAGCGAGGGCTCCGACTCGTCGACACCAACGACGATGGTGCGCGGAAACGCAGCTCCCGGCCTGCCGCGGGCGATCAGGACCGCGCGCTTGGAGTCGTGGACGAGGTGCGTTGCGACGCTCCCGAGCAGCTTCCCCGTCAGCCGTCCCTGCCCGTGGCTGCCGACGGCGATGAGGTCGGCCCCCTGCCCGGTGGCCTCGCTCTCGAGGAGCGCCGCGGCCGGGCCGGTGCGCAGGTTCGTCAGCACCTCGATACCCGCCGGAAGGGCCACCGCCACCCGCTCGATCGCCTCCCAGGCGTCGTGGCGCAGCCGCCGCTCGGGCGCCTCTGTTCGCGCCGGCATCACGGATGCGACCGACTCGATCAGCCCGGCGTGGATCACGCCGACGAGCTCGATGCGGGCGCCCGGCGCCGCGAGGATCGCGGCCTGGCGAGCCGCCTCGGCGGCCTCGGCGGATCCGTCGACGCCGCACACGATCGTCGCAAACGCCGCTTCCGAGTGGAGTTCGGGAACGCGAATCGTGTGGAGATCAGTCATGCCTCGAGCCTAGATCCGCGACGCCGGAAGCGACATCGGGGGAAGCACGCATCCGGGGTCGGGTTCCCCGCACACGCGAAGCGGCGGGGCGGAGATCGCTCCCCACCCCGCCGCTCGGCGGAGCGAATCGGTCAGCGTCCGAGCGGAGCCGTCGGGCGCTCCTCCTTGAACATCCGCACCGGCGGAAGCGTGTCGACCGGCGGGTAGTCCGGGACGAGCGACGCCTTCGACTGGCGCCAGCGCATGAACACGTACACCGGGACACCTGCCATCAGGAGCAGGAAGCCCTGTGCGATGTACTCCTCACCCGCTCCGTAGATCATCCAGAACGAGTACGCGAAGGCCAAGACGGCGATCGTGGCGTCGAGCGTCAGGCGCCGTCCGCTGAACTTCTCGGGGTCGGAGAACATCAGCATCAGCTGGCCGGCCGCCGCGAACGCATACGGCACGAGCGTGGTCAGCGTGGCCAGGATGATGATCTTCGTGAAGATGTCGGTGAGGTTGGACTGGTAGTTCATCGCCATGAGCCCGCTCAGGAGCACCGACGAGGCCACGAGCCCGACGACCGGCGTCTTGCGCGTGCCGCTCACCTGGGCGAACTGCTTCGGGAAGAGCCCATCCTGCGCCGCCGCCAGGGGCACACGGCCCTGGATCAGGATCCAGCCGTTGAGCGCGCCGAAGGTCGAGATCATTGCGATGGCCGCGATCAGCTTGTCGGGAGACATGCCGAGCACGGATGAGCCGAAGATCTCGCGGGCTGCGTCGGCGAACGGGGCGTTCGAGCCGGCCAGCGTCGCAGCCGGGATGACGCCCATGATCGCCACCGTGGCGAGGACATAGAGCCCGGTGGTGACGACGGTGCCGAGGATCGTGGCGCGCGGCAGGGTCTTCTCGGGGTTCTTGACCTCTTCAGCCGGAACGGTGGCGGACTCGAGCCCGAGGAACGCCCACAGCGTGAGCGTGGCCGCGAACGAGATCGCGTGCCAGTGCCCCGCGATGCTCGCGTGGTTCGGGTCAAACGGGGTGAAGTTCCCGCTCTTCATGTAGAAGAGCCCGATCAGGCCGATCAGGAGCAGTGGCACGAACTTGAGGACGGTCGTGACCAGCTGGATCACGCCCGACTCGCGCGCGCCCGCGATGTTCGCGAGGGTCAGCACCCAGATGACCGAGAGCCCGAGCGTGAACGCGAGCGCGTTGTCGGTCGCCAGGCGGGGCCAGAACACGCTGGCGTAGCTCACGAAGATCGTCGCGATGGCGGCGTTGCCCGCCCACGCGGCGATCCAGTAGCCCCAGGCGGTCCAGAACCCTGCGAAATCGCCGAACGCCCGCCGCGCGTACGCGTACGGGCCGCCGGTCTCGGGATAGGCCCGGCCCAGGTTCGCGAAGACCAGCGCCAGCAGGATCGCGCCGAACCCCGTGATCACCCACGAGAGCAGCGAGATCGGGCCGGTCGATGCGAGCGAGGCCGGAAGCCCGAAGACCCCCGAGCCGACCATGTTGCCGATGACCAGTGCGGTGGCCATCCAGAGCCCGAGCGAACGCTTCAGCTTCGGACGGCCCGCCCCGGCCAGATCGGCATGACTCTGCGAGACGCTTGACATGACGTCTCCCCCTTCCATGATTTGGGCGAATACGCCTGGGCTCACTATCCGTCCGCTCTCTCGCGGCGGCATCGGGGCGGCCGCCATTTCGCGCGCTGGGGAAATACGCGACGTTGTGCGGGGGAGTACGAACGCGGGATCGGTGTCCTCCCGGATGCCGGCCTGCCCGGTTTGGCGGCACGATGAGCGGCAACCAACGGGCATCGCCCAAGGGGGTCAACCATGGGGCCGTCCACCCTCTTCCCGGACAAGCCGGCATCGCGGGTCTCGCCTGAAGTACCGGCCTGGTCGGAGCCGGCCGAGCTGCACTGCGGCGAGTGCGGCTACGCGGTCACGGCGCGCCGGGAGCTCGGACACTGCCCGATGTGCGGGGCGACCGGCGCGTGGAAGGCGCCGGCGGGGCGCTACCGGAGCGCGCCCTCGATCCGCCGGGCCAGGTAGGGCGCCAGGAACGGGGCGGCGATCTTGTCGGCCGGCGACCAGAACGGCTGGGTCGTCGCCACAGACGAGAGCTCCTTGCCCTCGCGGAGCCGGCTCGAGAGGTAGCGCGGCCCGTTCCCTGTCAGGAGCACGCTGCGAAGCACCGGCCGGAACGGCTCGGGGAGGACGGCGGCGCCGGCCTGGGCGGCGATCACCTCGGCGACGGCATCTGCCTGCTGGGCCGCGATGCCGCCCTGCTTCACCGAGTAGCTCGTGATGTCGCCGGCGGCGAACACGTTTCGCATCTCGCGGACGCGGCCGTGCTCGTCGACCGGGATGAAGCCGCCGGGCACGTGCGGCACGCCACTGAGCTCGATGCCACGCTGCTCGGGGAGCGCGACGAAGCGGTCGGCCTTCACGTCGCCCTCGGGCGCGAGCGTGAGGCGGCCCTCCTCCACGCCGATCGGCAGGACACCGGTGTGAAGCTCGATGCCGTGCTCAGTGAAGAGCTCGGCGACGGCCCTGGCCGCGGCCGGGCCGAGCACGTCGAGCGGGCCGTCCTCGGGCGTCACGACGGTGAGCGCCGCCCGGTGCTTGGCCGGCCGGCGCGCGGTCATGAGCGCCAGCTCGTAGAGCGGGAGCGGCCAGGTGACGCCGTGCGGCACCGCGAAGACGACCGATGCGACCTCGCCCGCGTCGATCTCGTCGAGCAGGCGGCGGAAGGCATCCACCTCGCCGACCCCGGCGAACGTCAGCGCTCCCGGCACCGCGGCGATGAGCCGCGTCCCGGTGGCGATCACGAGCGCGTCGTATTCGAGGCTCGTGCCGTCGTCGAGGAGCGCCAGCGAGCCCTGGCCGTCGACACCGGTGAGTCCGGCGATACGCAAGTCGGCGCCGACGTCCTCCGCGATCGCGCGCAGGTCGACCATGTGCGCATGGCCGTGGCCGAAGGGCTCGGAGACGGAGAGCGGCCGGTAGGCGAACTCCGGCTCCGGTGAGACGAGCTCGACCGAGACCAGGTCCGCGGCCAGTGCGCGCAGCGCGAGCGCGGCTTCGATGCCGGCCACGCCACCGCCGGCGATGACTACCCGAAACGCCATTGACGCAGAATCCGGTTTCGGACGTGGCACGGCATCCGGGATGCCCCTCATCTCGGGGTTCGGGAAACCCGCACGGCCGCCGATGAACGGCGACCGGCAGCCCGTAGCCGAGGCTCGGGCGGCCGGAGCCGCGTCAGGATGCGCGCACGTGCTGCTCGCTGCCGCGCCGGCTCCAGCGGAACGTCTGCTCGAGCAGGCGTGGTGCGGCCAGGATGTCCGCCATGTGGATGGCGTGGCGGAAGAGCTCGGGCGTCGCGGCCATGCGACGCAGCTCTGCGGCCGCGCCGGGGCCGGTAAAGACGAAGACGACGTCGGTGTCGCCCAGGAACACCTCGTGATGCTCGAACCCCTCCATGCCGAGATCGAACGGCGGCCCCTGCTCGAGCGCGTGCTCGAGGGCGGCCCGCTTGCCGGGCCTGATCTCCGCGAGGACTGCGATCTGGTCGGTCATTGCCGGTCCCTCCTCGCTCCGCGGTGACGGTGCGTCCGCGCGGGCGGACGCGATCGCGTTCTCGAGCTGGTGCGCCGCGCCCCATCCTCCCAGGAGCAGCTCGACCACGACCTCGCCCTCGGGGCCCTCCACGGCGACGGCAGGCGATGGGCGCCATCGGTTGAGGCCGATCGCGCCCATGTCGGCGGCGGGGATCCGAACCGTGCGGCGCACCCCGCCCGGCGGCGTGCCCTCGAGCACGAGGGCGAGATCCTCGACCCGCGCTCGTCCGAGGTACCGGAGATGGTCGCCGTCGCTCCAGGCCACCGCGTACTCCATCGTCCCGGGGTGTGTGCTCGATTCGTGATGCATGAACCCAGGATCGTCGGGAGGGCTCCGGGATGCGTCGGGGGGGACACCGAATCGGCTTCGGAAAAACACCGGACCGCCCTGGGGCGAACCACGGGTACGATGGGCGCCGGTGGGAGGGCGTCCCTGATGGCCACGGTTCGGCTCGGCGTCCTGAGCGCCGCCAACATCGCCCGCAGGGTGGTCATCCCGGCGATCCTCCGGGCCGAGAACGCCGAGCTGGTGGCGATCGGGAGCTCGAGCGGCGCGGGCGCGGAGTTTCTGCGCGAGTCCGGGCTCGGCGTTCGCCTGCACGGCTCCTACGCCGAGCTGCTCGCCGACCCCGAGGTGGACGCGGTCTACATCCCGCTTCCGAACCACCTGCACAACGAGTGGTCGAAGCGGGCCGCCGACGCCGGCAAGCACGTGCTGTGCGAGAAGCCCGCGGCGCTCGACGCCGCCGAGACGGCCGACATGATCGAGCACTGCGTCGGCCGCGGGGTCGTGTGGATGGAGGCGTTCATGTACCGCTATCACCCGCAGTGGGCGGCGGTCAGGAAGCTGCTCGGCGAGGGCGGCGTCGGGGAGCTCCGCACTGTGCGCTCGGTCTTCACGTTCACGGTGCGCGACCCGCAGAACATCCGCCGCCGGCCGGAGCTCGGCGGCGGCTCGCTCTACGACGTCGGCGCATACTGCGTGAACGTCGCGCGGTGGATGTTCGGCCGCCCGCCGGTGGCGGTGGCCGGGATCTCACAGCCCAGCCCCGAGGGCGTCGACGAGGACTTCCTCGGCGTCCTCGACTTCGGCTCCGGGCAGTCCGCCCAGTTCGTGAGCAGCCTCTCGCAGCCCTACCGCCACCACGTGCAGCTGCTCGGCACCGAGGGCACGATCACCGTCCCGCAGGCGTTCGTGCTCCGAAGCGACGACGTCGCGATCGAGCACACCGACGCCGGCGGCGAGACCCGCTCGATCACCGTCGCCGGCGACGACGAGTACCGGCTCGAGGTCGAGGACTTCGCCCGCTGCGTCCTCGAGGGCCGCCGGCCCGAGGTGGTCTCGCACGAGGACACGCTCTGGAACATGCGCACGATCGACGCCCTGTACGCCGCCGCCCGCGAGGGCCGGACGATGCGGCTCTAGCCCGCCGGGAGGCCGGTCGGTCGGGACCGGCCCGGTATGCTCCGCGGCGGCAGGGGATCCGCGAGCGAGGATGGACGCAACGCCCACATGGCGCGTTTCGATGGGATGACGGCCGCCGTGACCGGCGGCGCGAACGGCATCGGCCGCGCCGTCGTCGAGGGCTTCCTCCAGGAGGGCGCGAACGTGGTCGTGGTCGACCAGGTGGAGCCGCCCGAGATGCTGCGAGGTCCGAGGCTCGAGTCGGTCATGGGCGACGTCGCGGATGAGCGCGTCGCGGAGCGCGCGGTCGGCCTGGCGCTGTCACGGTTCGGCGACCTCGACGTGCTCGT
>DATAEI010000135.1:0-9308 GCA_036258075.1 Gaiellales bacterium
CACGACGAGCCGCGGTTCGACGCCCCACCGCCCAGGTTCGCGCCGGGCGACCGGGTGACGGTGTCGCGGCGTGCGGTGCCCGGGCACTCCCGCTGCCCGGCGTACCTGCGCGGCGCGCCGGGCGTGATCGAGTCGGTGCACGCGCCGCGCCCGATCCTCGACGTCTATGAGACGGAGGGCGGCCGGGTGGTTCCCGAGGCCTGGTACACGGTCGGCTTCGAGTCGAGCGACCTCTGGGACGACCCGGGGCCGGCGCACCGGGTCTACGTCGATCTGTGGGAGACGCATCTCGAGTGATCCCGGCGAGCCGTGAAGTCGTCGAGTCGTTCTGGGCAGCCATGCAGGAGAACGACTGGGCGCGCGCCGCCGACCATCTCGCCGACGGCTGCGTCATCGACTGGCCGTGCTCGGGAGAGCAGATCGTGGGGAGGGACGACTACGCGGCCGTCCAGGCGACCTATCCCACCGGCACCGGCAGATGGAGCTTCGACATTCACCGGATCGTCGCGGAGGGGGACGTCGTCGTGAGCGAGGCGACGGTGACCGACGGCGAACAGGCCGCACGCGTCATCGCCTTCTCGATCCTCGGTGACGGCCGCATCGTGCACCAGATCGAGTACTGGCCGATGCCCTACGAGGCGCCGCCCGGTCGCGGGCATCTGACGCGGGCGATCGCGCCGATTCCGTGAGCCCTCGGCGGCGATGAGCGTGGCCCGCCGGGTGTAGCCTTTCCGCGCGTGAGCGGTCACCACCACATCCGGCCCAAGACGCCGCAGGAGCTCCGCACCGCGGCGCTCGAGACGGTGCTGATCGAGCGCGGGCTCGTCGCGACCGACGCGATCGACGCCGTCATCGCCAGGTTCCAGAACGAGATCGGGCCGCGAAACGGCGCCCGCATGATCGCCCGTGCCTGGGTCGACCCGGCGTACAAGGAGCGGCTCCTGTCCGACGGCGCCGCCGCCGCCGCGGAGTTCGGCTACGGCGGAATGGAGGGCGAGCAGATCCGCTGCGTCGAGAACACGCCCGGCGTCCACAACGTGATCGTGTGCACGCTCTGCTCGTGCTACCCGTGGCCGATCCTCGGCATCCCGCCCGTCTGGTACAAGAGCCCGCCCTATCGCTCGCGGGTGGTGCGCGAGCCGCGCGCGGTTCTCGCCGAGTTCGGGCTCGAGCTCCCCGAGGGCACCGAGATCCGCGTCTGGGACTCGAGCGCCGACCTGCGCTACATCGTGCTGCCGATGCGTCCCGAGGGAACCGAGGGGATGTCCGAGGAGGAGCTCGCGAGCATCGTCACGCGCGATTGCATGATCGGCGTGGCCGTCCCGCGCGTCGGCGCGGTGGCCGCGTGATCGACCGCGACCTCGACGAGCCGTTCACCGCGCCCTGGCAGGCACGCGCCTTTGCGATGGCGGTGGTGGCAGCCGAGCGGATGGGCGTCGACTGGGACGAGTTCCGCGATCGCCTCAAGGCCGCGATCGCCGAGCGTCCGGACCAGCCCTACTACGAGAGCTGGCTCGACGCCCTCGAGGACATCACCGCCGAACCGGCTCCCAGACCGCGCTGATCCGCAGGTCGATCGCGGCCTGGAGCTCCTCGACGGGGTCCGCCGCCTTGTGCACGCGGACGCGGTAGGGGACGTCGCCCAGCGGGCTTGCGATCCGGCCGTAGAGCCCGCTCGCCGCCTGCCGGACGACGTCGTCCTGAATGCCCGCCCCGACGGTTACCCACTCGCCCGGCCGGTACAGGTTGAACTGCGCCTGTGCGTAGACGACGTCCTCCATGCCCCGGCCGCAGCCTTCCACATTCCGGCCGGTCGCGAATCCCCCGTTCGAGCGGTTATTCGGCCCACGGCGGGATGAACGCGTCGCCGTCGGCCAACCGGGCGCGCCCACCGACCGGGAGAGCCACGACCGCGCGGAACGGCTCGCCGTGGGGGTTGGCGAGTGCGAAGGTCTCGCCGGCCGGGACGATGAGCGCCTCGCCGGCCGAGACGTCGTGCTCGCGCTCGGCCACCGTCGCGGTCGCCCGTCCCGCGAGCGCGACGAAGACCTCCTCGCGATCCATGGTGTGCGGCGTCGCCGGGGCGCCGGGGGCGAGCTCGATCATCCAGAGGCTCGTCTCGGTCGCGCCTCGGCTCGGCGCGGCGAAGCCGGTGACCGTGAGTCCGGGGATGGTGAACGTGGGGGCTGCGTCCTTGGCGATGTGGGGCACGTCCGCTCCTTGGGATAGGATTACTAAACTTCATATAATCATATACCGAGGTTTAGCATTGTGTCCACCGACATCGGAATCCTTCTGGGCATGGCCTACGCCGCATTCGTCGACGACATGCGGGCGGACCTTGCGCGGCGCGGGTTCTCCGACCTCGGCCCGTCGTACGGCTACGTCTTCCGCGTCCTGGGCGACGGCGACCACAGCCTGAGCGAGCTGGCGGGCCTGCTCGGGATGACGCTTCCCGGTGCGGGCAAGATCATCGACGAGATGGAGGAGCGCGGATACGTGGAGCGCCGTCCGGACGCCTCCGACCGGCGTGTGAAGCGCCTGCGCCTTTCGGCCCGCGGCCGCGACGCGCTCCGTGCCGCCCGCGCATTCCACCGCCGGTTCGAGCGCCGCCTCCCCGACGGCCCCGCGCTGCGCGCCGCCCTCGAAGGCATCGCCGGCGACGCGCCGGACGGCCCCGCCCCCCGCTACCTCCGCCCGATCTGAAAGATCGGGATCAGATCCAACCTTCACCACGCAACATCGGTGCCTGACCCCGATGTTGCGCGCGTCGGTAGCATCAGCCCGTGTTCATCTCGTTCGAGGGCCTGGACGGCACGGGGAAGACGACCCAGGCCGCGCTGCTCGCCGACGCGGCCCGCGCCGCCGGGCGGGAGGTGGTCGCGGTGCGCGAGCCGGGCGGCACGGCCGCCGGCGAGCGGATCCGCTCGCTCCTGCTCGACCCGGAGGCCCGGATCGCCCCGTGGGCCGAGGCGCTGCTCTACGCCGCCGCGCGCGCGGAGCTGGTCGCCGAGGTGATCCGGCCCGCGCTCGAGCGCGGCGCGACCGTGATCGCCGACCGCTACGTCGACTCGTCGCTCGCCTACCAGGGCGTCGCCCGCGGGCTCGGCGTCGAGGAGGTGCTCGAGGTGAACCTGGCCGCGACGGGCCGCCTCCTGCCCGACCGCACCATCCTGCTCGACCTGCCGCGCGAGGTCGCCGCCGGGCGGCTCGACGGCACTGCCGACCGCATGGAGGCGGAGGCCGACCGCTTTCACCACTCGGTCGCCGGCGGATTCGCCGACGTCGCCCGCCGCTTTCCCGAGCGGGTGGTCGTGGTAGACGGCTCCGGCGAGCCCGCCGCCGTCGCCGGCCGTATCCGCGAGGCGGTGGGCCTGTGAGCGCGTTCGCCGGGCTCCCCGAGCAGCCGTACGCCGCCCGCATGCTCGACGCCGCCCTCGAGCGGCCCGCGCACGCCTATCTCCTCTCCGGGCCCGGCGGAAGCGGCAAGCGCCGCTACGCCGACCGGTTCGCCGCGGCGATCCTCGACACGGAGCTGGGCCGGGTCGAGCGGCGCACGCACCCCGACCTCTTCGTGCTCGAGCCCGAGGGCCAGGGCATCCTCGTGGAGGGCGCCCGCCGCCTTCGGCGCGACCTCTACCTGCGGCCGTACGAGGCCGCCCGCCGTGTCTACCTCATCCTCGACGCGCACCTCCTGCGCGACGAGTCGGCGAACGCCCTTCTGAAGTCGATCGAGGAGCCGCCGGAGTACGGCGTCTTCGTGCTCGTCTCCGACCACGCCGGGCGGATGCTCCCGACGATCCTCTCGCGCGTCCAGACGGTGCCGTTCCGGCGCTTTCCGGCCGGGGAGCTGGAGCGGATCGTCTCCGACCCGGTGGCGGCACGCGCCGCGCTCGGCAGCCTCGCACGCGCCGAGGAGCTCGCCAACGACCCGGCGGCGGCCGGCCGGCGCCGGGCCTACCTCGACCTCGCCCGAGCCTCCGCGTCCGATCCCGAGTTCGACCCCGCCGCGGCCGCCGCCGCAGTCCTCGCCTCGACCGGCGAGCGGGCGAAGGCCGAGTCGAAGAAGGTCGGCACGGAGGCGGCCGAGCGGCTCGCCTCGGTGGACGACCCCAAGGAGCGGCGAGCGCTCGAGAAGCGCTTCGACGACCGCGCCAAGCGGGCCGGGCGCCGGGCCGAGTGGGACGAGCTTCGGCTCGCCGTCGACACCGTCGGATCGTGGTACCGCGACCTCATGGCGACGGGTCTGGGGGCCGGTGACTCGGTGGTAAACTCGGACATCGCCGGCGATCTCTCGCCCGCACCGGCGGGCGCTGCGGGGCACGCCGCCCGGGCGCTCGAGGTCGTTGCGGACGTACGCCGGTCGCTGGAGCTCAATATCAATCCGGGACTTGGGCTCGAGGCGATGTTCCATCGCCTTCACCAGGCCCGGTAGCACACATCACAAGGACACCGGAATGGCCACAGTCGTGGGCGTCGTCTTCCAGCCTGGCGGCAAGGTCTACTCGTTCGACCCGGGCGGGCTCGAGCTGCGCTGGGACGAGCGCGTCATCTGCCAGACGGCCCGCGGACGGGAATACGGGCGCATCGTCGAGACCGAGCGCGAGGTGCCCGACGAGTCGCTGACCGGGCCGCTCAAGCGCGTCGTCCGCCGCGCGGTCCCGGCCGACGAGCAGGTGATCGAGCAGAACCGGGTCGAGGCCAAGCGCGGGATGCTGCTCTTCCGCGAGCTCTCGAAGCGGCACGATCTCGCCCTGAAGCCCGTCTCGTCGGAGGTCACGTTCGACGGCTCGCGCATCACGTTCGCGTTCTCGGCGGAGGAGCGGCCCGATACGCGCGCCCTCCAGAACGACCTCGGCGAGCGGCTGAAGCGGCGCGTCGATCTGCGCCAGGTCGGCCCGCGCGAGCAGGGGCGCCTGTGCGGGGCCGTCGGGCTGTGCGGGACGAACCAGCTCTGCAGCGCCCGCTACCCCTGCCACGACCAGCCGATCACGCTCAAGATGGCGAAGGACCAGCAGCTGCCGATGAACCCGGGTCGTATCACCGGTCTCTGCGGACGGCTACGCTGCTGCTTGGCGTTCGAGCACCCGCTCTACAGGTCGTTCCGCGACCGCGCGCCGGCGGTGGGGCGCACGGTGGCCACCCCGGAGGGGAAAGGCATCGTGCGAAGCTACGAGGTCCTTCGCGACGCATGCGTCGTGGAGCTGGACGGAAGGACGATGATGGAGCTCAAGCTGGACGAGGTCGTCGAGGTGGCCGGATGAGCGACGTCGCGTTCTGGGGCCTCGGCAACGAGCCGGCTCTCCAGCCCTTCCGCCAGGCCCTGCGCGCGGAGTGGGAGCGGCGCGGCTACGAGTTCGTCGACGGGGCCGACCCGACTGCGGCCTGCGTCTTCAACTTCATCGATCCGGACGATCCGAAGCCGTTCCGCCGCCGCCAGCGATCGACGTACGTCATCGCCGTCCACCACCTCGCCGACCGCCCCGACGACGTCCTGCGCACCGAGTACCCGATGCTCGTGCGCGCGCTCGCGAACATCGCGATGCTCGTCGTCCCCGGCGACGCCTGCTACTTCGTGACGCCCGAGCAGGGCTTCTACTCCGTCCCGGACCCCGGCGACCCGGACGAGTGGGTGCGGGCGCTCTTCGACCGGATCGAGCCGCTGGCGACCTCGCGCCTCGTGATCGACAACCACTTCGAGACCGACCTCGAACCGGAGCTGTGGGACGGCGATGAGCAGACCGAGGCGCTCTTCCGCGCCGGCCGGCGCCTGGATGCGCTCGGCCTCCTGCCGGCGCCGTTCCCGCTCGAGGACCTGGTCACGGCCGACGACATGCGCTGGATCAAGCTCGTCTACGGGATCGGCGGCCTCTCCTACGGCAACCTGTCGGCCCGCAAGGACGACCGCCGCTTCTGGATGTCGGCCTCGGGCGTCGACAAGTCGAACCTGCGCGAGGTCGGGCGCGACATCCTGCTCGTCACCGATTACGACCGCCCCAACGAGCGCATGGTGCTCTCGGTGCCGCCGGGTGTCGAGCCGCGGCGGGCGTCGGTCGACGCCATCGAGCACTGGATGATCTATCGCGAGCACCCGTCCGTCGGGGCGATCGTTCACGTCCACGCCTGGATCCCGGGCGTCGAGGCGACCGAGTTCAACTTCCCATGCGGCACCGCCGAGCTGGCGACCGCCGTGGCCGAGATCATCAGGCGTGCGCCCGAGCCGGGCCGCGCGATCGTGGGTCTCAAGAACCACGGCCTCACGATCACCGGCCCGAGCCTCGACGACATCTTCGAGCGCATCGAGCCCGTGATCGAGAGGCATATCCCGATGACCGCCTAGGGCGCGGACGGCGGCTCCGCCGCAGGCGGGGGAGCCTGGGGGAGCAGCGTGCCGTTCTTGGCGCGCTCTGCGATCACCGTCGACTGGCGCAGGATCGAGCCGTCCTCGAATTCGATGATCGGAAGCGCCTTCGGCCCGCCGGTCATCTCGGCGACCTCGGGCCGCCGGAAGCGCAGGCCGGAATGCAGCACGAGCTCGTAGTCGATCCCGGCGTCGTCGAGAGCCTTCTGCGCCTTCCAGCAGGGGTGGCCGCCGATCTTGACGAACGTGGCGTTGCAGCGGTGGAGCTTGACGGTCATCGGACTCCTCCTCAGTGGCGGTGGTAGCCGTCCGCGGCGAGCCAGTCGGCGGTGTCGCGGATGGTCTCGTCGAGCGGCCGCGTCGTGAAACCGAGCTCGAAGCGGGCCTTCGCCGCCGTATAGAACCACCATCGCGAGCTCGATGCCAGCTCATCCGCGTCAAGCGGCAGCGGCAGGTGCAGGGCGGTGCCGGCCCGCAGGAGCGGCACGAGCAGCCCCTTTGTCAGGTGCAGCTGGCGCCGCGGCTTCCCGGTGACGGTGCCGACGCGGGCGAAGAAGTCGCGGTGCGAGAGGTTGCCCTCGTCGTTCGTCAGGATGTAGCGCTCCCCGCTCTTGCCACGCTCCTCGGCGAGGAGGTGGCCGGCGACGACGTCGCGGCCGTCCACGTAGGAGAGCCCGCCGTCGACCGTGAAGCGGAGGCGCCCGCGCAGGTACTCCTCGACCGCCCACGACGAGACGCGGTGGACATCGCCGGGGCCGATCACGAAGCCGGGGTTCACGACGACCACGTCGAGGCCGTCGGCCGCCGCCTGGATGGCGTGCTGCTCCCCGGCCGCCTTGGTGCGCGCGTAGCGGAAGTCGGGCCGGCCGTCGTCGCCGTCGAGCATCCAGGCGCCCTCGTCGCGCGGATGTCCCGGGCCCGCGGCCGGGCCCATGGCGGCGACGCTCGACGTGTAGACCACCCGCTCGACCCCAGCCGCCTTCGATGCGGCGAGCACGTTTCGCGATCCCTCGACGTTGACGGCGCGCAGGCGCTCGTCGTCGCGGGCGCGGTGGCCGACGACGCCGGCCATGTGGAACACCCTGGAGACGCCCTCGAACGCGGCGGGCAGCGAGCCGGCGTCGGTCACGTCGCCGCGCACGACCTCGGCGCCGCTCCCGTCGAGCCGGGCGGCCGCCGCGTCCGATCGGGCCAGCGCCCGCACCTCGCGCCCCTGCGCGCGCAGTGCGTGGACGAGGTCGACGCCCAGATAGCCGGTCGCGCCGGTCACGAGGGTGCGCATCCGGCGGACCTTATCGAGGCGGGAACCGGGGCGACGCTGGGCTATCCTGTCGCCCGGCGCCGCCGTAGCTCAGCTGGCAGAGCACTTCACTCGTAATGAAGGGGTCCGCGGTTCGAATCCGCGCGGCGGCTTGTTGTTTGTTGTTTGTTGTTGGCTCGGCCCTCGGTGTAACGCTTCCGGCGCGCCGTGCGGTTAGTGGGCAGCTATGGGCAGCGACGGGCAACCGGTGGGCGAGGCGTTGGTCACCCCAGGTCATCTCACGCGGCGGCTCGGCGCGCTGCTCGCGGCGGCCGCACGCGGGCGCGCACTCTTCCGCTATCCGCTCACCACCGCGTCGGCCCGCGGAATCGCGGCAAGGGTTCCGGTCCGGCGATGACACAAGGGAGGTCCGAGGTGCGTATTCGAACACGAAAGATCGTTCTCGGCGTGGCGACGATCGTGAGCGCGCTCGCGCTGGCGGGCCCCGCCCAGGCCTCGACAGCGGCCGGCGACCAGTACGGCGCGGTGCTCGGTGAGCAGAGCGGCGGAAACGGCCAAGGCGCCGGCGGCCTGCCGTTCACCGGGCTCAACCTCCTCCTGGTCGCGGGCGTCGGGACCGCGCTCACGGCCGGCGGAATGGTGATCCGCCGCACGGCCTCCCGGGCTACGCCGCGACCGCCGGCCTGAGGATCGGCGCGGCCGCCCGGAACCCCCACACGAGCGGGTAGATCCCGAGCAGCAGCTCCCAGATCGCCTCGGGGAGCGTTGCGAAGCTCTGCACCGAGCCGCCCCACTGGATGACGCCGAACAGGGCGAGGACGCCCGTGATGATGATGAGCGGGCCTCCGATCAGCCCGAGGATCGCCATCCGTCGTGGCACGAGCTCGGACCGGTACATCAGGTACCCGAGCAACAGCCCGTTCCCGATACCGACCACGAATCCAGGCCCGAGGATGAATGTCCAGTCCTTGATGCCGGCAAGGGTGTAGGCGATCGTCCCGAGCGTCGCGTCGCTTCCCGCTGACGGGTTCTGGCGCAGGGTCACCACGGCGACGACGCTCAGGATCCCGACGAGGATGAAGGTGGACTCCATCACGCGGGCGGTGACGTAGCTGACCGCGCAGATCTCGTTGGCGCGCTTGAGCAGCGGAAAGACGACGGTGGCCGTGCCGATGTTGGCGATGATCAGGAGCAGCTCCAGGAACGCCCCCAGGAGGATCCGGTTGTCGTGCCCCGCCCCGGCGACGTAGCCGGCGGGGTTGTCGAGCACCGGCTGGTAGAGCCAGAGCGCCGGGATCGATGTTGCAAAGGTGATGAGGTACAGGGCCCCGAACGTCATCGAGATCCGTCGCGATTCGGCTGCTGAGACCGGGCGGGCGTAGTCCACGGGTCCTCCGTTCTCCGGCCGGGCGCCGCGACGACCCGGACGGATTGCGCTGCTGGGGTGGTCGCGGAGCGGGCGACGGTACCAGCGGCGCGAACCGGCTTCAAGCCGATTGGGGGGAACCACGCACTCCGCCGGCGCCCGCCGGCGAGCGCTCAGACGGCCTGGAACATGAGCATGTCGATCGCCAGCATCAGGCAGATGCCGGCGATGCCGATCGCCCACGTCATGAGGGCCGCGACGTTGTCCCGGGCCTGGCGGGCGTCCGCATCGATCGCGAGTGCTCTCGTTCGGGTCACGGG
>DATAEI010000136.1:0-2582 GCA_036258075.1 Gaiellales bacterium
CCCTCTACGCCTCTTGTCGCGCCGACATCGGAAGCACGCTCGCCACGTCGGCGTGCGGCCGCGGGATGAGGTGCGCCGACACCAGCTCGCCGGTCTTCTTCGCGGCGGTCGCGCCCGCGTCGATGGCGGCTTTCACCGCGCCGACGTCGCCGGTGATGGCGATCGTGACGTATCCGCCGCCGACCGACTCGCGGCCGACGATCTCCACGTTCGCCGCCTTCACCATCACGTCGGCGGCCTCGATCGCGGCCACCAGGCCGCGGGTCTCGATCAGGCCCAATGCTCCGTCCATGTCACTCCTCCTCGGGGGTCGGGCTATGCATACCAGTCGAAGGTCTCGGTGCCTATGTTCACGTGCACGTTCTTGACCTCGGTGTACTCGTCCAGAGACTCCAGCCCGAGGTCGTGGCCGGTGCCGCTCTCCTTGTAGCCGCCGAACGGTGCCTCGGACGGGTAGACGCCGTAGTGGTTCACCCAGATGGAGCCGGCGTCCAGGGCGTGCGCGACGCGGTGGGCGCGTCCGACGTCGCCCGTCCAGATCCCGGCAGCGAGGCCGTAGCGGACGTCGTTCGCGAGCCGGACCGCCTCGTCCTCGCCGTCGAACGGGATGATGACGACGACCGGGCCGAAGATCTCCTCCTGGGCGATCCGCATGTCGTTGCGCACGCCGGCGAAGACGGTCGGCTGGATGAAGTTGCCCTCGGCCAGCGCCGGGTCGTCGGGCCGGGCGCCGCCCGTGACGAGCGTCGCGCCCTCGGAGGTGCCGATGTCGACGTACTCGTAGACCCGCTCGCACTGGCGGCGGTTGATGAGCGCACCGAGCTGGGTCTCCCAGCGGTGCGGCATCCCGACCCGGATCCGGCGCGCCCGCTCGGCGAACCTCGCCACGAACTCGTCATGGACCGCGCGCTCGACCAGCACGCGCGAGCCGGCGGAGCACACCTCGCCCTGGGCCAGGTAGATGCCGAAGACCGAGCCCGTCACCGCCCGGTCGAGGTCGGCGTCGGCGAAGACGATCGACGGCGACTTCCCCCCGAGCTCGAGCGACACGCGCTTGATCGTGCCTGCTCCGCCGCGCATCACCGCCCGGCCGGTGGTGGTCGAGCCGGTGAAGGCGATCTTGTTCACGTCGGGGTGCTCCACGAGCGCGGCGCCGGCCACCTCCCCGAGGCCCGGGACGACGTTGAACACGCCGGCCGGGATTCCGGCCTCGAGCGCCAGCCGGCCCAGCTCGAGGCTCGTGAGCGGCGCCATCTCCGGGGCCTTCAGGACGACGGTGTTCCCGGCGGCGAGCGCGGCCGAGCCCTTGCGGCAGGCGATGTGGAGGGGGAAGTTCCAGGGGATGATCATGCCGACGACGCCGGTCGGCTCCCGGCGGACGTAGTCGAGCGAGGTGCGGGGGAGGGCGAGCACGCGGCCGGCGACCGTGCGGACCGTGCCGGCGAAGAAGCGCCACGGATCCCAGCATGCGGGCAGGTCGACGAGCGCCGCCTCGCGGATGGGCTTTCCGACGTCCTGGCTCTCGACCTGGGCGAGGTAGTCGCGCTCGCTCTCGATGAGCTCCGCGAGGCGCAGCATGAGCCGGGCCCGCTTCTCCGGGTCGAGATCCCGCCACGCGGGGAACGCGGCCCGGGCGGCTCGCACGGCCCTGTCGATGTCGTCCGGCTGCGCCGCCGCCACGTCGGCGATCGTGCGGTTGGTGGCCGGGTCGACGGTCGGCACGGTCGCCCCGCCGGACGCCTCGACCCAATCGCCGCCGATCAGAAGCCGGGTCAGAAGCCGGCCGGAATCCGGCGTCCCCGTGACGGGGTCAGACCCCGCACGGTCCGCGTTACGCGGCCGTGGCGAAGTCGTGACACTCGGCGAGGTCGGCGCACTCGGCGCGCTCGAACGCTCGCGGACGAGGCCGGCCAGCACGGGCGCCGGAAGGCCGCCCGCTCCGGGCGGGGCCGGCACGACCTGCGGCGGCGGCTCGGCGGTGGAGTAGGTCGATCCCTCGACCAGGCGGATGCCGTGCAGGCGGACGGCGTCGATCGCGGCGTCGGTCAACACCGTGTGCTCGCGCAGCATCAGCTCCCGCTCCCCCGAGGCTGCCAGCTGTCGGATCTCGTCGGCCGTGACGAAGTGCTTCACCGGATGGCCAAGACTACCTTGCCGGTCCGCTCCGGACTGACCAACCGGCGATGGGCCTCCGCGGCATCGGCGAGCGCGAACGTCGAGTCGATCACGGGCCGCCACCGGGCGGTCGCGATGTGCTCGAGGAGCGCGTCGAACTCGCGCGGGCTCCCCATGGTCGTGCCCTGGATCGCGCGCCATTCGAGGAAGACCTCGGCCAGGTCGACCGTCGCGGTCTCGCGGGCGGTGTCGCCGAAGCTGACGAGGACGCCGCCGCGCGCGAGCGTGCCGATGACCGTGTTTAGCCCCGACCCGCCGGCGCTGTCGATCGCGGCGTGCTCCGGCCCGATCCGGCGCGGCCAGTCGGGATCGTGGTAGTCGACCGCCTCGGCCGCGCCCAGCTCGCGAACCCGCGCGATCTTCGCGGCACTTCCCGTGGTGGCGACGATCGTCGCGCCGAGCGCGGC
>DATAEI010000137.1:0-9146 GCA_036258075.1 Gaiellales bacterium
GCGGCCAGGGCTGGTCGGCGTTCGAGCAGGTGCTCGTCCAGGAGGAGCTCGGCCGCAACACGAACGGCGTCTGGTGGAACATGGGCGGCGGCTACAACGTGCTCGCGTTCGGGACGCCCGAGCAGGTCGAGCGCTACCTGAAGCCGACGCTGCGCGGCGAGCGGGCCGACTCGTACGCGGTCACCGAGGGTGGCGCCGGCTCCGATGCGGGCGGGATCGGCGGGACGGCCGAGCGCACCGCGAACGGCTGGCGCATCAGGGCCGAGAAGTGGTTCGTCACGTCGGGCGACATCTCGGACTTCGACATCGTGATGGTGAACGTCGTCGACGGCGAGAAGCGCCTGCCGACGCTCTTCCTGGTCGACCGCGACCGGCCGGGGATCGACGTGATCGACGACCCGCCGTTCACGCACTCCTTCCCCCACGGGCACCCAACGCTCCGCTACGACTGCGAGGTGCCGGCCGACGCCGTGCTTGGGGGCGACGAGATGATCGGGCGCGGCGACGAGCTCCAGAACGAGTGGTTCATCGAGGAGCGGATCCACATCGCCGCCCGCTGCGTCGGCGCGATGCGGCGCCTCCTCGCCGAGGCGGTGGAGTGGTCGACGCGGCGCGAGCAGTTCGGCGGGCGGATCTACGACTTCCAGGGCGTGAGCTTCCCGCTCGCCGACTCGGCGGCCGACTGCGCCGCGGCGCGCTTGCTCACCCACGACGTCGCCCGGGCGCAGGACGCGGGCGCCGATCCCAAGCTCGTCCACGGCAGGGCCGCGATGGCGAAGCTCTTCGCTTCGGAGGCCGCCTGGCGGTGCGCCGACCGGTGCGTGCAGGTCTTCGGCGGGCGCGGTTACATGCGAACGACCGCGGCCGAACGGTTTCTGCGCGAGCTTCGCGTCGACCGGATCTGGGAGGGCACGTCCGAGATCCAGCGGCTGATCGTCGCCCGCGGCCTCGAGCGGCGCGGCGTCGAGCGGATGCTGACCGGCGAGTAGCCCTAGCTTTCGGCCAGCGGGGCGCCCGACAGCGGCAGCTCGAAGGTCACCTCGGTGCCCTGCCCGGGCTTCGAGTCGACCGTGGCGGTGCCTCCCGCGAGCTCGGCCCGCTCGAGCAGCGTCTCGATCCCGAGATGCAGGCGCACGCCGTGCGAGCGGCGGCCGACGCGGCTCGGGTCGAAGCCGCGGCCGTCGTCGCGGATCGAGCCGCGCAGCATGTCGCCCGTGGCCGCGATCTGGATCTCGAGCCGGCGGGCGCGCGCGTGGCGGCGGACGTTCGAGACCGCCTCCCGCACGGTGCGGTAGGCGACCTCCTCGACCATGAAGGGCAGCGGGTCGGACGGGACGGTGACCTCGACCTCGAGGTCGGCCTCACGGCCGGCCTGCGAGGCCAGCTCGCGGACGGCCCGGGCCAGGCCCTGCGGTGGGCGAAGCTCGAACATGAGCCGGCGGGTGCGGTCGGTGGCGGCGGCCAGGGTGCGCCGGGTCGACTCGGCGACGCCGCGGATGGCGTCGGGGTTGTCGCAGCCGACCAGCCGGTCGAGCGCGAGCAGCGACGCGGCCAGCACCTGCACCGTGTCGTCGTGAAGCTCCAGCGCGATCCTGCGCTGCTCCTGCTGCTCTGCCCGCAGAAGCCGCGAGACGACCTGGCGGCGCTCGGCCTCGCTTCGGTGGACGAGCTGCTCGAGCGCCCGGCAGCGGGCTTCGAGGCGCCGCACCTCGGCGCCGGTGTCCGCCGTGCTGCGGGCCACTACAGGAGCCCCCGGTCCACGGCTCCGATCCCCTCCCACAGCGCGGCCAGCGCGGCGGCCGGGTTCCCGGCCCGCTCCTCGGCGACGGCCAGCACCTGGTGTGCCTCGGCGCGGTAGTGCGGGGCGGCGTTCCCTTCCAGGAGCTCGATCGCCCGGCGGCACAGGAAGCGGGCCTCGTCGAGGTCGGACTCGGCCAGCGCCGCGCGGGCCAGGACGAGGCAGGCGGCGCCGGCGATCGCGGGCTCGGTGGCCTCGGTCTCCTCGAGCGCCTGCCGGGCGGCGGCCTGGGCGCCGGAGATGTCGCCTGCGAGGAGCGCGGAGCGGCCGCGCTCGGCGTTCAGCATCGCGAGCTCGGGCGCGCCGGCGCCGGCGTCGCGCATCAGCTCTTCGGCGCGCGTCAGCTCCTCGTCGGCCTCGGCGCGGCGGCGCTGGTCGAGCAGGATCTGGCCGAGCAGGAGGTGCGCGCGGCCGCGCAGGGCCGACTGCTCGGACTCCTCGAGGTGCCCGAGCACCTCGCGCCCGTAGCGCTCGGCCAGCTTCAGCCGCCCCTGCTCCGCGTAGGTGCGGGCCAGGGTCCACTGGAGCCGGGCGCGGGCGGTCGGGTCGGCGATCCGCGGCTCGAGCTCGATCAGGTCGGCGAGCACGACCTCGGCCTCCGCGAAGCGGCCCTGGTCGGTGTACGCGCTCGCGAGGTAGACGCCGAAGCGCACCGCGGCCGGGACGTCAGCCGGGGCGCGCATCACGTCGTCGAGCGCGCCGCGGAGAAGTGCGATGCCCCTGCTCAGGTCGCCGACGCCCGCATAGGCGCGCCCGAGCGCCTCGAACATCGCCGGCCTGAGCCGGGGCGTTGCGCCGGGGTCGCACGTCCGCGCCTGCTCGAGCGCGGCGATCGCGCGCTCGTCGTCACGGCGCTCGAGCGCGAGGAGGCCGCGCGCCTCGAGTGCGCGGCTCAGGGCGTGCCGGTCCCCCGACCGGCGCGCCTCGTCCTCGAGCTCGTCGAGCCGCGACACGGCGTCGGGCTCCCCCAGGCGAGCTGACATCTCGGCGAGCAGGATCGTCGCCGCGGGGATCGACCCCGCCGCGTCACGGCCCGCAAGCTCCTCGATCGGCACGTCGAGCCGGCGGGCCAGCTCGGTGAGGATCGGCGTGGACGGCACCCTGTCGCCGGCCTCGACCTTGCACAGGTACGAGGTCGAGCAGCCCTCGAAGGCGAGCTTGGCCAGCGACAGCCCCTGCTCCTTGCGCAGGCGGCGCAGCCGCGCTCCGAGCGCGCCGGCGTCGTCCACGTGGGTTGGGGGGCGGCGACCCACGGTCCCAGCATAGCCACCCTGGCGGCTTCTGTCCATAGCTTGTTGACACAATATGGCGGGCACGATACGGTTGATTTCCTGAACCCTTCTGCTCCAAAGGAGAGGCCATGGACGGCGGAAAAGCTTGGCCTTAAACGTACGGTGACAGAATGTGGGTACCCGCGGATCAACGGTTTCCGGCGGGCCACGCAAGCGCCGGCGGCCCGGGTTCGGAAGCCCCCCAGGCCGCCGGCGCACGTCTTTTCCGGCGGGTCGCCCCGCCCCGGAGTCAGCGCTCGAGCGTGACGGGGTTTCGGAGCGTGCCGACCCCGTCGACGGTGACCTCGACGACGTCGCCCTCGCGCAGGTAGCGCGGCGGGACGCGCGAGTCGCCGACGCCGCCCGGCGTGCCGGTCGCGATGACGGTGCCCGCCTCGAGCGTCATGCCGGCGGAGCAGTAGACGATCAGGTCGACGATCGAGAAGATCAGGTTGCGCGTGTTGGAGTCCTGCATCGTCTCGCCGGAGACGACCGTGCGGATGCCGATCGCCTCGAGGTCGAGGTCGTCGGCGCTCGCGACGCACGGCCCCATCGGCGCGAAGGTGTCGAAGCTCTTGCCGAGCGTGAACTGGCGAAGCGGCGTCTCGAGCTGGGCGCGGCGGCCTGAGACGTCGTGGAAGCAGGTGATGCCGCCGACCGCTTGGCGCGCCTCGTAGGCCGAGGCGCGGTGGACGGTGCGGCCGAGGATCACGCCGACCTCGCCCTCGTAGTCGGGGCGGGTCTCCTCGCGCGGGACGACGATGGGCTCGTCGGGGCCGATCAGGGCCGACGGGAACTTGGCGAAGACGACCGGGACCGCCGGGATGTCGAGCTCGGACTCCTCGGCGTGGTCGCGGTAGTTGAGGCCGATCGCGACCAGGCTGCGCGGGATCGTCGGATGCAGGAGGCGCACGTCGGCGACCGCGTGCGACGGCCCGGATGCGGCGGCGATCTGCTCCCAGCCCTCGGCGGACGGGATGAAGCCTTCAGGCGAGGCGGCGCCGGCGTCGACGAGCGTGTCGCCCTCGAGGCGGCCGAGCCGCGCGCCGCCGCCGTTCCGGGCGTAGCGGACGGCCCTCATCGCCCCTGCCCCGAGCGGAGCACCTTGAGCGCGTTGATCGCCCGCGGGATGCCGGTGTAGGGGGCGGTCTGCAGGATGGCCTCCTCGATGTCGGAGTCGGGGACGTCGATCGCGCGCAGGGCGTCGATGTGGGCGGCGACCTGGGGGTCGGAGCTTCCGAGGCCGGTGAGGAGCGCCAGGATGATGAGCTCGCGCTCGCGGGGGCTCAGGTGGGGGCGGACGTGGACGTCGCCGAAGACCCAGTCGACGAGCCAGCTCGCCATCGGCTCGCCCATCCGCTCGAGGAAGGCATCGCCGCCCGGGTGGTCGCCGAGCTCCTTCAGGCGTTCGAGGCCGCGGGCGCGGCGGTCGTCAGCGGCGTCGGTCATGCGGCTCCCTACGATACTGTCCCCGGCCGTGGCGGACCGACGGGTACGCGTGGTGGTCGACGGAGCCCCGGCCTGGGGGCGGCTCCTGGACGGCGAGATCGAGCTCGACTCGGGCGCGCGGATCGCCGCCGAAGGAGCCGAGTACCTGGCGCCCGTCGAGCCGACCAAGATCATCGCCACCCACCTGACGTATCGCAGCCGGGTTGAGGAGTACGCCGCGCGGACGCCCGCCGAGCCGTCGTACTTCATGAAGCCGCTCTCGACGCTGAACGGCCACGGCGGCGTGCTCCGGCGGCCACGCGGCGGGCGGTTCCTGAACTACGAGGGCGAGGTGGCGGCCGTCATCGGGCGGCGGATGCACGGGGTGTCCGAGGCGGATGCGCTCTCCCACGTCGCCGGGTACGCGCCGGCCAACGACGTGGGGCTGCACGACTTCCGGCACGCCGACCGCGGGTCGATGCTCAGGGTGAAGGGGCAGGACGGGTTCTGCCCGATCGGGCCCGCGCTGACCGCGGCCGAGGCTTTCGACCCGACCGGCTTTCAGATCCGCACGTTCCTGAACGGCGAGGTGGTGCAGGAGGGGTCGGCCGCCGACCTGATCTGGCCGATCGCCTATCTGCTCGCCGACCTGGCCCGCACGATCACGCTCGAGCCGGGCGACGTCGTTCTCACGGGCACACCGGCCAACTCGCGACCGATGGAGCCGGGCGACCTGGTGGCGGTCGAGGTCTCGGGCCTGGGCCGGCTCGAGAACCGGGTCGTCGACTGGGACGTCGACCTGACGGGGCCGGGCGAGCAGCTCGCCGTCTCGGCGAACACCCTGCACGTGGCGCTCGCCATGCCCGAGGACGAGGCCGAAGAGGCCGTGCGCTCCGGCCGTTCCTAGCGTACTGTATCCACTGTCCAGTGCAACATTGGGGTCTGACCCCGTTGTTGCGTGACAGGAGGCAGCGGTGCCGGTGCGGCCCATCCAGATCGCGAGCGTCGTGGACCAGGTCCACGCTGCGCTTCGCGAGCAGATCCTCTCGGGTGAGCTCGAGCGCGGCTCGCGCTTGCCGCAGGAGACGCTCGCCGCCGAGCTCGGCGTGTCGCGGACGCCGCTTCGCGAGGCGCTGCGGCGGCTGGCCGGCGAGGGCCTGGTCACGCTTCAGCCGAACTACGGCGCGACGGTGGCGCAGCTCGATTTCGGCGACATGCGCGACGCTTGGACGGCCCGGCTCGTGATCGAGCCGCCGGCCGCGCGGATGGGGGCGGAGCGGCGGCCCGAGGCGGAGCTCGGGCGGATGCAGGCGGCGATCGACGCCCAGCGGTCGGGCGCCGACCCGGTTGCGAGCCTCGATGCCAACCGCGAGTTTCACCTCGCGCTCGTCGCGGCGTCCGGGAACCCGCACCTGATCCACCTGGCCGAGCTCCTGTGGGTGGCGCGGATCAGCGTGGCGATCTACACGGCGCAGGCGGCCCAGGTGGGCGGCACGGGCGCGTGGTCGGACGAGCACGACGGCATCCTGGCCGCGATGCGGGCCGGCGACGGCGACGCGGCCGAGCGGCTCACCCGCGCGCACATCGAGCGCCATCCGCCGGTGGCGCAAGAGCGCTGACCGCGGATCGTCGGCCAGGCGGCCCGTCACGATCCAGCGCCGATTCTCGCGCACCGGACGTTCGGGGTCTGACCCCGGTCCTCGCCTGGCGCTGCGACGCGGTGTGGGGTCTCGCCGCTGAAGCGGCCTTGCGCCGGTGGTTGGGCCGCTTGCCGGTCACAAGTTCGCGCCGAGTCACGCGCGCCAAACGTTCAGGGTCTGACCCCACGATCCGCCGACCTGCTGACCCAGGCCTGGAGCGCGGCGATGGCCGCATCCAGCTCGGCGGCTGTCAGGTCGTGACGAGTCGCCTGCGGCACACGCCGGAGCGGGCCGGCCAACGGGTCGGCGCCGGCGGCCGCGTTCACGAGCATCCGCAGCGGCAGGTTGTGGGTGACGGCGAGCACGACCGCCGCCTCGCCGGCCCGGATCAGGCGGGCTGCAGCCAGATAGCGGCGCGTCGCCGCCAGCACGCTCTCGCCGCCCGGCGCGGGCGTCGCCGGCGGGGTCGCGAGCACCCATTCCTGAAAGGCCGCGACCGGGCCGGCCTCGAAGCTCCCGGCGGCGATCTCGGCCAGGTCGGCGACGATCTGCACCTCGAGGCCGCGGCTGCCGGCCACAGCCTCCGCCGTCCGCCGGGCCCGAAGCCGCGGGCTGGTCACGATCAGGTCGATGGGCTCGGCCTCGAGCTCCCTCGCGAGCCGCGCGGCCGCCGCCTCACCCTCCGCCGAGAGCGGGGCGTCGAACTCGGAGTCGGGGTTCATCACCCCATGGGCGTTGTGCTCGGTCTCGCCGTGGCGGACGAGGATCAGCCGATCCACACGTCGCCCGTTGTCCCGTCGAGCGTCACCCGGCTGCCCTCGGCGATGCGCGCGGTGGCCAGATGGGCGCCCACCACCGCCGGCAGGCCGTACTCGCGGGCGACGACGGCGGCGTGGCACAGGATGCCGCCCGTGTCGGTGACGACGCCCGCCAGCGAGCCGAAGACCGGCGTCCACGACGGCGTCGTCGTGGTGCAGACGAGCACGTCGCCCGCCGACACCCGGCCCAGGTCGGCCGCGCTTCGCACCACCCGGGCCGTGCCCTCGGCCCGCCCCGGCGAGGCGCCGTAGCCAATCAGGTGGGCGCCGTCGCCGCGCTGCTCGCCCGGCGTGCCGTAGAACTTCTCGAAGATCGGGTCGGGCTCGGCGTCCTCGGGCGGCGGGGCGCCGACCACGAGCTCGGGCGTCTGCGTCGCCGCCTCCGCAAGCTCCCTGCGGCGACGGCGGACGAGCCCCTGGAGCCCGCGGCCGTGGTCGCGCCCGAGCGCGGCTCGGAGCTCGTGCCGGTCGAGCAGGAAGACGTCGGCCGCCGCATCGAGCCGGCCCTCCGCCACGAGCCGGCTCCCGAATCCAAGGAATGCCTCGCGCACCGCCTGAAGCCCGCGCTGGTCGATGTGGAGCGTGTGCCCCTCCTCGAGCGGCGCCGCCGCCTTCACCCGCTCGAGCAGCGCCGCGAACTCCGCGCGCTCGCCCGGCTCGATGCGCGCCAGCACCTCGGCCTCGAGCCGGTCGCGCTCCGCCGCCCGGTCGGCCGCGCCGCCGGGCGGCGGCCCCGGCCGCTCGAGCAGGAGGCGGATGCTCTCGACGACGAACTCCGGCCGCTCGGCGTAGCGCGGCTCGGCCAGCTCATGCAGCCGCGACCGGGCGCCGTAGCGGGTCAGGTGGCCGTCGAGCGCGGACAGGAGCTCGCGCCCGTGGTGGAGCCGGCGAAGCTCGGCCACCGCCCGCTCCGCCGGGAGCTCGCGGATCAGGTCGGCCACGTCGAGCCGCTCGGCCAGCGCCGCCAGCCCGGCCAGCTCGTCGTCCGCGTCGAGCGTGGCGTTCGGGAGGCCTTCGAGCAGGCGGTAGGGCTCGAGCTGGTCGCCGCCGAGGAGCTCCGCGTAGCGCTCCGCCAGCACCTCGCGGGCCACGTGCACGCCGAGGACGACCACGAAGTGGATGCGCCACTGCTCGTGGACGATCTCCATCAGCCGGTCGAGCATCGCGACCGCGTCGGCGGCCGGCGGGCGGGCCGGCCGCATCGCCCGCACCTCCGCCGTGCCGCGCTCGACGGCCGCTGCGAGCCCGCCCTCCCAGCGGGCGGCCACGTCGAGGCAGGCCTCGCGGAAGGCGGCCGGGTCGGGATCCCAGTCGGGCTCCACCTCCGACTCGTAGGCCCAGTGGCCGAGCGTGGCGGTGCGAAAGCCGCCAAATGGCGCTCGCAGCTCACGGCAGGCGGCCTGGATGCCGAGCCCCATCGCCTCGAACCACACCGACGCCGTCATCGGGGTGAGCGGCTCGGGATAGTGCGACCCGTCGTACGTCCAGGTCGCGTCGAGATCCGGGATCACGCCGGCCCCGCCGCGGTCACCGGCCGGCACTGGAGGAGCCAGAGGCGCGGGCCCTCGAAGCAGAACTCGACGTCGACCGGCCCGCCGAAGCCGGCCTCGGCCGTTCGCACCAGCCTGGCGACGGCGACGGCCTCGTCGTCGCGCAGCGTGCGGGCGGTCTGGCGCTCGGCCGGCAGCCGGCGCCGGCGTCCGGACGGCTCGAGCGCGATCGGCTTCTCGGCCCGGCGCACGCGCACGCCGCCCTCGTCCGAGACCCGGTAGCGGTCGGGGCTCACGAGCCCGCCGACGATGCCCTCGCCGTGGCCGAAGACGGCCTCGACCAGCACCTCGTCGCGCCGGCCGGTGACCGGGTCGACGGAGAAGGCGACGCCCGAGCGGCCCGCCGCGACCTGGTGCTGGATCACGACCGCCATCGCCGCCCGCTCGCCGACGTAGGCCTCGGCCCGGGCCGACCCGGCCGACGCCAGGCACCGCGCGACCGCGTCGCCGAGGCCGTCGGGCCGCACGCCCGACACCGTCTCGAACTGGCCGGCCGCCGAGCGGCCCGAGGAGTCCTCGCCGACCGCCGAGCTCCGGACGGCGAACGGCGGGCGCAGCTCCGCGACGGCGGCCGCCAGCTCGTCGTCGCCGCCCGACCACCCCACCGGCAGCACGACCGCATCGGGCACGGGCAGCTCGAG
>DATAEI010000138.1:0-6243 GCA_036258075.1 Gaiellales bacterium
CGTGTGGCCCGTCTCGGCGGCGCGATCGGCCTCCTCCTCGAGGAAGGTCGCCTCGTGGATGAGGACGTCGGCGCCGACGCAGGCCTGGAAGACCTCCTTGCACGGCCGCGTGTCGCCCGAGAACACGACCGTGCGGCCGGGACGCGCCTCGCCGACGACCGCGTCGGGGCGCACGGTCTCGCCGGACTCCAGCGTCACCGCCTCGCCGTGCTGGAGCTGTCCGAAGAGCGGCCCCTCGGGGACGCCGAGCTGGCGCGCCGCGTCGATGTCGAACCGGCCCGGCCGCTCGTCCTCGACGAAGGCGTAGCCCACGCTCGGCACATGGTGGTCCGTGGCGAACGCGTGGACGCGGTACCCCTCCCGCTCGACGGCATCGCCCGGCGCCAGCGCCTGCATCTCGACCCGGTACGTCAGCCGGCCGATCACGGGCTTCAGGACGGCCATGAGCTCGGGAAGCCCGGCCGGGCCGTAGAGCCGAAGCGGCGCCTCGCGCGCGCGCAGGGCGAACGTCTTCAGCATCCCGGGGAGGCCGAGGACGTGGTCGGCATGGCAGTGGGTGATCAGCACGTCGTCGACGTCGACCAGCCCGACCCCCGAGCGCAGCAGCTGGCGCTGCGTGCCCTCACCGCAGTCGACCAGGATGCGGTCGCCGCCTCTGCGCACGAGGTGGCTGGGGGCGCCGCGGTGCGCGCTCGGCGCCGCACCGGCGGTGCCCAGAAAGAGCACGCTCAGGTCCACCGGCCGATTGTACGGGGCGGCGGGTCAGGCGCTGCGCGGCGGGCTCTCGGCCATGCGCGGCCCGAGGTCGCGCTCGGCGAGGACCGCGCGGGCGCGGCGCAGGAAGACGTCGAGCCGCAGCACCTGGCCCTCGTCGCCGGTCTTCACGAGGCGGAGCGCCGGCGCCGGCAGCCGGCCGTCACCGGCCGCACGGCGCTCGTCGAGGTAGACGACGCGGGCATCGGGCGCCGGGAGGAGGCGCAGATGCTTCGCGGCGCTCACGGCAGCACCAGCTTCTCGCCGACGACGATCTGCGAGCCGGGGATGTGGTTGGCGACTCGGATGCGGTAGACGGCCTCGCGCGGGTCGTCGCCGGGGTAGGCATGCTCGGCGATGCCCCACAGCGTCTCGCCCGCGTGCACGCGGTGGTGGCGCGGCGGCGATGCGCCCCTGGACGGGATCGCCTCTCCGAGGAGGAAGGCGGATGCGCACAGGAGGGCGGCGAGTGCGGTGATCATGCGGCGTGTCGAGGATGGAGCGAACATGTGTTCGGGTACGGTAGCGAACACATGTTCGGTTGTCAAGGCGCGTACGCTCTGCCCCGTGAAGCTCGCTCTGGGAACGCGATCGCTGGCACTGGGCGGCCCGCCTCGGATCATGGCGATCGTCAACGTGACGCCGGATTCCTTCTACGACCGCGGGCTCACGGCCGACCCGGCGGCCGCGGTCGACCGCGGGCTCGCGGCGGTCGCGGCCGGCGCCGATCTCCTGGACGTCGGCGGCATGACGGCACAGCCCGGCGAGGCCATTCCGGCGTCAGACGAGATCGCCCGCGTCGTCCCCGTCGTGCACGGCCTGCGCGGACAGACGGACGTGCCGATCGCGGTCGACACCTACCGGGCCGAGGTCGCCGACGCCGCCCTCGCCGCCGGCGCGGACATCGTGAACGATCACACCGGCCTCTCCGACCCAGAGCTCGCCGGGGTGGTGGCCGCCCGCGGCGCCGGGCTCGTCGTCACACACCTCGGGCTTCGGCCCAAGCAGGTGCAGGATGGCCGCTACGCCGCGGCGTTCGGCGACATCACCCGGTTCCTGGCCGAGCGCGCCGGCCGGGCCCTCGCGGCCGGCGTCCGCCGCGACAGCCTCCTCGTCGATCCCGGCCTCGGGTTCGGCAAGGACACCGCGAGCGACCTCGAGACGCTGCGCCGCCTCCCCGAGCTGCGCGCGCTCGGGTTCCCGGTGCTGCTCGCGCCCTCGCACAAGGAGGTGACCGCCGAGCCGCTCGGCCTGCCGGAGGATGCGCTCGAGGGCACCGCCGGCGTCGTCGCCGTCGCCGCCTACCTGGGCGTCGACGTGCTGCGCGTGCACGACCTGCCGTTCATGGCGCGCGTCGCCCGCATGGGCTGGTTGATCTCAGGCCGGGACTGAGAGGTCCTCGGCGAAGAACGCCGGCAGGAACTCCCCGTCGCGGAAGACCGGCTCGCCGTCCGCATGGATCTCGGCGCCCGAGCGCAGGTCGCAGACCATGTCCCAGTGCAGGCCCGAGACGTTGCTCGACCCGGTCTCGGGGTAGCCGGCTCCGAGCGCCATGTGGCACGTGCCGCCGATCTTCTCGTCAAAGAGGATCTGGCGGGTGAACGTGTCGACGGCGTAGTTCGTGCCGATCGCGAACTCGCCCAGGATCGAGGCGCCGTCGTCCATCGCGAGCATCTGACGCAGGTAGTCCTCGCCGCTCGCCGCCTCGCTCTGCACCACGCGGCCGTCCTCGAACCGCAGCCGTACGTCCTCCACCTCCCGGCCGCCCATGACGGCGGGGAAGCTGAACCGCACCTCGCCGTTCGTGGCCGTCTCGACCGGCCCGGTGAAGACCTCGCCGTCGGGGAAGTTGTGCCTGCCCTTGGACGCCATCCAGCTGCGGCCCTCCACGCCGACCGTGAGGTCGGTGCCGTCGGCCAGCACGCGGAGCGTCTTCACGGTGGCGAGCTTCTCGGCCAGTGCCGAGAGCCGCGTGGCGTAGGTCTTCCACGCCCCGACCGGGTCGCTGGTGTGGAGCCAGCCGGCCCTGTAGACGAAGTCCGCGTAGGCGTCGAGCGACATCCCGGCGTCCTGGGCGAACGCCTCGCAGGGCGCCGCCGTCACGCACCACCTGAGGTCGCCGGACGCCGAGCGCTCCATGAACTGGGCCATGAGCGGTTGGGCCGCCCGCGACCGGCGCGCGATCTTGGCCGGGTCGACCCCGGTCAGCTCCCGCGTGTTCCACGCTCCGACCACCGAGATGCGGGCGTCCACCGAGCCCATCTCGTCGAGCGACCATTGCGGCAGGTGGTCGAGCTGCTCGTCGCTCGCACGGGTGAGGTACGCCTCGTCGGTGCCCTGCACGGACGCGCGCACGCGCGGGATGGCCCCGGCCCGGATCGCCGCGCGGACGAGCTCGACCAGGAGCTCCTCCGCAAGCGCGGGGCCCTGGATCAGCACGGTGTCGCCCTCGCTCAGCGGCAGGGAGTAGTTGACGACGACGTCGGCCAGGCGCTCGATGCGCGCGTCGCTCACAGGAACCGCCCGTCGCGCGAGATGACCTCGCCGTCGGCGTGGATCTCGCCGCCCTTGCGGAGGTCGCAGACCAGATCCCAGTGCAGCCCCGAGGTGTTCACGCCGCCGCACTCCGGGAAGGCCATCCCCAGCGCCACGTGGCACGTGCCGCCGATCTTCTCGTCGAAGAGCGTGTCGCGGGTCGGTGACTGGATCTCGTCGTTCATCCCGAACGCCACCTCGCCCAGGTAGCGGGCGCCGGCGTCCATGTCGAGCATCCGCTCCAGGAAGTCGGCGCCGCGACTGGCCTCGTGCTCGACGACGCGGCCGCCGTCGAACGTCAGCCGCACGCCGGCGACGTCGTTTCCCATGTAGGTGGCGTCGAAGCTGAAGGCGATGTGGCCGCGGGTGGAGCTCTCGACCGGGCTCGTGTACACCTCGCCGTCGGGGAAGTTCTTGTGGCCGTCGGCGTTGTCCCAGGTGCGGCCCGCGACATCGAGCACGAGGTCGGTGTCCTCGGCCAGGATCCGGATCTCACGCACGCCCGTAAAGCGCTCGGCGATCACGGCCTGGCGCTTGGACTGCTCACGCCAGAACGCGATCGGGTCGGCGTCGTCCAGGTGGCCGGCGCGGTAGACGAAGTCCTCCCAGTCCGAGAGCGACATGCCGGCGTCCTGCGCGGCCGCGTGGCACGGGAATGCGGTGCCGCACCAGCGCGCCTCTCCGGCCGCCTCGCGGGCGAGGAAGCGCTCGAACAGCGGCCGCATGGCGGCCGAACGGGCGGCCTGAACCTCCGGCGGCACGCTGCTCATGTGCCGGGTGTTGGCGTTCGCCCAGATCGTGAGCGCGTGCGTGGGCGCCTCGACCTCGACCTCGTCCAGGCGCGTGATGGCGTTGATCTGCGCCTCGCTCGCCCCCTCGAGGAGCGCGGCGTCGGCCCGCTCGAGCCGCGGCCGCAGCATGGGATGGGCCCCGGCCTCGGTCACGGCCTTCACCATCTCGACGAAGAGCGGCTGTGCGAGGGCCGGCCCGTCGATCAGCACCGTGTCGCCGGCGCCGACCTCGAGCGAGTAGCGGCAGAGCACCTCTGCCAGTCTGGTGACTCGCGGATCGGGCACGGCGCCGGATGCTAGCCGCGTGCGCTCAGCACGGCGTCCAGGAGCCGCCCGGCGCCGAACCGCACCGGGTCGTCGGCGACGAGCGCGGTCTCACGCTCGACCTCGGCGATCGCGGTCCGGGCCGCGTCCTCGCTCAGCCGGTTCGTCTTGAGCGCAACGGCGACGACTGACGCCGGCCGGACGCGGCGCGCCATCCGCACCTGGTCGTCGATGAGATCGACCAGGTCGGGGATCCGGTAGCGCGGGTCGCCGTCGATCGTCTCGCGGCCGGGCTCGTGCACGAACACGAGCGCATGCGGCGCCGAGCCGTGCAGCAGGCCGAGCGTGACGCCGGAGTAGAAGGGATGGTTGAGCGAGCCCTGGCCCTCGATCCAGAGGATCGCGCCGTCACCGCCGCGCTCGTGGCCCTCGATGACCAGCCGCTCGGCAGCGCCGGCGACGAAGTCGGAGATCACCTCGTCGACCGCGATCCCCCACCCCGCGATGGCGATGCCGGTCTGCCCGGTCGGGACGAACACCGATGCGAGGCCGCGGCGGCGCGCCTCGGCGTCGAGCTCGAGGCACACCGTCATCTTGCCGAGCGCGCAGTCGGACCCCACCGTCAGCACGGTGTGCGCGGCGACGGTGAGGTTGGCACCGGTCGGTACGCTCAGCCCGTGCGGCGCCCGGCGCAGGTCGTGGATCTCGCGGCCGGCGAGCCTGGCGGCCGAGTCGAGCTCCGGGTCGTCACCCAGGAAGTCGTGCAGCCCGCTCTCGACGTCGAGGTCGTTCTCGAGGGCGTCCAGGATCGCGCGCCGGTACGCGTCGGGGAGCTTGCCGCCCGCCGGCGCGACGCCCACGAGGAGCGTGGTCGGCTCGAAGGGGAGCGCGTCGGCGAGCGTGGCCACGACCGGGACGTCGCTCTGCAACCCCGGGACGTGGTCGCCGGCGACCGTGCCGGCCCGGATCGAGTCGATGACCGCCACGGTCGGCGAGAGGGCGTAGCGCAGGACGCCCGTCGCCGTCTTCGCCTCCTCGTCGAACGCGCCGTCGGCGAGGATCACGTAGCGCTTCACGGCCACGGCTCCAGCGGGTCGACCCCGAGCCCCGGGCCGTCGCCGGGCAGCACCCGCCCGTCGTCGAAGCCGAGGCCGGTGTGGGTGTCGTTTCGGTTCAGGAGGTGGCCGTCGAGGTCGACGACGTCCACCAGCGGCGAGATCTGCGCAGCGCCGGCGATCCCGAGGGTCGACTCGTTCATGCAGCCGAGCATCACGCGCAGGTCGAGCGCGCGAGCGGCGTGGATCATCCGCAGGGCCTCGCGGATCCCTCCCGACTTGGTCAGCTTGATGTTGACGCCGTCGGCGCGGCCCGCCGCCGGAGCGATGTCGGCGAGCGTGTGGCAGCTCTCGTCGACGATGATGGGGATCGGGAGCCCCGCCGCGTGGAGCTCGGCGTAGCCGTCGCGGTCCGCCGCGGGCAGAGGCTGCTCGACGAGCTCGACGCCGAGCGGCAGGAGCTCCGGCACGAGCTCGAGCGTCGACTCGACGGTCCACGCTTCGTTCGCGTCGACGCGGATCAGCGCGTCCGGCGCGGCGTCGCGCACGATCCGCACCCGCTCCAGGTCGCCCGGGCCGCCGACCTTGATCTTGAGCGCCCTGTAGGTCGCGGCCCGCCGCGCGCGGTCGGCTGTCCCCTCGAGCGTGTCGATGGAGATGGTGTAGCTCGTCGGCGGCGGGGTGCGGTCGAGTCCGAGGATGCGCCAGAGCGGCTGGCCGCAGATCTTGCCCAGGAGGTCGTGCAGCGCGCCGTCGACGGCGCACTTGGCGGCCATCTGGCCGGGGAGCTCCGCCAGCCGGTCGAGGATCGCGCCGGTGGCGAGCGGGTCGTCGCCGAGCCGCGG
>DATAEI010000139.1:0-5643 GCA_036258075.1 Gaiellales bacterium
CCGGTAGCGGTCGTTGATGTCGACGAACCGGTCGTAGTTGGTGCCCTCGCGGCGGAACGCCTGGACGACCCGCACGCCCGAGATGTCCTCCTGGAGCTGGCCGGTCACCTCGGCGAGGCGGCGGCGGGTCTCGCGGTACGCGCGGCCCGAGTAGTAGCGGAAGATCGCCGTCCCGATCGCCATGCCCGGGAACACCGTGAGCGTGGCGATCGCGAGCTTCCAGTTGACGTAGACGAGGACGCCGGCCGAGCCGATCAGGACGATCGTGTTCTGGACGAGCGTCGTCGGGCCGTCGACGACCGCGTTCACGAGGGCTTCGATGTCGTTGGTGAGCCGCGAGATCACGACGCCGGCGCGGTTTCGCTCGAAGAACCCCAGATCGAGCCGCTGGATGTGGGCGAAGAGCCCGATCCGCAGGTCGGCCAGGATCCGCGTTCCGACCCACGCGGTCAGGTACGTCTGCACCGAGCTCGTCGCCCAGCTGGCGAGCGTCACGACGACGAAGACGCCGACCCACAGCTCGACCTGGCCGAAATCGGGAGGCGAGGCGGCGATGCCGCGGTCGATCGCGAGCCTGATGACGAGCGGCCCGGCGATCGAGGTCGCGGTGGCGGCGAGCATCATCGCGAGCGCGGCCGCCGAGCGCCGGCGGTACGGCCAGTTGTACGCCCAGAGCGCCTTGACGCGCCGGAGCGTGCCGCGCGCGCCCAGGTTCGCCGGGTCGGCGCCCATACGGCCGACGTGGCTTCCGAACGTGCTCACGGCAGCCGGCCTCCGGCCGCGCGGCGCTGCGGCGCATCGCCGTCCTTCTCGATGGGCGCGCCGTCGGGGTCGAGCTGCACGAAGTGCCGCTCGACGAGGCCGTGGTCGTGGATCTCGCGGTAGACCGGGCTCGTCCGCTCGAGGTCGTCGTGCGTCCCGCGGGCGACGATCCGCCCCTTGTCGAGCACCACGACCTCGTCGGCGAGCGAGATCGTCGAGAGGCGGTGGGCGATGATCAGCGTCGTGCGGCCCTTCATCACCTCGCGCAGCGCCAGCTTGATGCGGGCCTCGGTCGAGGCGTCGACCGAGGCCGTGGCGTCGTCGAGGATGAGCACGCGCGGGTTCATGAGGAGGGCACGGGCGATGGCGATCCGCTGCCGCTGGCCGCCCGAGAGCGAGAGGCCGCGCTCGCCGACGACGGTGTCGTAGCCGTCCGGCAGGTCGCAGATGAACTCGTGCGCCTGCGCCTGGCGGGCCGCCGTCACGATCTGGTCGGGCGTCGCGTCGGGGGTGCCGAACGCGATGTTCTCGGCGACCGTGGTCGAGAAGAGGAACGTGTCCTGGCTGACGATGCCGATCGCCGCGCGCAGCGACCTGAGCGTCAGCGAGCGCACGTCCTGGCCGTCGAGCGCGATCGTCCCCTCCTGCACGTCGTAGAAACGGGGGATGAGTGTGGTGAGCGTCGTCTTCCCGCACCCGGTCGGGCCGATCAGCGCAACCGTCGAGCCGGGGGCGACGTCGAGGTCGATGTCGTGCAGCACCGGCCGCTCCGGGTCGTAGCCGAACCGCACGCCGCGCATGCGGATCTCGCCCGGCCCGGGTTCGAGTTCCGTCGCGGCGGAATCGTCGACGATGTCACGCTCGTAGTCGAGCACCTCGAAGATGCGCTCGCCGGATGCGATCGCGCGCTGGTACTGGCCCACCCACATGCCGATCGAGCGCAGCGGCACGACCAGGAGGAGCAGGTAGCCGTTCACCTCGAAGAATGCGCCCAGGCTGAGGTCGCCGTGCACGACGCGGTAGCCGCCGACGAGGACGACCGCCGCCATTGCCAGGTTCGGGAGGGTCGACATGAACGGCACGTAGCTCGCCTGGAGCCGGCTGGCCCGGATCGCCTGCCGGAAGATGCGCTCGGTGCCGGCGGCGAACCGATCGAGCTGGCGGGGCTCCTGGGCGAACGCCTTCACGACGCGCACGCCGACGATGTTCTCCTCGGCCTGCGTCGTCACGTCGGCGACGCGCTGCTGCACGTCGCGCAGGATGGGGTGGCTCCTGCGGGAGTAGCGAAACGCCGTCGTCGAGAGCACCGGCGCGATGGCGAACGCGATCAGCGCGAGCTGCCAGTCGATCCAGACGAGCGCGATCGCGACGATCGCGATCGTGATCAGGTTCTGGGTGAAGAAGATGAGCCCGTAGCCCAGGAAGAAGCGCACCGCCTGGAGGTCGACCGTCGCGCGCGACATGAGCTGCCCGGTCTGGTGGGTGTCGAAGAACCCGAAGGAGAGCCGCTGGAGGTGCGCGTACATCGCGTTTCGCAGGTCGTACTCGACCGCGAGCGAGAGCCGGCCGGCGAGCCAGCGCCGGAAGAGCATGAGCACGCCCTTCACCGCGCCTGCGACGACGACCAGCGCCGCGAACGTGTAGAGGCGCCGGTCGCTGTGGGCGGCCGAGCCGACGGTGTCGATGACGCGCCCGGTCAGGTACGGCACGGTCAGGCCGGCGGCCTGGGCGCCGACGGCGAGCAGCGTGGACGCGATCACCTGCCACCGGTACGGTCGCAGGAAACCGAGCAGCCGCCGGAACGTCACCCGCTCAGGTTAGCGGGCGGCGGATCCGCGCTTGTTCAGCCGTTTCGCAGCTGCTGGAGAAGCATCGAGAAAGAGACGCCCTCGATCTGCGCGACCATGTACAGCCCGCCCAGGACGAGGATGCCGATGACCATTGCACCGAAGCTGAGCTCCGAGGCGACGCTGCCATGCTGGTTGGTGAAGACACGCACCGAAAGACCCCCTTTCGTGACCCCAAATGCCGGCGCGACCGAACGCCGGCACCTCTAGTATCGGCGCGGTTCGGGCCGAGGGGGATCCCCCTTTTGGCGGCAGGCCCTACCGCATCAGAGAGGCGCCCGCGGCGGAGCCGCTTCCGCGCTCGGCCTCGGACCCTGCCTCGGGCGTCCGCATGGCCATCTCGGCGATCAGCCGGCGATCGACCTCGGCCAGCTCGGTGATCTCGCCGCCGATCCGGAAGCGGCCGTACGGCGCCGGGTCGACGCGCACGACGCGGGTCTCGACGTCCACCGGCTTGCCCGAGAGGGTGACCGTGACGACGAGCAGGTCACCGGCGGCCAGCTCGTTCACCGAGGTGAAGCCGATGCCGGTCGTCGAGACGTCGCTCAGGCGCACGTCGATCGTGTGGTGGCGCGGCAGGGTGCGGCAGAAGAGCACGCGGGCGTTCGTCCGCTCGGTCACCGGGACGCGGGGCGAAGACCGCCGCATCTTGCGATGGCGCACACCCGAGACCGCGGCGTGGACGAGCGCCTCGGCGCCGCTGTGGAAGTACGTCTCCTCGATCTCGAACTCGACCTCGTATCGGCCGCGGCGCTCGTCGGTGACCCGGGCCAGGAGGTGCAGCTCCCTGCGCACCTGCTGGCGGGGGGCGAAGGCGTGCAGCAGATCGCCCTCCTGCTCGATGATCCTGAGCGGGAACGCGCCGCCGTCCTCGGACAGCACCTCGACCTCCGTCGGCGGATGCGGGAGCACGCCGAGGGCAAGCGTGAGCATTTCGTGGCGCGTGGGCTTGGGCATGGGGGCTCGCCACGTCAATCGGCCACCCGGCCGGAATTCTGAAGGGTGCGTCCGCTAAGGTCTCGTATGTGGCGGAGCTGAGCCTCTTCTCGGGCGAGGTGTGGGTGGTGATCTTCCTCGCGCTGGTGCTCAAGCTGCCCCTCGTCGGGATCCTGGCGGCGCTCTGGTTCGGGTTTCGGAAGTTCGACGAGGACCGGCCCGCCTCGGCCCCGCCGGCGTCGCGGATGGCGCTCTGCGCCTACTGCGGGACGCGGATCTCGCTCGGCTACGACTCCGCCGCGCTCCACGAGCGCGCGACGGCGATCGCCAGCCAGACCGGGCAGGCGGCCTTCGACATCGAGACGCGCCTGGTGCGCGAGGCGTTCGCGCAGCCCGACCACTACCCGGATGAGCCCCGCCTGTGCCCGGGCTGCGGCGCGGACGCGGTCTGGACGCCGATCGAGCCGATCGACCTGGGCGCCGTCCGCCCGCACCGCGTCGAACGCGGCTGAAAAATCGGGGTCAGACCCCAATTCTTAGGCCCGTAGGCCGGCCAGCGTGCCCTCGCGGATCGCCTCCTCGAACGACCGCGGGCCGAGGCAGTCGCCCGCCCGCTCGACGGTGACGCCCGCGGCCTCGAGCTCGAGGTAGAGCTCGTCGCCGGCAGTGCGGCCGGCGTGCACGACCAGCGTGTCGACCCCGTCCAGCTCGACCCGGCGGCCGGAGAACACGTTCTCGAACATGGCCGCGCCGGCCGAGACCGAGAGCGGCCGCAGATGGTGCACGAGCTCGATGCCCGCCTCGTCGAGGCGAGCCAGGTACAGGTTTCGCTGGTACTGGTGGACAGCCTCGCCGAACGCCGCGGCGGACGTCACCAGCCGCACCTGCGCTCCGCGGGAGGCCAGCACCTCGGCAGCGTCGAGGCCGGTCCAGTCGCCCCCCCAGTCGCTCACGATCACCCGCTCCCCGACCTCGGCGCCGGCGAGCGCGTCCCATGCGCCGACGATCGCGAGGCCGTCGCCGCTGATCGCCGGCCGGTGCGGCACGGCACCGGTGGCGAGGAGGACGCGATCTGGCGCCTCGGCGAGCACGGCCGCAGCCGACGCCTCGGTGCCGTGGCGAACGTCCGCGCCCGAGAGCCACGAGCCGAGGATCGCGATCAGCCCCTCCGCCACCTCGGCATGCCCCGGCGCGGGGAGCGCGAGCCGGATCTGCCCGCCGACCTCCTGCGAGCGCTCGAAGACGACCACCCGGTGGCCGCGGGCAGCCGCAGCCGCCGCAGCGGCGCACCCGGCCGGGCCGGCCCCCACGACCACCACCGTCCCGGGCTGCTCGGCGGGAGTGGGCGGGGGGAGGGTGCGCTCGTATCCGGCCCACGGATTCACCGTGCAGGCGATGGGAACCCCGGCGTGGTAGTGGCCGATGCAGCCCTGGTTGCAGCCGATGCAGCGGGTGACCCGCTCGCCGGCCTGCGCCCGCCGGGCCAGGTTGGGGTCGGCGATCTGGGCCCGGGTCATTCCGACCGCGTCGCAGACGCCGTCGGCGATCAGCCGCTCGGCGTGTGCCGGGTCGAGCACCCGGCCGGTGGCGATCAGGGGAACCGAGACGCGCGCCCTCACCGCCCGCGCGAACTGCTCGACCGCGTTCTCCGCCGTCGCTGCCGGCGGCACGATCCAGGTCGAGCCGCGGTAGGTCGGCGAGGAGCCGAGGGTCACCGAGACATAGTCGGCGAGCCCGTCGCCGGCCGCCTCGGCGGCTGCGAGCACGTCCTCCGGGTCGCTGCCGACGTCCGAGGTGCTCTCATCGGTCAGCCGGCAGCCGATCGCGCCGTCCGGCCCGAAGCCCTCGCGCATCGCATCCATGACCTCGCGCAGGAACCGGAAGCGGTTCTCGAAGGAGCCGCCGTACTCGTCCGTCCGCGTGTTCGCGTGGCGCGAGAGGAACTGCGTCGGCAGGTAGCCGAACCCCGCGCAGACCTCGACGCCATCCAGGCCGCCCTCGGCCGCATACGCCGCCGCCTGCCGGTAGCCAGCGAGCATCTCGCGGATCTCGGTGCGAGTGAGCGCGCGCGGCTCGGTCTTGAACCGGGCCGACGGGA
>DATAEI010000140.1:0-7121 GCA_036258075.1 Gaiellales bacterium
GCGCGGCTCGACGGCGGCGAGTGGGTCGTCGACGGCTCCAAGATGTTCATCACGAACGCCGGCACCGAGATCTCGGCGATGGTCACGATCACGGCTCGCACCGGCGAGGACGAGATCTCGAACATCGTCGTCCCCAACGGCACTCCCGGCTACGAGCTCTCGCCGCCGCTGCACAAGATGGGCTGGCGCTCGTCCGACACGCGCGGGCTCACGTTCGCCGGATGCCGCGTGCCGGAAGACCACCTGCTCGGCCCCCGCGGCAAGGGCTTTCACCAGTTCCTCCAGATCCTGGACGGCGGCCGGATCAGCGTGGCCGCCCTTGGGCTCGGCGCGGCCCAGGGCGCGTTCGAGATGTCGCTCCGCTATGCGAACGAGCGCGAGCAGTTCGGGCGACCGATCGGCACGTTCCAGGCGGTCGCATTCAAGCTGGCGGACATGGCGACCGAGATCGAAGCGGGCCGCCAGCTCGTCTACCAGGCCGCCTGGCTCAAGGACCGGGGGCGCGACTTCGCGCACATGGCGGCGATGGCCAAGCTCTACACGGGCGAGCTCTCGCGGCGCGTGTGCAACGAGGCGGTGCAGATCCACGGCGGGTACGGCTTCATGGACGAGTACCCGGTGAGCCGCTTCTACCGCGACCAGAAGGTGCTCGAGATCGGCGAGGGGACGAACGAGGTGCAGCGGATGGTCATCGCCCGCGGCCTCGGCCTGTGAGCCGTGCCGAGGGGCTCGAGGCGGCCGCGGCGCTGCTCGTGCTCGCGGGCTTCCTCGGCGTCGCCGCGCGGACGCTCCCGTTCGGAGGGATGCGCCGGACGGCCGAGGAGGCGGCGCTCATCCTGGTGTGCGCCACCCCCGCGGTGGCGCTCCTCACGCCGTACCTGCGCCACCACCTGTGGGCGCCGGCCGCCGTCATCGCCTGTGGCTACGGCAGCTTCTACCTGATCCGCTCGTTCCAGCTGCGGCGGGCAAACCGCGACACCGTGCGGCTCCTGCTCGGCCTGCACCGCGACACGACGTTCGGCGAGGTCTGGGCGGAGGCCGAGCGCGTCGACCCGCGTCCGCTCACCAACCGCGGCCGGCTGGTGATCGCCGTCGTCGCAGCCGCGATCCTGGCCATCGGCGAGATGACCGGCCGCTACGACACGGCCCTCATCGGCCTCGGCCTCGGCGCGGCCGAGTCGACCCTCCGCCCGGCATACCACCGCCGCCTGGTCGAGAAGATCCGCCAGATCGGCCACTAGTGGCCGAAGCGGTCGATCAGGACGTGGATGCGGGTCGCCTCCTCGAAGCCGAGGCGAAGCAGGATCGGCGCCGACATGCGGCCCGCCTGGGTGACGAGCACCGGCGTCCCGCGCTCGACGGCATCGTCCCACCGCGCCCGGACGAGCGCCCGGTAGGCGCCGCGGCCGCGCGCGTCGGGCGCGACCGACCCGCCGTTCAGCGTGACCCCGCGGCTCAGGTAGGTGGACGTCCCGGCGCCGACGATGCGCCCGTCCATGACGGCCACGAAGGTGCGCGTCATGCCCGACGACGACAGCTCCTCCTCATAGCGCGCGCGCTCACGGGCCTCGTCCGACGGCGGCAGCGAGCCGAACGCCGCGAACGCCACCGCGTTGGCCTCCTGGAACTCCTCGAACGAGTCGACCGGCCGGCCCTCGATCCCTTCCACCGCCGGCGGCTCCGTGCGAAGCAGCATCCCGACGAGGTCCGGATCGTCGTCGTCGATCATGCCGCGCGCGTGGAGCTGCTCCACGAGATCGGCCGGGGTCGCCGAGCTCCCCACCTCCCAGCTGCACTCCGTCCTCCCCCGCGCCGCCAGGATGGCGTGCACCTGCTCGATGGTGGAGTCGATCGTGTCAGGCGCCAGCCGCAGCCGCTGGACGACGTTCCACGCCGGCTCCGAGCGGATGCCCATCCACAGCACGAACCGGTCTGTGATGATCCGCTCGTGGCCGGGCGCGAGCGGCTGGTGGGTGTTCGCGTCCTCCGCGATCGAGCGCATGCCCGCGTCGATGGCCACGCCTCACCGCATCCGCGTGACCGGGTAGCCCTGGCGCCGCACGAGCTCCACGATCTCGTGCGCGTGCGTCTCGTCGCGCGTCTCGAGGATGAGCTCGATGCCCGTCTCGGCCACCGCGACGTCGACGCTCTCGCGGTGGTGGGAGACGAGCAGGATGTTGACGTGGGCGTTCGAGATCACCTCGAGCAGGTGCATGAGCGCCCCCGGCCGGTCGGCGAGCCGCGTCCGGATCACCAGGTAGCGGCCGGCGTTCGTGAGCCCGAACCGGATGACCTGCATGAGAAGCGGCGTGTCGATGTTGCCGCCCGAGAGCACCGCCACAGCCCGCTTCGCCTGGACGCGGCCGGCAAGGAGCGCGGCCAGCCCGACGGCGCCGGCGCCCTCGACCACCGCCTTCGTCCGCTCGAGGAGCTGGACGATCGTCATCCCGATCTCCGCGTCGGTGACGGTGACGACGTCGTCGACGTGCTCACGGACGAGGCCGAACGTGATCTCGCCGGGATGCTTCACGGCGATGCCGTCGGCGATGGTCTCGGTCTGGGCGGCGGGGTGGATCTCGCCGTGCTCGAGCGATGCGACGTAGGGCGCGCACCCGGCGGCCTCTACGCCGATCACCCGCACGTCCGGGCGCTGGCTCTTCACCGCCAGGGCGATGCCGGAGAGCAGGCCGCCGCCGCCGAGCGGCACGACGATCGCATCGGCGTCCGGCACGTCCTCCAGGATCTCGAGCCCCACCGTTCCCTGGCCGGCGATCACGAGCTCGTCGTCGAAGGGATGGATCAGCGTGCGGCCGTCCGCCGCCGCATCCGCGACCGCCGCCGCGACCGAGTCCTCGACCGACGCGCCCACCAGCCGCACCGCCGCGCCGTAGCCCTCGGTGGCGCCGACCTTGGCGAGCGACGCGGCCTCGGGCATGTACACCGTCGCCGGGACGCCCGCCGAGCGGGCCGCGTATGCGACGGCCTGGGCATGGTTCCCGGCCGACGGAGCGACGACGCCCGCGGCCCGCTCCGCGTCGGTCAGGGCGCGGATCCGGTTATAGGCGCCGCGGATCTTGAACGAGCCCGTCTTCTGGCGGTTCTCGAACTTGAGGAACACGTCGCCGGCGCACTCGCGCGAGAACGTCTCGGAACGCTCGGTGGTGGTGCGATGGGCGACGCCGTGGAGCGCCTCCGCCGCTGCCCGGATGTCCTCGATCGTCGGCACGGGAAGCGGCGAACGCTACCCCGTTTGCATCGACGGAGCGGCTTAGGCTAGCCTAAGCCCGCCGTGACGGAGCTCTCGCCATGACCGCCTGGCAGACCACCCTCCTCGGAGCGGTCGCCGGCGGCACCATCTTCCTCGGCCTGCCCCTCGGGCGGGTCGGCGGACTGTCGGCGCGCACGCGCGCCTTCCTGTCGACCCTGTCGGCCGGCATCCTGCTCTTCATCTTCTGGGACGTCGTCGCCGGCGCCTCGGAGGTGGTCGACGCGTCGATGGCGAGCGCCCGCGCCGGCGGCTCCTTCGGCCCGCTGGCCCTCGATGTGGCGATGCTGGCGCTCGGGCTCACGGTCGGCGCGCTGGGGCTGGGCTGGCTCGAGCGCGAGATGCGCCGCCGCCGCCCCCTGGCCCCGATGGCCGGCGGAGCGGTCGCCGAGGCGGCGGCCGCAGGCCTCGACGTCGCGGAGCTGGCCGAGCAGGCCCGGAAGGCCGCGCTCGGGCTCGGCATGCTGATCGCCATCGCGATCGGCGTCCACAACTTCTCCGAGGGGCTCGCGATCGGCGTCGCCGCCCGGGCGGGCGAGATCGCGCTCGCGGGCACGCTCATCGCCGGGTTCGCCCTCCACAACGCGACCGAGGGCTTCGGCATCGTCGGCCCTCTCGGCGACGCCCGCCCGTCGTGGCGCTGGCTCGGCCTGGCCGGGCTGGTCGGCGGCGGCCCCACGTTCCTGGGCGCGATGCTCGGCTACCGGATCTCCGCCGAGCCGCTCCAGCTCGCGTTCCTGGCCCTCGCGGCCGGCGCGATCCTCTTCGTGATCGGCGAGCTCTGGAACGCCGGCATGCGCAGCGCCTCGCGCAACCTCGTGCTGGCGGGCATCGTGATCGGGTTCCTGGCCGGGTACGGCACCGATCTCGTGATCGCCTACGCCGGCGCCTGACCGGGCGTGGCCGGCGATCCGCTGCACGCGTTCGTCGAGATCCCGAAGGGCAGCCGCAACAAGTACGAGTACGACGCCGCGCTCGGGCGGGTGGTGCTCGACCGCACGCTCTGGACGAGCGTCGTCTATCCCGCCGACTACGGCTTCCTGATGGGCACGCTGGGCCGCGACGGGGACCCCGTCGACGCGGTGATCCTGGTGGCCGAGCCCACGTTCCCCGGCTGCGTGATCCCGGTCGAGCCGATCGGCGTCTTCGAGATGCGCGACGAGGCCGGAGAGGACGACAAGGTGCTGTGCGTCCCCGTCCGCGACCCGATCTGGAGCGGGATGCACGACATCTCCGACATCCGCGGCTCGCTGCTCGACGAGATCGCCCACTTCTTCGACGTCTACAAGGATCTCGAGCACGGCAAGAACACCGAGGTCGTCGGCTGGCGCGGCCGCGACCATGCCGACGAGGTGGTCGCCGCGGGCGTCGAGGCGGCGGCCGCCGCCGGGATGGGATGAGCGTCCGCGCCGCGGTGATCCAGGCCCCGGGCCGCTTCGGCGTCGAGGTGTTCCCCGACCCGGATCCCGGTCCCGGCGCGGTCGTGCTCGAGATGCACTACTCGGGGATCTGCGGCACCGACAAGCACACCTGGCGCGGCGAGAGCATCCAGTACGCCGGCACCGACCACGAGCGCGACGCCGCCTACCCGCTCATCTGCGGGCATGAGAACGTCGGCGTGATCGCGGCGATCGGGCCGGGCGATCCGCCGCTCGACGAGCTCGGCCGCCCGCTGGCCGTCGGTGACCGGGTGGTTCCCGCGCCGAACCTGACCTGCGGCCGGTGCCGGTTCTGCCTCGACGGCATCTCGCCGTATTACCTGTGCACGGCGCTCAACGACTACGGCAACTCGCTGACCTGCGCCGAGCCGCCGCATCTCTTCGGCGGGTGGTCGGAGCGCATGTACCTGCTGCCGGGGACGCGCCTCTTCCGCGTGCCCGACGGGCTGCCCTCCCGGATCGCGGCGCTGACCGAGGTGATGGCGGTGACGAACGGGCTCGACCGGGCGCTCGGCTTCGGCGACACGGTGCTCGTGCTGGGCGTCGGCCCGCTCGGGCTCATGCACCTGGCGAAGGCCGAGATGCTGGGCGCCGGCCGCCTGATCGCGATCGACGTGCTGCCGGAGCGGCTCGACCACGCCCGCGCCTTCGGGGCCGACCTGGCCCTCGACGCGTCCGCCACGACCGCCGAGGAGCGGCGGGAGGCCGTCCGCGGCGCGACCGGGGGGCTCGGGGCGGACGTCGTCGCCGACTGCTCCGGCCGGGCCGAGACCTTCCCCGAGGCGCTGGGCCTCGTCCGCCCGGGCGGCACCGTGATCGAGGCAGGCGCGTTCGTCGACCTGGGCCCGGTGCCGGTGAACCCCAACCGCGACGTCTGCTCGCCCGGCGTCGCGATCCTCGGGATCGGCGGAGAGGTGCTGCCGCAGTACGCGCCGGCGCTTCGCATGCTCGCCCGCCACGCGGGGCGGCTGCCCTTCGAGCGCGCGATCACGCACGCCGTCGCCCTCGACGACGTGGGCGCGGCGCTCGAGACCGCCCAGACCGGCGCGGCGATGAAGATGCTCGTCGCGCCAAATGGCCCCGCCGCGTAGCGCCACTCGGCCAGCGGCACGAACGGCCTGGTTCCGCGCCTCACCCTGCGCACGGCGGCCCAGCGGAACCAGGTTAGGCATCCGAGCCGGCACACTCGCCCCGCGAATCGTCACGGTCGGGGCGGGTCGGTTGACAAGAGCGCGCGCGGTGTCAGATGATGCGCGGCGCCGGTTTAAACGTTTCAACCCGGGAGTCCCACCTGCAGATCGGCGTCTTCAACGACGGCCTTGCTCACCTTTCCCGCGCCGATGCGCTGCGGTGGTGCGCCGAGCGCGACATCGGCCACATCGAGATGGGCGTCGGCGGCTGGCGGCAGGCTGACCACCTCGACCTCGACTCCCTGCTGCGCGACGCCGGTGAGCGCGACCGACTCCTCGGCGAGCTGCGCGAGCACGGCCTCGCGCTCTCCTGCGTGAACGCCGCCGGGAACCCGCTCCACCCCGACCCGGCGGTCGGCGACCGGCACGCGGCGATGCTGCGCGGCGCGATCGAGCTGGCCGCCCTGCTCGGCTGCGACCGCGTCGTCACGATGAGCGGCTGCCCGGGCGGCCGCCGCGGCGGCTCGACGCCGGTCTTCGCGTCGTGGCCGGTCGTCCCCGATGACGAGTCGCTCTGGGAGTGGCAGTACGAGCACCGCCTCGCGCCGTTCTGGAGCGAGCTCTCGGCCTGGGCTGCCCGGACCGCGCCGGAGGTGATGATCTGCCTCGAGCTCCACGCCGGCGCGGCGGCCTACAACCCGTCCTCGTTCGCGCGGCTCCGCGCGGCGTCCGGCCCGAACGTCGGCGTGAACCTCGACCCCAGCCACTTCTGGTGGCAGGGCATGGACCCGGTCGCCGTGATCGCGGAGGTCGGCCCCGCGATCGGCTTCGCCCACGGCAAGGACACACTCGTCCACGCCGACCGCGTGGCCCGAAACGGCCTCCTCGACCTCGGCTTCCCGGTCGACCCCGACACCGCCTCGTGGCACTTCTCGGCCGTCGGCACCGGGCACGACGACGACACCTGGGCCGCGCTCGTCGCGGCGCTCCGGGAAGCGGGCTACGACGGCGTCATCTCGGTCGAGCACGAGGATCCGCGGGTGGCGCCCGAGGACGGCATCGAGACGTCCCTCGCCACCCTGCGGCGGGCCTGCGAGCGCGTCGAGGCGGCGGCGTGAGCGCGACGATGCACGACGTCGCCCGCCGCTCCGGCGTCTCGGTCGCCACCGTCTCGAACGTCCTGCACAACACCGCGCCGGTCGCCGACGGCACCCGCCGCCGCGTCCTCGACGCGATCGACGAGCTCGGCTATCGCACGAACGAGGTCGCGCGCTCGCTCAAGCGGCG
>DATAEI010000141.1:0-14499 GCA_036258075.1 Gaiellales bacterium
CCCGGCCGCACGGTCGTGTTCTCGGGCGACACGCGGCCGTGCAAGGAGGTCTTCCAGGCCTGCGTCGGCGCCGACGTCCTCATCCACGAGGCGACCTTCCTCGAGGAGGAGGCCGATCGCGCCGCCGAGACGGGCCACACGACCGCGCTCCAGGCCGCCCGGCTGGCGCGCGAGGCGGGCGTGCATCTGCTGGCGCTCACGCACATCTCGACCCGGCACCCCACACGCGAGATCGTCGCCGAGGCCCGGTCGGAGTTCCCGTCGGCGGTTGTGCCGCGCGACTTCGACGCGATCGAGGTGCCGCTGGCCGAGCGCGGCGAGCCGCACCTCGTGAAGGCCGCGTGACCCACTTCGACGCGCTCGCGCCGGACTACGACCGGCTGCGGCCGGCGGGGGAGGGATGGCAGGAGGTGGCCGGCCGGGCGCTCGACGCGCTCGCCGGAGCGACCCGTCTGCTCGACGTCGGCTGCGGCACGGGACGCTTCGCGGTGCTGGCGGCCGAGCACCTGGGTGCTCGGGTGTGGGGCGTCGACGCCTCGGCCGAGATGCTGCGCGAGGCGAGGGCGCGGCCCGAGGCGGCCGGCGTGGGGTGGCGGCAGGCCGACGCGACCAGGCTGCCGTTCAAGGACGGGTGGTTCGACGCCGTCCACACCCACCTCGTGCTGCACCTGGTCGGCGATGTGCCGGCGGCCCTCGCCGAGACGGCGCGCGTGCTCCAGCCCGGCGGGCGGATCGCGATCGGCACGTTCGCGCCCGAGCACTTCCGCGAGTTCTTCCTGAACCCCTACTTTCCGTCGATCCCCGCGATCGATCTCGCCCGGTTTCCGGCGCCGGATGCGCTCTGTGGGCTGCTGACGTCGGCGGGCTTCACCGACGCGGCGGTGGAGCGGTTCGACCAGCCGGTCACGGCTGCCGCCGCGGATGTGCTCGAGCGCGCCCGCGGCCGCTACATCTCGACGCTTCGGCTCCTCGACGAGAGCGAGTACACCTGCGGCCTCGCCCAGCTGGAGGCGGACGTCGCCGCCGGCCGCGACGCGTTCAGCTACACGCTGCGGTGGGCGCTCGTCAGCGCTCGCCGAGGATGACGCGCATCCCCTCCCGGAAGGCCGGGCCGCCGGCGTTTGCCGGGTGGCGCACATACGCCGTGCCGGGCGGCAGCACCGACTCGGCGATCCGGCCGACCGCCACGACCGTCCGCGGCCGCACGAGCTCGATCAGCCGCATGGCGAGGGGTGCCCCCGCCTCGACCTCGGCGACCGTCGGGCGCCGGTTCGAGAGCGGCTCACCGGGCCGGTGGGGGTGCGTCGGCACCGTGTTCCAGAGGATCACCCGCCGCTCCGCGCCGAGCTCCTCGAGCACCTTGTGGACGATCGTTCCGGACGGCTCGCTCCACGTCCGCGCGGCGCAGCTCGGCCGGTAGGGCGCGCCCCACCGCAGGAGGTTGCGCTCCGACGTGAAGGCGATGCCCGACCAGCGCATCCCCTGGTAGCCGCCGGCCTCGCCGAGGCACACGACGTCAGCGCCCGCGCGCTCCGCGAGGTACGCGCGCAGGTTCGCGAGCCGGATCTCCGGCGCCCCCGGAACGTCGTCCGGCCCCGCCTCGGCGTACTGGTTGAAGGTCGCGCCGATACGGAGGTACGGCAGGTCGGCCAGGAGGCGCTCCACGTCGCCGAGCTTGACACGATGGGATGAGCCGTGGTTTAGTCAACTGACTTAGTCGAACGACTAACACGATGGCAACCAAGCCCGACAACCGCACCGCGTTCCTCGACGCCGCCGAGCGGCTGTTGGTCGAGGAGGGCGGAGCCGGGATCTCGACGCGCCGGCTGGCCCGTGAGGCCGGGCTCAACCACGGCCTCGTCCACTACTACTTCGGAAGCGTCGAGAACCTCATGCTCGCGGTGTTCGAGCGCTTCACGGAGCGGCTGGTGGAGCGCCAGCGCGAGATGTACGCCGCCGACGTCCCGTTCCACGCCAAGTGGCGGTCGGCGATGGGGTTCATGGAGGAGGATCTGGCCGCCGGGTACCCCAAGATCTGGGCCGAGCTCCAGGCAGCCGCGATGAACGACGTCGAGCTCCAGCGACGGTTTCGCGCGGTGTACGCCACGTGGCGGTCGGTCCTGTCCGACGCCTTCACCGCCGCGGCCCGCGAGTACGGCGTGAGCGACGCGGCAGTCCCGGCGCTCGTCACGCTCGTCATGACGTTCACGATCGGCATGTACAACGAGCGGCTCGTGGGCGTGGACACCGGCCATGCCGACCTCCTGGCCTGGTTCGACGCCGGCATCCGGTCGATGGAGCCTCGCGCGTGACGCCCGTCGCCGAGCAGACGCGCGCCCCGCCGGCCGGATGCCGAGCGCCCCGCATGGCTCCCCGGGATCCTCGGAGGTGTGGCATCGTGACGCCGTGATCGCCGAGGAGCGCCTCCGCACCCGCCAGCTGCTTCTCGTCTGTGCGGTCGCGGTGCTCGCGATGGGGCTCTGGTTCTCGGCATCGGCGGTGGTGCCGCAGCTGAGCGACGACTGGCGCCTCTCCGACGCCGGTGCAACCTGGCTCACGACGTCCGTGCAGCTCGGGTTCGTCGCGGGCGCGCTCGCCTCCGCCATCCTGAACCTGCCGGACCGCCTGCCGCTCACGCGCCTGATCGGCGCGTCCGCTCTGCTGGCTGCGGCGGCAAACGAGGCCGTCGCGGTGTTCGCGCATGGACTGGCACTTGCGATCCCGCTGCGGTTCCTGACCGGCTTCGCGCTGGCGGGCGTCTACCCCCCGGGGATCAAGCTCATGGCCACGTGGTTTCGGACCGGGCGCGGGCTCGCGGTCGGCGCCCTGGTCGGCGCCCTCGCCCTGGGATCCGGGACGCCGCACCTCGTGAACGCGGCGCCCTCGCTCGACTGGCAGGCGGTGCTGAGCGTTGCGAGCGCCCTCGCCGTCGTCGGCGCCGGCCTCGCCGTCGGCGCGCTGCGCGAGGGCCCGTACGCGGCTCCGGCGGCGCCCTTCCACCCCGGCTACGTGCGCACGCTCTTCGGCGACCGCGCCCAGCGGCTCGTCTGCTTCGGCTACTTCGGCCACATGTGGGAGCTCTACGCGATGTGGACGTGGGTGCCGGCCTATGCCGCGGCGAGCTTCGCGGCGGCCGGCGACGGCGACCCGTCGAAGGCGGCGGTCGAGCTGGCCGCATTCGCGGCGATCGGGCTGGCCGGGCTGGCGGGGTGCATCCTGGGCGGCATCGTCGCGGACGTCCGCGGCCGGGCCGCGGTTACGATCTGGTCGATGGCCGTGAGCGGGACGTGCTGCGCCGCCGCAGCCGCGCTCTACGGCCTCGCCCCGGCCGTCGTCGTCGTCCTCATGCTGGTGTGGGGGACGGCCGTGATCGCCGACTCGGCCCAGTTCTCGACGGCCCTCACCGAGGTGGCCGACCCCGAGTACGTCGGCACCGCGGTCACCGCGCAGACGGCGATCGGGTTCGCGATCACCGTCGTGTCGATCCGGCTCCTCCCGACCGTCCGCGACGCCGTGGGGTGGAGGTACGCGTTCCTCTTCCTCGCGGTCGGCCCGGCGCTCGGCATCGTGGCGATGGCGCGGGTACGATCGCTGCTCCGTGGCTGAGGGCTGGAATCCGCCGGAGGTGGGGGCGCGCGCGTCGCGCTCGCGCACCGTCACGGCGGAGGACATCGAGCGCTTCACCGCGATGTCGGGCGACCGCAATCCGCTCCACTACGACGAGGCGGCGGCGAAGGCGTCGCGGTTCGGCGAGATCATCGTCCAGGGCGGCATCACGAGCGCCATCCTGAACGCCGTCGTCGCGGAGGACCTGCCGGGGCCGGGCACCGTCTTCCTCGAGGTCGCCTGGAAATTCACGGCGCCCGTCCGGCCCGGCGACACCATCACCGGCGAGGTCGAGATCACCGCGGCCCGCGCGGACAAGCCGATCACTCATCTGAGGACGACGGTGACGCGCGACGACGGCGTCGTCGCGCTCGAGGGGACGGCGGTCTGCTACACCGTCGCGCTGTAGGCCGCCGCGGCTACTCGGCCGCGCTGGCCTCGATCTCGCGCAGCTCGTCCTCGTACGCCTGCCCCATCCGCTCGAGCAGGGCCAGCGTCTCGCGGGCCTCGGCCTCGTCGATCGCCTGGAGCGCGAACCCGACGTGGATGAGCACCCAGTCGCCAAGCCCGGCCTCCGGACAGAGGGCGATCGAGACCGAGCGCCGGACGCCGGCGATCTCGGCGGTGGCCAGCCCCGCCTCGGGGTCGGCGATCTCGACGATCTGTGCGGGGATCGCTAAGCACATTGTGGATTCACGCCCATCGTCCGGTATAGGGTACCGCCGAGGCTGGGTGAGGCTCGAGGAGTTGGACGCTCCTGTTTGACGTTGCATCGACCGTGATCGAACCGGAGGCGCTCGAGGATCTCCTGCGGGCGCTCGTGAGGCACGGATTCCGGCCCGTCGGGCCGACCGTGCGCGATGGGGCGATCGTCTACGACGACATCGAGTCGGCGGCGGACCTGCCGATCGGCTGGACGGACGACCAGGAGGCCGGCCGGTACCGGCTCGAGCGGCGAGACGATGACGCCCGCTTCGGCTACGCGGTCGGCCCGCACTCGTGGAAGCAGTTCCTCCTTCCCGCCCGGATCCGCCTCTGGCGCGCCCGCCGGCGCGACGAGGGGTTCGTCGTCGAGCAGGACGAGCCCGACGGCACGCCGCTCGCGCTGATCGGCGTTCGGGCCTGCGAGCTCCACGGGATCGCGATCCAGGACAGGGTGCTGCTCGGCGGCACCTACGCCGACCATGACTACGCCGCCCGCCGCAAGGACGCGTTCATCGTCGCCGTCAACTGCTTCGAGCCGGCCGCGACCTGCTTCTGCACCTCGATGGAGACCGGCCCGAAGGCGGAGGCCGGCTACGACCTCGCGCTGACCGAGATCCTCGCGGGCGGCCACCGGCTGCTGGTGGAGGTCGGGACAGCCCGCGGCGCCGAGGTCCTGGCGGGGGTGCCGACCCGCCCCGCCGGGCCTGACGACCTCGAGGCCGCCGGCGCGGCCGTCGACGGCGCGGCCGAGCGCATGGGCCGGCACGTCGACACCACCGACATCCGCGACATGCTGGCGGCGAACCTCGAGCACGACCGCTGGGACGAGGTCGCCTCCCGCTGTCTCACCTGCGGCAACTGCACGCTCGTCTGCCCGACGTGCTTCTGCACGACGGTCGAGGACCACACCGACCTGGCGGGGAACGCCGAGCGCACGCGCGAGTGGGACTCGTGCTACTCGGTCGAGTACTCCCACATCCACGGCGGAAGCATCCGCCCGTCCGGGCGCGCCCGCTACCGCCAGTGGCTCACGCACAAGTTCGGGACGTGGTACGACCAGTTCGGGAGCTCGGGCTGCGTCGGCTGCGGCCGCTGCATCGCGTGGTGCCCGGTCGGCATCGACGTGACCGAGGAGCTCGCTGCCATCCGCGGAACGACAGGAGCAGCCGATGGAGACGATTGAGGCCATCCTCCGCGATGTGCCGCTGTTCGAAGGGCTCTCCGCGGAGCAGCTCGAGACCATCGCCGGCTGCGGCACGAACGTCCAGTTCGGAGCGGGAGACCTGCTCTTCAAGGATCGCGACCCGGCGGAGTGCTTCTACGTGCTCCGGCACGGGAGCGTGGCGCTCGAGACGTTCGTCCCCACCCGCGGCGCGGTGGTGATCGAGACGATCGAGCAGGGCGAGGTCGTCGGCTGGTCGTGGCTCTTTGCCCCGTACCGGTGGCACTTCGACGCCCGCGCGCTGTCCCTCGTGCGCGCGACCAGCTTCGACGGCGTGTGCCTGCGGGGCAAGTGCGAGAGCGACCCAGAGCTCGGCTACAACCTGATGTCGCGCTTCGCCCAGGTCATGATCCGCCGGCTCCAGTGGACGCGGCTGCGGCTCCTCGACGTCTACGGCGATGGCCATCGCAGCTGACGCGGCGACGGCCGCCGGGCCGATGGTGCCCGCACCCTTCAGGGTCGCGAAGCGGCGGCGCGAGCTGGCCGACACCTGGACGCTCGAGCTCGAGCCGGTGGAGGGCGCACGGGTCGTGCCCGAGCCCGGCCAGTTCACCATGCTCTATGTGTTCGGCGTGGGGGAGGTGCCGATCTCGGTCTCGGGCGACGCCGACGGCCCGCTCGTCCACACGGTGCGGGCGGTCGGCGCCGTCTCGCGCGCGATCTGCGAGTCCGAGCCGGGCGCGGTGCTCGGCGTCCGCGGCCCGTTCGGGAACACGTGGCCGGTCGAGGCCGCGCTCGGGAGCGACGTCGTGATCGTCGCCGGAGGGATCGGGCTGGCACCGCTTCGACCGGCGCTCTACGCAGTGCTCCGGCGGCGCGCCGAGTTCGGCGACGTCGCGCTGCTCTACGGCAGCCGCAGCCCCGCCGACCTGCTCTACCGGGCGGAGCTCGGGCAGCTGCGCGGCAGGTTCGATCTCCAGGTGGACGTCACCGTCGACGCCGCGGAGAGCGGGTGGCAGGGGAAGGTCGGCGTCGTCCCCAAGCTGATCGCGGGTGCCCAGTTCGACCCGGACTCGGCCGTCGCCTTCGTGTGCGGGCCCGAGATCATGATGCACTTCGCGGCCCGGGCGCTGATCGACCGCGGCGTTCCTTCCGACCGGATCTACATCTCGATGGAGCGGAACATGCAGTGTGGTCTCGGCCACTGCGGGCACTGCCAGCTCGGCCCGACGATGATCTGCCGCGACGGGCCCGTGTACCGCTACGACGAGTTGGAGCAGCTGATGGCGGTGCGTGAGCTGTGAGCGCCCGCAAGCCCACCCTGGCGGTATGGAAGTTCGCCTCCTGCGACGGCTGTCAGCTGTCGCTCCTCGACTGTGAGAACGAGCTGCTCGCCCTGGTCGGCGAGGTCGAGATCGCCTACTTCCTCGAGGCGACCAGGGCGAGGGCGGAGGGCCCGTACGACCTCTCGCTCGTCGAGGGGTCGATCACGACCCACCACGACATGGAGCGGATCCGCGAGGTCCGCAAGGTGTCGAAGACGCTCGTCACGATCGGAGCGTGCGCCACCGCCGGCGGCGTGCAGGCCCTGAAGAACTTCGCCGACGTCGACGAGTACATCTCGGCGGTCTACGCGACGCCCGGCTACATCTCGACGCTCGAGTCCTCGACGCCGATCTCGGCCCATGTCCCCGTCGACTTCGAGCTGAACGGCTGTCCGATCAACAAGCGCCAGCTGCTCGAGGTCATCACCGCCTTCCTGTACGGCCGGCGGCCCAACATCCCGTCCTCGAGCGTCTGCATGGAGTGCAAGCGGCGCGGGACGGTGTGCGTCACCGTGGCCCACGGCACCCCGTGCCTGGGGCCCGTCACCCACGCCGGGTGCGGCGCGCTCTGCCCGTCGTACAACCGCGGCTGCTACGGCTGCTTCGGCCCCATGGAGACGCCCAACACGGCCGCCCTGACCCGCAAGCTCGAGGAGCTCGGCATGGACGAGCGGTCGGTCGACCGCGTGTTTCGCACCTTCAACGTCCGGCCGTTCGAGGAGGCTCGCGCGAAGTGAGCGCGCCGCGCACGAAGACGATTCGGACCGACGCCCTCGCGCGTGTCGAGGGCGAGGGGGCGATGTACGTCCGCATCGCCGGACGCGAGGTCGAGGACGTGAAGCTCAACATCTACGAGCCGCCCCGGTTCTTCGAGGCCTTCCTGCGCGGGCGCGGCTTCACCGAGGTGCCCGACATCACCGCCCGCATCTGCGGGATCTGCCCCGTCGCCTACCAGATGAGCTCGGTGACGGCGATGGAGCAGGCCTGCGGCGTCGAGGTCGGCGGCCAGCTGCGGGCCCTGCGCCGGCTCATCTACTGCGGCGAGTGGATCGAGAGCCACGCGCTCCACGTCTTCATGCTCCACGCGCCCGACTTCCTCGGGTACCCGAGCGCCATCGAGCTGGCCCGCGACAACCCCGAGGTGGTCACCTCGGCGCTCGAGCTCAAGAAGACCGGGAACGAGCTCATGACCGTCGTCGGCGGGCGCGAGGTGCACCCGATCAACGTCAAGGTCGGCGGCTGGTACCGGGCGCCGCGGAAGCGCGAGCTCCAGCCGCTCGTCGAGAAGCTCGAGCGGGCGCGCGAGATCGCGCTCGAGGCCGTGCGGATCACTGCCGGGTTCGAGTTCCCCGACTACGAGCAGGACTACGAGCTCGTCGCCCTCGACGAGCCGGACGAGTACCCGATCGACCGCGGCCGGATCGCGTCGAACCGCGGGCTCGACATCGCCGTCGAGGACTACGAGGAGCACTTCGTCGAGGAGCACGTCGAGTGGTCGAACGCGCTCCACTCCCGGATCATCGAGCGCGGCTCCTACCTGTGCGGGCCGCTGGCCCGGTTCGCCCTCGCCGCCGACCGGCTCTCGCCCGTTGCGCGGGAGGCGGCCCGCGAGGTGGGCCTCGAGCCGGCGGAGCGAAACCCGTTCAAGAGCATCGTCGTGCGCTCGGTCGAGCTCGTCTACGCCGCCGACGAGGCGCTCCGGCTCATCGCCGAGTACGAGGAGCCCGACGCGCCCGCCGTCGACGTCGAGCCGCGCGCCGGCGTCGGCCACGGCTGCACCGAGGCGCCGCGCGGCATCCTCTACCACCGCTACGAGATCGACGATCAGGGCTCGATCGTCTCCGCCAAGATCGTGCCGCCGACGTCCCAGAACCAGCGCACGATCGAGGAGGACCTGCGCGGCGTCGTCGAACGGTCGCTCGACCTCCCCGACGACGAGCTCACGCTCCGGTGCGAGCAGACGATCCGCAACTACGACCCCTGCATCTCCTGCGCGACGCACTTCCTGACGCTCGACGTCGAGCGCCGGTGACGGCGGCGGTCGTCTGCGTCGGAAACCGGCTACGGGGCGACGACGCGGCCGGGCTCGAGGTCGCCCGGCTGCTGCGGGGCACCCTTCCGGAGGGCGTCGAGATCACCGAGCGTGAGGGCGAGCCGACGGCGCTGATCGATGCCTGGGACGGGGCGGATGCCCTCTGGGTCGTCGACGCCGTGTCGTCGGGCTCGGCGGCCGGCACCATCCATCGCCTGGAGGCGGGGGCGCAGCCGCTCCCGCCCGGCCCGTTCCGGGCCTCGACCCACCACGTGAGCCTCGCCGAGACGGTGGAGCTGGCCCGTGTCCTCGGCCGGCTCCCCGCCCGGACGGTCGTCTTCGGGATCGAGGCCGCGAGCTTCGCCCTCGGCGAGGCGCTGACGCCCGCCGTCGCCGAGGCCGCCGCCTCCGTGGCCGCGGCGGTGCGCGAGGAGGTCACGACCGGGACGGTCATCCGGTCGCGCTGATACGCTCCGTGGCACTGCCAAGCCGCCTTTAATCCGCGCCCTGCGAGGCCGGGAAGGAGCTTCGAATGACCGCAACCGCCACCGAGCGCGTGCTGCTCGACGAGGAAGCGCTTCAGCGCACCCTCCGGCGCATCGCTCACGAGATCGTCGAGAAGCATCCCGATCTCACCGCCCTCGCGCTCGTCGGCATCTACACCCGCGGCGTCACGCTGGCGCAGCGGCTGCGCGACCTGATCGAGGAGTACACGGGCGTCCGTGTGCCCACCGGGGCGCTCGACATCACCTTCTACCGCGACGACGTCACGCTCCGCGCCGAGCAGCGCGCGCACCCGCAGCCGGTGGTCAAGGCCACGCGGCTCGACTTCCCGCTGGAGGGCAAGTCCGTGGTGCTGGTCGACGACGTCCTCTACACCGGCCGCACCATCCGGTCGGCGATCGAGGCCATCTTCGACTACGGCCGCCCCGAGCGCGTCCAGCTCGCGGTGCTCGTCGACCGCGGCCATCGGGAGCTTCCCATCCGGCCCGACTACGTCGGCAAGAACCTTCCGACCGCCCGCTCAGAGCGGGTCAACGTCGAGCTCGTCGAGACGGACGAGCTCGACCGCGTCGTCCTCATCCATCCCTGACCTGGAGCGCGCGTGGATCCGACTCCCCCCAAGAGCAGCCCAAGGAAACGGCATCTGATCTCGATCACCGACCTGCGCCGGGCCGACATCGAGCGCGTGCTCGAGACGGCGGAGGGCTTCGAGAGCGTGATGCGGCGCGACCTGAAGAAGGTGCCGACGCTGCGCGGCCGCACCGTCATGACGATGTTCTTCGAGGCGTCGACGCGCACCAGCTCCTCGTTCGAGCTCGCCGCCAAGCGGCTCTCGGCCGACACCGTGAGCCTCAAGGCATCCGGATCGAGTGTGGACAAGGGCGAGTCGCTGCGCGACACGGTGCAGACGCTCTCGGCCTACGACCCGGACGTGATCGTCATCCGCCATCCGGCCGTCGGCGCGGCCGGCATGATCACGGCCTGGACGGACGCCCACGTGGTGAACGCCGGCGACGGCACCCACCAGCACCCGACCCAGTGCCTGCTCGACCTCTACACGATGCGGGCGGCGCTCGGCGCGATCGACGGGATCCACGTGGCCATCGTCGGAGACGTCCTTCACTCCCGCGTGGCGCGCTCGAACATCCTGGGCCTGCGAACGATGGGCGCGAACGTCACCCTGGTCGGGCCGCCGACGCTCATCCCGCGCGATGCCGCCGCGCTCGGCGCGGAGGTGTCGCACTCGATGTCGGCGCTCGAGGCGGCGGACGTCGTCTACGTCCTTCGCATGCAGCGCGAGCGGATGGCGCCCGGCGCCTCCTACGTGCCCAGCCTCTCGGAGTACGCCGCTGTCTGGGGCGTGACCCCCGCGCGGCTTCGGCCCAGCCAGCTCGTGATGCATCCCGGCCCGATCAACCGCGGCGTCGAGATCGCACCCGAGGTGGCCGACTCGGCCGCCTCGCGGATCATCGACCAGGTGCGGGCCGGCCTCGTGGTGCGGATGGCGGTGCTCTACGACCTCCTGGCGGGGCCCGGGAAGGCCGATTCCGAGGCCGCGCTTCGGATCGTCTCGCCCGAGATCGTCTCCGCCGCCGGGCAGGAGGTCGCCTGATGGCGCGCCTCGCATCTGTCTCCGCTGCCCCCGCCGACCTTCTGATCGCCGGCGCCCGGGTGGTCGATCCCGGCTCGGGGATCGACGGCGACGCGCTTGACGTCCGCATCCACGGGGGCGTGATCGCCGAGATCGGGCCCGACCTCCCTCGCACCGAGCTCGAGACGATCGAGGCCGAGGGCCTGGTGCTCATGCCGGGCCTCGTCGACCCGCACGTCCACCTGCGCACCCCCGGCGACGAGGACGAGGAGGACATCGCCTCGGGCACTCGTGCCGCGGCCGCCGGCGGCTTCACGGCGATCCTGGCGATGCCCAACACGACGCCCGTCGTCGACACGCCCATCGTGCTGGCGGGGCTGATCGAGCGCGCCGGCCGCGAGGCGGCCGTCCCGACCGGCTTCATGGCGGCGATCACCGCCGGCCAGGCGGGCGAGCAGCTCGCCGAGATGGTCGCGCTGGCCGACGCCGGCGCCGCGGCCTTCTCCGACGACGGCCGTCCGGTGGAGCGGGCAGCGATCCTGCGGCGCGCCTTCCAGTACGCCTCGGTGACCGGGCTGCGGCTCGCGCTGCACGAGGAGGACCTGTCGCTCTCGGGTGGCGCCGACATGCACGAGGGCGCCGTCTCCGCCGAGCTCGGCCTGCGCGGGTACCCGTCGATCGCCGAGAGCATCATGGTCGGCCGCGACCTGGCGATCGCCCGCTACGAGGGTGCGCCGATGCACGTCTGCCACGTCTCCGCCGCCGAGTCGGTGGCCGAGATCCGCCGCGCCCGCGAGCTCGGCGTCGAGGTCACCGCCGAGGTGTCGCCGCACCATCTGTGCCTGACCGACGAGCACGTCCGCAGCCTCGATCCCTCGCGGGCCAAGATGAGCCCGCCGCTTCGGGCGGCGACGGATCGGGCCGCGCTGATCGAGGCGCTCGCCGACGGGACGCTCGACTGCATCGGCACCGACCACGCGCCCCACCGCGGCCACGAGAAGGAGGAGCCGTTCGCACAGGCGCCGAACGGCGTGATCGGCCTCGAGACGGCGTTCCCGGCGATCTACACCCATCTCGTCGAGCCCGGCCTCGTCCCGCTCTCGACGGTCGTCGAGCGCATGTCCGCCGGCCCGGCCGCCGCGTTCGGGCTCCCGCGCCCGACGGTCCGCAAAGGAGCGCCGGCCGACTTCTGCCTGTGGGACCTGAGCGCGAGCTGGCTCGTCCAGCCGCCGTACGCATCGCGCTCGACGAACTGCGCGTTCGCGGGCCAGACGCTTCGCGCCCGCTGCCACCTGACCGTTGCCGCGGGCACGGTCGCCCATCGCCTCATCGAGGCGGTGCACTAGTGCCGGCCTTCCTGGTCCTCGAGGACGGCACGGTCTTCCGCGGCCGCCCCTACGCGGCGCACGGGATGGCCGTCGGCGAGCTCGTGTTCACGACGTCCATGACCGGCTACCAGGAGGTCGTGACCGATCCCAGCTTCGCCGGCCAGCTCGTCACCTTCACCCAGCCGATGATCGGCAACTACGGCGTGGAGCCCGAGGCGTCCGAGTCGGCCGCCCCGCACGCTCTCGCGGTGATCGTGCGCGAGGGCCGAAACGCCGCGCCTCGAGGCCGGGCCGGCTTCGCCGACTGGCTCTCCGAGCACGGCGTGGTGGGCCTCCAGGGCGTCGACACCCGGGCGATCACGCGCAGGCTTCGCGACGGCGGCGCCGTCAGGGCCGCGGTGTCGACCGGGACGGCGACGGTCGCCGACGTGCTCGAGGCGGTGCGCGCCGCGCCGTCCATGGCCGGCCAGGCGCTGGCCGGCGAGGTGTCGCGGCATGCGCCGGAGACGTTCCCGGCGACCGGAGGCGAGCGCGCCCACGTCGTCGTTCTCGACTACGGCGTCAAGGGCTCGATCGTGCGGCTCCTCTGCGAGGCCGGTGCCCGGGTGACGGTCATGCCCTGGGACGCCTCCGCCGCCGAGGTGCTGGCCGTCGCACCCGACGGGATCCTGCTGGCCAACGGCCCGGGCGACCCCGCGGCCCTGCCGGAATGCGTCGCCGAGGTGCGCGCGATGCTCGATGCGCGGCCGGTCTTCGGGATCTGCCTCGGCCACCAGCTCCTCGGACGCGCGCTCGGCCTCGAGACGTTCAAGCTGCGCTTCGGCCACCGCGGCGCCAACCATCCGGTGCTCGAGCTCGACTCGGGCAGGGTGCTCGTGACCGCCCAGAACCACGGCTTCGCCGTGCGTGGGCCCGATGCCGGGCGTGAGTTCGACACCGACTTCGGCCGCGCCGTCGTGACGCACACGTCGCTCTACGACGGCACGGTCGAGGGCCTCGCCCTGCGCGACCGCGACATCTCCTCGCTCCAGTTCCATCCGGAGGCGAGCCCCGGCCCGCACGACGCGCGCGAGGCGCTGGCCGGGTTCGTCGACCGGATCGCCGCGACCGAGCGGGCGGCCGTTGCCTAGGCGCACCGACATCCACTCGGTGGCGGTCATCGGCTCCGGGCCGATCGTGATCGGGCAGGCCTGCGAGTTCGACTACTCCGGGAGCCAGGCCCTGCGGGTGCTGCGTTCGGAGGGAATGCGCACCGTCCTCATCAACTCGAACCCGGCCACGATCATGACCGACAGCAGCTGGGCCGACCGCACCTACCTGGAGCCGCTCGACCTCGCCGGCGCCGAGTCGGTGCTCCGGCGCGAGCGGCCCGACGCCCTCCTGCCGACGCTCGGAGGCCAGACGGCCCTCAACCTTGCGTCGCAGCTCAAGGAGCAGGGCATCCTCGACGAGCTCGGGATCGAGCTCATCGGCGCCTCCTATGACGCCATCCAGCGCGCCGAGGACCGCGAGCTCTTCGCCGCCACGATGGCCTCGATCGGCCTGCGCGTGCCGACGAGCGTCATCGCGACGTCGATGCAGGACGCGCGCGGCGCACTCGCGACCGGGGCGCTTCACCTCCCGGTGGTGGTGCGGCCGGCGTTCACGCTCGGCGGGCACGGCGGCGGCTTCGCCTCGACGCCGGAGGAGTTCGAGGCGGCCGTCGAGCGCGGCCTGCGCGAGAGCCCGATCTCGCAGATCCTGCTCGAGGAGTCGGTGAAGGGCTGGGGCGAGTTCGAGCTCGAGGTGATCCGTGACCGGGTCGACAACGTCGTGATCATCTGCTCGATCGAGAACGTCGACCCGATGGGCGTCCATACGGGCGATTCGGCCACGGTGGCGCCGGCCCAGACCCTGACCGACCGCGAGTACCAGACGCTGCGCGACGCCTCGGCGGCCGTCATCCGCGCGGTGGGCGTCGAGACCGGCGGCTCGAACGTCCAGTTCGCCCTGAACCGCGAGACCGGCGAGCTGGTCGTGATCGAGATGAACCCGCGCGTCTCGCGCTCGTCCGCGCTGGCGTCGAAGGCGACCGGCTACCCGATCGCCAAGGTCGCGACCCGGCTCGCGATCGGCTACACGCTCGACGAGATCCCGAACGACATCACCAAGACGACGCCGGCGGCGTTCGAGCCGACGCTCGACTACGTGGTCGTGAAGCTGCCCCGGTTCGCGTTCGAGAAGTTCCCCGGCGCCGCCACGGGCCT
>DATAEI010000142.1:0-5841 GCA_036258075.1 Gaiellales bacterium
CGGCCGGCGGGTGATGAGCTGGATCGAGTCGACGGCCCCCTCGGTCGAGACGCACAGCTCGGGCAGGAGGCGCAGCTTGTCGGCGTTTCGGGCGTACTCGATCGACGAGATGGGCGCGACGTCGATCTCGCCCGCGATGAGCCGCTTGTTCAGGTCGGTCGGGACGCCGGAGACCTGCTCGACGTCGACGTCGGCCAGGTCGTAGAAGACCGGCGCCATGTTGGCGTAGGAGATCCGCCCCAGCCGCAGAGTCAACTGAACGTCCTGACCGCGTTGTACAGCGTGTCGCGCTGCACGGGGATCCGGCCGGCCTCGCGGATCAGCGACACGAGGCTCTGGATCTTCTCCTCCTGAGGCGTCACGGCGCCGGCGGCGTGGGCGATCTGCTCCTCCATCACCGTGCCCTGGATGTCGTTCGCACCGAAGTGGAGCGCCACCTGGGCAAGCGGCGTCGAGATCATGATCCAGTACGCCTTCACGTTCTCGATGTTGTCGAGCATGAGCCGCGAGACCGCGATCATGCGCAGGTCGTCGTAGCCGGTGGAGAAGCGCCAGCCGCGCCGCTCGAAGACGGTGTTCTCGGGGTGAAACGGGAGCGGGATGAACGCCAGGAAGCCGCCCGTCTCGTCCTGGAGGTCGCGCAGGCGAAGCAGGTGGTCGATCCGCTCCTCGTAGGTCTCGACGTGGCCGTAGAGCATGGTGCAGTGGGTCGGGATGCCCAGGGCGTGCGCCGCCCGGTGGGTGGCGAGCCAGTGGTCGGGGTGCTCCTTGCCCGGGGCGATCAGCTTGCGCACGCGGTCGGCGAACACCTCGGCGCCGCCGCCGGGCAGCGATCCCAGCCCGGCCTCCTTCAGATCGGCCAGCACCCGCTCGCGGGAGAAGCCCGAGAGCTTGGTCATGTGGTGGATCTCGGAGGCCGTGAAGAGCTTCAGGTGGACGTCCGGCAGCGCCTCGTGCAGCGCGCGCGTCACGTCCGGGTAGTAGTCGTAGCCGATGTGCGGGTGCTCGCCGCCGACCATGTGGATCTCGCTGTAGCCCTCGCGGCCGTACACGTCGACTGCGTGCGCGACGAGCTCCTGGATGTCCCACGTGTAGGCGCCCGCCTGGCGGCCTGTGCGCGCGAACGCGCAGAACTTGCACTTCACCCGGCACACGTTCGTGTGGTTCAGGTAGAGGTTGTTGACGAAGAAGACCTCGTCGGTGCCGCCGCGCAGCCGCCGGGCCGTGTCGGCGAGCTCGCCCAGCGCGAGGACGTCGTCGCACTCGAGGAGCGCGATCCCGTCGTCGAGATCGAGCCGCTCGCCCGCGAGCACCTTCTCGCGGATCGGGGCGAGCGTGTCCAGATGTGCAGCCACGGCCATGAGCGGAGTGGAGTCTACCCCCAGAGATAGGCTGTGCCGTTCGTGAGAACCGTGTCGATCCAGGGCATCAGCGGCTCGGGCAAGACGACGCTCGGAGCGGCGCTCGCGGCCCGCCTCGGCGTGGCCCACCTCGAGACCGACGCGCTGGTCCACGGCCCGGGCTGGTCGGAGACCTCAGACGACGAGCTGCGGGCGGCGATCGAGGAGTTCATGCGCCCTGGGGGCTGGGTCATCGACTCCGACTACCGGCGAAAGCTCGGGACGCTCGTCCTCGAGCGGGCGGATACGGTCGTGTGGCTCGACCTGCCGCTGCACGCGTGCCTGCGGCGCCTGTGGCGCCGGACGCTCCCGCGGATCCGCGATCAGCGGCCGCTCTGGAACGGCAACCGGGAGACCTGGCGCGGCGCGTTCTGGGGCCGGGACTCGCTCTTCGTCTACGCGATCCGAAAGCACCGCTCGCAGCGGCGCACGCTGCCCGAGCTGCTGGCCCGTCCCGAGCTGGCGCACCTGACGGTGGTGCGGCTGCGCTCGGCCGCCGAGGTGGAGCGCTGGCTCAGAACCATCCCGGTCACGGCGCCGTCTGAGGAGACGTGATGCGCAGGCGTCGGACAGTTGACCTCGTGTAGTACCATGTGTACACATGGAGGAGCAGATCGGCATCCGGGAGCTTCGCGCCCGGCTCACGCAGACGATCCGCCGCGTGCGCGAGGGGCGGACGATCACCGTCACGCGCGATGGGAGCCCGGTCGCCCGGATCATCCCGGTGCCCACCGACGCTGTGGACGAGATGGTCCTCCGAGGCGAGATCCTTCGGGGAACGCCGCTCACCGACCCCGTCGTCCCGCACGAACCGCTGCCGGGAACGCCGTCGAGTGAGGACGTCGTGTCGCAGGGCCGCGACGAGGACTGACGTTCATCCGCCCGTATCTGGATTCGTCCGCGATCGTCAAGCTCGTCATCCGCGAGGCGCAGACGCCCGCACTGCAGGCATACGTGGAGCGAGGGCCGACCGCCGTCTTTACGAGTGCGCTCGCCGTTGTCGAGGTCGAGCGGGCGGCGAGAATCCGCGCGGGGACCGACGCGGTCGTCGATGCCCGAAAGCTCATCGGCAGGTTCGACCTCATCGCGCCGACGCACGACATCCTCCGACGTGCGGCGCGACTCGCGGGGGCCGGCCTGAGATCGCTGGACGCGGTTCACCTCGCCTCGGCGCTCGCCGTCGACGCGACGGTGCTCGTGGCGTACGACGCTCGGCTTCGGGCGGCTGCCGAGGCGGCCGGCATCGACACGACGGCGCCGGCCTGAGCGACTAGGCGCGGCGCTCGACCGCGCCGCGCACGACCGCGCCCAGCGCGGCGGCGTCGACCCGGCCGTCGAGCCCTTCGAGCTCGGCGAGCGCAGCGGCGGCGTGCCGTTCGGCCTCGGTGCGGGCGTCGGCGACCGCGCCCGAGCGCGCGATCCGGGCCAGCGTCGGCAGCACGTCGGAGGGCTCGGCGCCGCGCAGCACGACCTCGCGCACCTTCGGGTCACGCGCCGCGGCGAGCAGGATCGGCAGGGTGACCGTGCCGTCGAGCAGGTCGGTGCCGAGCGCCTTCCCGGTCGTGTCGGGGTCGCCGTCGCAGTCGAGCACGTCGTCGGCGATCTGGAACGCCAGCCCGAGCGCGATCCCGAACTCGGCCATCCGCGCCGTCTCGGCAGCCGAGAGCCCGCCGAGCCGCGCGCCGAGCGACGCCGCGGCCGCGAACAGGCGCCCGGTCTTGAGCCGGCAGCGGTCCAGGTACTGCTCCGGCGTCGTGTCGGCGTTGCCGGCCTGCTCACGCTGCAGGATCTCACCGCGGGCCAGCGCGAGGCACGCGTCCGAGAGGGCAGTCACCGCCGCCATGTCGCCGGTCGTGACGAGCTCCGAGAACGCCCGCGCGAAGAGGTGGTCGCCCGCTGCCGTCGACACCCGCGCCCCGCGCGATCGCCAGACGGTGGGCCGGCCGCGACGGAGCGGGGCCGCGTCGATCTGGTCGTCGTGCACCAGGGTCGCCATGTGGACGAGCTCGACCGCGCAGCCCGCCGAGACCAGCGCCGGCCGCTCGCGCCCCCCGAGCGGCGCGCACAGGTAGACGAGCATCGGCCTGAGCCGCTTACCCCCCGACGCGAGCGTCTCGACACCGGCGGCCGCCACCTCGCCGCCGTCGCGCTCGACCGTCTCGCGCAGCCGCTCCTCGACCGCGTCGAGGTAGGTCGAGATCCCGGGCACGTCGAGGACGCTCGCCACGGCGCTCACGCCGGCACCGTCCCCACGTGGAGCGCGACCGCCCCGCCGGACAGCCGCCGGTACTGCACCCGCTCGAGCCCCGCCGCGCGCATGATCTCGGCCAGCTCGGCGGCGGGCGGGAAGCGGTGCACGGAAGCGGGCAGGTAGCGGTAGGCATCGGTCTCGCGGGCAATCACGCGGCCGAGAAGCGGCACCGCCCGGTCGGTCCACAGACGGGCGAACGGCGCCACGAGCCGCGGCGGCTCCGTCAGCTCGAGGCACACCACCCGGCCGCCGGCGCGCACGACGCGGGCCATCTCGCGAAAGCCGCGCTCGATGTCGGGCAGGTTCCGCACGCCGAACCCGCACGTCGCCGCGTCGAACTCGCCGTCGGCGAAGGGCAGGTCGAGCGCGTCGCCCTGCACCCACTCCACCTGCGAGCTCTTGGCCCGGGCGGCCTCGATCATGCGCTCCGAGAAGTCCAGCCCGACCACGCGGCCGCGGGTCGAGACCGCGTCGAGGAGCGCGATCGCGAGGTCGCCGGTGCCGCAGCAGAGATCGATCGCGGTGCCGCCCGGCGCGAGGCCGGCGCAGCGCACCGCGCGGGCCCGCCAGCGCCCGTCCATGCCGGCGCTCATCATCCGGTTCATGCGGTCGTACGCCGGGCTGATCCGGTCGAACATCTCGCGCACCTGATCGGGCTGGAGGGTCACGAGCCCCACCGCTCATACAGCGTCGCCTCGATGCCCGCGGTGTCGAGGACGCGGCCTGCGACGAAATCGACGAGGTCGTCGATGCTCTGGGGGAGGTGGTAGAAGCCGGGCATGGCGGGGACGACGGACGCTCCTGCCCTCTTGATACGGAGCAGGTTCTCCAGGTGGATGTCCGAGAGCGGCGTCTCGCGTGGCACGAGCACCAGCTTTCGCCCCTCCTTGAGCTGCACGGCGGCCGCGCGGTGGATCAGGTTCGCCTCGGCGCCGCCCGCGATCGTGCCGACCGTGGCCATCGAGCACGGGCAGATGATGACGGCATCGGTGCGGCTCGACCCCGACGCGTACGGCGCCGAGTAGTCGGACTCGCCCCAGACGCGGACATCTGCGTCGCCGTTGTCGGCGACGAACCGCTCCACGGCCCCGGCCGGGTTCAGCTCGCGGTCGCCGTAGAGCTCGAGTGCGATCACCTGCGCGCCGGCCCGCGAGACGACGACGCCGACGTCCGCGCCGGAGGCGACGAGCGCACGCAGCACGCGCGCGGCGTACGGCGCACCTGACGCGCCGGTCAGTCCCAGCATCACCTGCACGCGGAGAGCCTAGCTAGCCGGCGGTGTGCCCGTCCGGAGCCCGTCGATGAAGTCGACGAGCTGCTGGATCTCGTCCTGCGTGAACGCGTCCTTGAACGGCGGCATACCATTGCCGCCATTCTCGATCTGGGCCTGAATCGCGGCCTTGTCCGGTTTCGGAGCGCCCTTCGACAGATCGGGCCCGACCGACCCACCGCCGGCGCCGAAGTTATGGCACGTGACACAGCCGTGCGAGGAGATCAGCGCCGCTGCGGGCAGCTTGTCGAAGTCCGGATTCCCGGTGATATTCGAGCCGGATACGGCGCCAGGCGCGACACCGCCGGCGATCGTGAGCGCGATCAGGACCGCCGGCACCGAGAGCCCGAACGCCATACCGACCGGGCGCCGCGAGATGCGCCGGTCGCGGCCGCGGTCGAGGAACGGCCAGACGATGAGCAGCACCATGAAGATGGTCGGGATGATGATCGTCGCGAAGATCAGCTCCCACGGCGACTTGAATATGCGCAGGAGCTCGAAGAGGAACAGGAAGTACCACTCCGGCCGCGGCTCGGTGACCTGCACCGCCGGGTTGGCCTTGCCCTCGTAGAGCGCGCCGAGCCAGCCGTTCTGGCCCTCCGGGTGATGGGCGTCGACCGGCCCCGCCGTCGCATGCCAGATCACGGCCATCGCGACGATCATCAGCACGACGATCAGGTTCACCACCGTGTCGTGGAACATCGCGTACGGGAAGAAGGGGTGGCCCTCCTTCTTCTGCGCGGCCAGCTCCGTCTCGTAGCGGACGCGGCGGTTGATTACCTTGCGGTGGGTCGCGACGGCCATCAGTGCCTCGCCTCGTGACGTCGGTTCGGAGCTGGCGAGCGAAAACCAAGCGATGCTCGGACGCAGGGAGCGTCACTACTGAGGAAGTATTGGCGCGACCGAGGACAACGCCGCGC
>DATAEI010000143.1:0-55963 GCA_036258075.1 Gaiellales bacterium
AGCAGGAAGCGCATCGTGGGTAGGCCCGCGTCGGCGCCGTTCGGCGGCGGGAGCGGCACGGGCTCGAGCTCCGACACCCAGTCGTAGCTCAGGAACCCGACCGCGCCCCCGGCGAAGGGCGGCGCCCCGGCGGCGGGCCCAGGCTGGGACGCGGCGAACGCGGCCGCCTCCTCGAGCGTCCCGACGGCCGGGAGCCCCGCCGCCAGGAAGGAGTAGCGGCCGACCTGCTCGCCGCGCTCGACCGATTCCAGCAGGAACGCCGGAGCGCCCAGCGCCTCGCGCAGGCGCAGGTAGGCGCCGACCGGCGTGATCAGGTCGGCGGGAAGCTCGCGGGTGTGGCGTTTCGGTGTCATGCCATCAAAAAAGCCCCTCGCCCGTGGGGCGGAGAGGCCTGTGCGAAGCGCGGATGCCGTGGCGTAGCTAGCGGGCCGCACCTCGCTCGCGTCGCCACCACCACTGTCCGAAGGTCGTTTGCACGGGCTTGACTATGCTGCATCGCCGGTCATGAGTCAAGCACGAACCGTCATTCTGAGCGCCGCCCGAACGCCATTTGGCAGGCTCGGCGGCGGCCTTGCGAGCCTCTCCGGGCCCGAGCTCGGGACGCACGCCGCGGGGGCTGCGCTCGAGCGCTCGGGCGTCGCTCCCGCCGACGTCGGCTACGTCGTCATGGGCGAGGTGCTCCAGGCCGGGGCCGGCCAGATCCCCTCGCGCCAGGTGTCGGTCGGGATCGGCCTCGGGCCGACGGTGGGCTCCGAGACCATCAACAAGGTATGCGCCTCGGGCATGCGGGCGGCCACGCTCGCCGAGGTCATGATCCGCGCCGGGGAGCACGACGTGATCGTGGCCGGCGGCATGGAGTCGATGTCGAACGCGCCGTACCTGCTCCCCAAGGGCAGGTTCGGCTACGGGATGGGCGACGGCGCCGTCCTCGACTCGATGACCTACGACGGCCTCACCTGCACCTTCGACGGGCTGATCATGGCCGAGCAGAACTCGGTCGTCGCCGCCGAGGTCGGCATCTCGCGCGAGGAGCAGGACGCCTGGGCGCTTCGCTCCCACCAGCGCGCGGTCGCCGCGATCGACGAGGGCCGGTTCGGCGAGGAGATCGCGCCGGTCACGGTGAAGGGCCGCAAGGGCGACACGGTGGTCGACACCGACGAGGGGCCGCGGCGCGACACCTCGCTCGAGAAGCTCGCGTCGCTCAAGCCCGTCTTCGTGGCCGACGGCTCGACGACCGCCGGGAACGCGCCCGGGGTGAACGACGGCGCGGCCGCGCTCGTCCTCGCGTCCGAGGAGTGGGCCAGGGCGCGCGGCATCCAGCCGCTGGCCGTGATCCGCGGCCACGGCTACGTCGCCGACGACTACGCCTACCTCGTGCGCACGCCGGCGGCGGCGACGCGGGTGGCGCTCGAGAAGGCCGGGATGGCCGTCTCGGACATCGACCTGCTCGAGGTGAACGAGGCGTTCTGCTCGGTCGCGCTCAACACCATCCGGCTGCTCGGGATCGACGAGGAGCGTGTGAACGTGAACGGCGGGGCGGTGGCGCTCGGCCACCCGATCGGCGCCTCGGGCGCGCGCCTGCTCGGGACGCTGATCGCCGAGCTTCGCCGCCGCGGCGGTGGGATCGGCGTCGCGGCGATCTGCTCGGGCGCGGCGCAGGGCGACGCCACCGTGCTCGAGGTCTTCCCGGCGTGACCCGGACGGTCTGCGTCGTCGGCGCCGGGCAGATGGGGTCGGGCATCGCTCAGGTGGCGGCGGTCGCCGGCTTCGACGTCCGCCTCGTCGACGTGGCGCCGCAGCAGCTCGAGCGGGCCCGCTCCGGCATCGAGGGGTCGCTGGCCAAGCTGGTCGAGAAGGGCCGGGTCGAGGCCGCGGACGCCGAGGCCGCGCTTCGCCGGATCGAGATAGCGGCGGAGCCGGGGCCGGCCGACCTCGCCATCGAGGCGGCGACCGAGGACGTCGACCTGAAGCTCCGGATCTTCCGCGACCTCGACGCCGCGGCCGGCGACGGCGCCGTCCTGGCCTCGAACACGAGCTCCATCCCGATCACCCGCCTCGCGGCGGCGACGTCGCGCCCGGAGCGGGTGGTGGGCATGCACTTCATGAACCCGGGGCCGCTCATGCCGCTCGTCGAGCTGAACCGCGGGCTCGAGACGTCCGACGAGGCGGCGGCGGCCGTGCGGGCGGCGGCCGAGCGGATGGGAAAGACGGTTGCCGAGTCGCGCGACTACCCCGGATTCATCGCGAACCGCATCCTCCTGCCCATGATCAACGAGGCGGTCTACTGCCTCATGGAGGGGGTCGGCGACCGCGAGTCGATCGACACCGTGATGAAGCTCGGGATGAGCCATCCGATGGGGCCGCTGCAGCTGGCCGACCTGATCGGGCTCGACACGTGCCTCGCGATCATGGAGGTGCTCCACGACGGCCTCGGCGACTCGAAGTACCGGCCCTGCCCGCTCCTGCGCTCGTACGTCGAGGCGGGCAGGCTGGGGCGGAAGGCCGGGCGCGGCTTCTATGAGTACGGCTGACCCGGACTGGTTCGAGGGCTTCTTCGACGCGGACTACCTCCAGTTCGTCGCCGACCGCTACCCGCCGGAGGCGACCGCGGCCGAGGTCGACGGCCTGGTGGAGGCGCTCGGGCTCGGCCCGGGCTCGCGCGTGCTCGACCTGGCCTGCGGCCACGGCCGCCACAGCGTCGAGCTGGCGCGGCGCGGCTGCGTCGTGACCGGCGTCGACCTGAGCGGGCCGTCGCTCGAGCTGGCTTCGGCCCGGGCTCGCGAAGCGGGCGTCGAGGTGCGCTTCGAGCTGGAGGACATGCGCCGCATCAGCTTCGAGGGCGAGTTCGACGCGGCGATCAACATGTTCACGGCGTTCGGCTACTTCGAGGACGACGAGAACCGGCTGGTGCTGGAGCGGGTCGCAGCGGCGCTCGTGCCCGGCGGCGCCTTCGTGATCGAGATCGTGAACCCCGTCGCGGTGTTCGCCCGCTTCGAGGCCCGCGGCTGGCACACGCTCTCGGACGGCACGGTGATGCTCGAGGAGCGGGCCTATGACGCTCCCCGCGGGCGGTTCGAGACGTGCTGGACGTACGTGCGTGGCGGAGAGCGGCGCGAGCGCCGGTTCTCGCACAGGGCCTACACCGCGCCCGAGCTGGCGGCGATGTCGAGCGCGGCCGGCCTGGTCGTCGAGCGCATGTGGGGCGGCCTCGACGGCTCGGAGCTCGAGATGGGCTCGCGCCGGATCGTCATGCTCGCCCGGAAGCCGGGGTGAACCGTTGGCGTTCGGTCGCCGTCGAAGAGGCATGCACCTCCGGTCGCTCGCAGCGCTTCTCGCCGCCGCCGTCCTCGCCGCAGGCTGCGGCCAGGCGGCCGGCGGCGGTGGCGCCAGCAGCGGGCCTCCGCCTTCCACGGCGCCGGGCACCGTCACGATCTCGGGCACCCTGCTCGCCACGACGTCCGCGCACACCGGCACCGGTGCGCCGCAGGAGGGCGTGAAGATCGGGATCTTCACGCGCCCGTACTCGACCGCGGGCCCGGTCGCGGTCGACCCGCCCGAGCCGATCGCGACCGTGATGACGGACGCCGACGGCCGTTTCGCCGTCGAGCTTCCCGGCACCCGCGCCCGCTACTTCGTGTCGGCGATGGACGCGCGCGGCTACGCGCCCGGGCGGTGGGCGAAGCCCGGCGTTCCCGTGAAGCTCACCGCCTGCACGGACTGCGCCATCCCGCTCTGACCCTCTAGCGCGCCGGCGCGGCGATCGTGACGACCTCCGCCTCGGCCGCCACGACGGCCGCCGGCTCGAGCCACCGCCGGGCCGTGACGGCGCCCGCCGCCGCGACGACGGCCGACATCACCCACACCGCGTCGTAGCCCGTGCGCTCGATTGCGAAGCCGGCGATCGGCGCGGCCAGCGAGCCCATCCCGAAGACGACGGTCGAGGCCACGCCGACGGCCCGGCCGGCCCGCGACGGCCCGGCCAGCTCGCCCGCGAGCAGATAGAGCACGCCGTTCATGCCGAACGCCCCGAACGCGACGACGACGCCGAACCCGAGCGCGGCCGTCGGGGCGGCCGCGAGCACGAACGGCATGACGCAGGTCGCGGCCACGGTCAGGATCCCGATCTCGGTGAGGGTGCGCGCCCGGCGCGTGCCTCCGCCGCCGTCGGCGACCCGGCCCCAGACGATCCGCGAGAGGGCGGCGGTGATGTTGAGCGCGGCGAACCCGGCCGCGGCCTCGGCGTGGGAGAGGCCCGAGTCGCGAAGCGCCCCGACGTAGTGCGCCAGGATCGCCCCCAGCGCGAGCACGTAGAGGAGGCCGACCGCGAGGAGGGGCTTGAACCCGGGGATGCGAAGGACGGCCGCGACGCTCTGGCCCGCTCGGCTCGTGGCCGCCGGGCGGTCGTCCGAGACGACCGCGAACGCGAGCGCCGTCACGGCCGCGGCCAGGCCGGCGCCGGCCATCGCCAGGCGGACGCCGCCGACCGCGGCCAGCGCCGGCAGGATCGCCGCGCCGAGCGTCCCACCGAGCGGAACGCCGAGCTGGCGCCAGCCCATCGCCATGCCGCGCTGCGCCGGCTCGAACACCCGCAGGAGGGCCGTCATCCCGGCGACAGGGACGGCGGCCCCGCCGATCCCGGCCAGGACGAGTGCGGCGGCGAACGTCTGGGCCGTGCCGGCGGCCGCCGCGAGCAGGAGCCCGATGCCGTTCACGATGCCGCCGACGACGAGCACCCGCCGCCCGCCGAACCGGTCGACCAGCGCGCCGGCGGGGATGAGCGCCGCGGCGGAGCCGAGCCCGACCGCGGCGAAGACCGCGCCGAATCCCGCGGGGCCGAGGTCGAACCGGTGCCGGATCTCCGCGCCGATGGCGGGGAGCCCGAACGTGATCATCGAGAACGCGGCCTGGGAGGCCACCGCGAGGACGAGGATCGTGCGCTGCCGGCTCATGCGCTCACCGTAGCCGAGGGCCGCGGCGAGACCGCCATTTGGCGGCCGGGGTCACGAGACCGCCAAATGGCGTCGAGCCGGTTAGGCGGGTGACGCCGAGGCGCCACCCGCCGGGAGTCGGTCAGGCCGCGAGCCGGTGCCGCAGGCCGCCGCCGAGGTAGACGCGGCGGCTCACGCGGATGGCGTCGTCGATGCGGCGCCGGAGCGTGACGGTGTTCATGGGCTCGTCGGGGTCGACCATGACGGCGGGGGTCGCGTCGAGGACGTCGCACGCGGCGAGGGCGACGGTCACCATGGCCACGTCGGCGTCGTCCAGGCCGGCGTCGAAGACGAGGGCATCGGGCTTCATGTCGCTCACGAGCCCGAGGGCCTCCTCGGCGTCGCGGGCGACGGCGACGTGGTAGTGGTCGGCGACCGCGCGCCGAACCATGGTGAGGGTGAGGGGGTCGCGGTCGATCACAAGGACGGTGGCACGCGCCCCGAGGGGGGTGATCCGAGCCAGGGGGCTCGGCTCGACGACGTCGCCCTCGGCGGGCATGTCGTTCGCGATTCGGTGGGTCAGGCCGTACATCGGGGTTGATCCTCCTGGAGCGGGGAGTCGGGTTGGAGCTGCACCGTCCGTGGTAGGCCCAGTGATCGCCTCCTTACATTTTCATAATGAAACCCTTACGGGGGAATTGCAGATGCCCCCGGAAGGGGCACGCCGGCGTCATGCTCTACGCTGTGTGCATGCGGCTGGATCGCATCTACACGCGGGCCGGGGACGCCGGGCAGACCTCGCTCGGCGACGGCGAGCGGGTGTCCAAGAACGACGCCCGGATCTGGGCCTACGGCACGGTCGACGAGACCGGGGCGGCCATCGGCGCGGCGGTCGCGGGCGGGCTTGCCGACGACGTCGCCGATCTCCTGCGCCGCGTCCAGAACGACCTCTTCGACGTCGGCGCCGACCTGTCGGTGCCCGAGGGCACGACCCGCGGCAAGGGCAAGAGCCGGCTTCGCATCGGCGAAGCCCACGTGACGGCGCTCGAGGAGGCATGCGACCGCTACTCCGACACGCTCGAGCCGCTCGAGAGCTTCGTCCTGTCCGGCGGCACGCCGGCGGCGGCCGCGTTGCACGTGGCCCGCACGACCTGCCGCCGTGCCGAGCGCTGCGCCGTGGCGCTGGCCGAGCACGACGACGTGAACGCGGCGGCGCTCGCCTACCTGAACCGCCTCTCCGACCTGCTCTTCATCCTGGCGCGGGTCGCGAACGACGGCGGCCGGGCGGACGTGCTCTGGCAGCCGGGGGCCTCGCTCACCCCCGAGAGCAGCAGTTAGAGCGCTCAGCATAATACCGGTTGCTATAGTTTGCTGATGGCGGGCGTGCACGAGAATCCGTTCCGGTACGGCGACGTCGTCTCGGGAACGCAGTTCACCGACCGGGAGGCCGAGATCGCGGCGCTCCGCGCCGACGTCGAGAGCGGCCAGAACGTCGTCGTCATCGCGCCCCGGCGCACCGGCAAGAGCTCGCTCATGCGCGCGTGTGTCGAGGAGCTCCGCGACGCGGGCGTGCTCGTGGCCGAGTGCGACCTCTTCGCGGCCCCCGACAAGGGGCGGCTCGTGGAGCAGCTCACGACCGCGCTCTACCGCGGCCTGCTCTCGCCGTTCGAGCGCGCCGGCCGGCGCTCGCTCGACTTCCTGCGCCGGATGCCCGTCGCCCCGGTCGCGACGGTCGACCCCGAGGACGGGAGCCTGTCGTTCACGATGCCGCAGACGCTGCGCCGCGGGGACGTCGATGTCACGCTCGACCGGCTGCTGCGGCTCCCGGCGGAGATCGCCGCCGAGCGCGGCCGCCGGGTGGCGCTCGTCCTGGACGAGTTCCAGGAGGTGACGAGGATCGACCGCGACCTGCCCCGGGTCATGCGGGCCGTCTTCCAGCAGCAGCCCGAGGTCGCCCACGTCTACCTCGGGAGCCACCGGCACATGCTGCACCGGCTCTTCACCGAGCGGAACGAGCCGCTCTTCCGGAGCGCCAAGGTGATGGAGCTGGGCCCGATCGCGGCGGCCGACTTCGGCCCGTTCATCGCCGAGCGGTTCGCGGCCACGGGCCGGAGCATCAGTCCGGAGGCGGTGGAGCGCCTGCTCGGCATCACGGCCGGCCAGCCGTACGACACCCAGGAGCTCGCCCGGTTCCTGTGGGCGATCTCGGCGGAGCGGCCGGCCACGCCCGAGATGGTCGACGAGGCGTTCGGCCACGCGGTCATGGCCGAGTCCGCCCGCTGCGCCACGATCTGGGAGAGCCTCTCGCCCTACCAGCGGCTGGTGCTGCTCGCGGTGGCGGCGGAGGCCGGCCGGATCTACTCGGAGGAGTACCGCCACCGCCACCGCCTGGGCCCGCCGGCCCGCGTGCAGAAGGCGGTCGAGGCGCTGGTCGAGCGCGACCTCGTCGAGGGCTCCACCCGTCCGGGCTACACGGTGCCCGACCCGTACCTGCGCGCCTGGCTCTCCGGGCGGGTGCGGACTCCACCGGCGCCGGTATCCTCCGGATGATGGCGCAGCCTGAGCGTGCCCCAGGGCCTTCGCCCGAGCCCGAGCGCTCGACGATCTCGGGGATCCCGTATGAGCCGCTCTACTCGCCGGCGAACACGCGGATCGACTACGAGGCCGACCTCGGCGACCCGGGCCGGTTCCCGTTCACGCGGGGCGTCTACGAGACGATGTACCGCGGCCGGGCGTGGACGATGCGGCAGTTCGCCGGGTTCGGGACCGCGGAGGAGACCAACAGGCGGTTCCGCTACCTGCTCGACCACGGCCAGACCGGGCTCTCGACCGCGTTCGACATGCCCACGCTCATGGGCTACGACTCCGACCACGCCCGGTCGCTCGGCGAGGTCGGCCGCGAGGGCGTGGCCGTCGACACGCTGGCCGACATGGAGGATCTCTTCGCCGGGATCCCGCTCGACCGGGTGACGACCTCGATGACGGTGAACGCGCCCGCCGCCGTCGTCCTCGCGCAGTACGTCGTCGTCGCCGAGAAGCAGGGCATCCCGCCCGAGGCTTTGGGCGGGACGATCCAGGCCGACATCCTGAAGGAGTACATCGCCCAGAAGGAGTGGATCTTCCCGCCGGAGCCGTCGATGCGGCTCATGGTCGACATGATCGAGTGGTGCACCGAGACGATGCCACGCTGGCATCCCGTCTCGATCTCGGGCTACCACATCCGCGAGGCCGGGGCGACCGCCGCGCAGGAGCTGGCCTTCACGCTCGCCGACGGGTTCGCCTACGTCGAGGCCTGCCGCGAGCGCGGGATGGACGTCGACGACTTCGCGCCGCGGCTCTCGTTCTTCTTCAACGCCCACATCGACTTCTTCGAGGAGATCGCCAAGTACCGCGCCGCCCGGCGGATCTGGGCGCGCGAGCTGCGCGACCGCTACGGGGCCAAGCGCGAGCGCTCGCTCCTCATGCGCTTCCACACCCAGACGGCGGGCGTGTCGCTGACGGCCCAGCAGCCCGAGGTCAACATCGTGCGCACCGCGCTCGAGGCGTTGGCCGCCGTGCTCGGCGGCACCCAGTCGCTGCACACGAACTCCTATGACGAGGCGCTGGCGCTTCCCACCGAGGGCGCCGCGCGGCTGGCGCTCCGCACCCAGCAGGTGATCGCGAACGAGACCGGCGTCGTCCACTCGGCCGACCCGCTGGGGGGCTCCTGGCTCGTGGAGTCGCTGACCGACCGCATGGAGCGCGAGGCCTACGAGTACTTCGAGCGCATCGACCGCCTCGGCGGCGTCGTTCCCGCGCTCAACGAGAACTTCTTCCAGCGCGAGATCGCCGAGGCGTCGTACCGCTTCCAGCAGGAGGTCGAGGAGGGCCGCAGGCTGATCGTGGGCGTGAACTCGTTCCTGAACGACGACGACGACCAGGTCGAGATCCTGCGCATCTCGCCCGAGGTGGAGCGGCGCCAGCGCGACCGGCTGGAGGGCGTCCGCGGCCGCCGCGACCCGGCGGCGGTGGAGGCCGCGCTGGCCGGGCTCTCCCGCGCCGCGGCGACCGACGAGAACATCATGCCCCACCTGGTGGACTGCGCCCGCGCCTACGCCTCGGAGGGCGAGATCTGCGACGCGCTCCGGGCGGTGTGGGGCGTGTACCGCGAGACGCCCGTCTTCTAGGCCGACCATCTAGGATCCTCGGCCAATGGACGCGTGGAGCGTGGACGACATCGATGGAGAGCGGGCCGGGGCCGGCGAGCTCTACCGCGAGTTCCTGCGCGTCCAGAGCATGAGCGCGGGGCTCTACGTGCTCGAGGCCGGCGCGGCCGACCCGCAGTCGCCGCACGCCCAGGATGAGGTCTACTACGTCGTCTCGGGCCGGGGCCGCTTCACGTCGGGCGGCGACGAGCGGGCGGTCGAGGCCGGCGACGTCCTCTTCGTCCCCGCGCACGAGGAGCACCGCTTCCACTCGATCGAGGAGCGGCTCAGCCTGCTCGTCCTGTTCGCTCCGGCGGAGACGTGAGTGTGGCCGGCCTGAAACAGTGGTACCTGGTACGCGTGTTTCACGCCCCGGATAGACTCGGCCCCATATGAGTGGCCCCATCCGCGTGGTCGTCGCCAAGCCGGGCCTCGACGGTCACGATCGCGGCGCCAAGATCATCGCCCGGACGCTCCGTGACGCCGGGATGGAGGTCATCTACACGGGCCTTCATCAGACCCCGGAGCAGATCGTCGAGACCGCCCTCCAGGAGGACGCGGACGCTGTCGGCATCTCGATCCTCTCCGGCGCGCACATGACGCTCGTCCCGCGCATCCTCGACCTCCTGAAGCAGAACGACGCCGAGGACGTGCTGGTGGTCGTCGGCGGCACGATCCCGGCCGAGGACATCGCCGAGCTGAAGCAGCTCGGGGTCGCCCAGGTGTACACGCCGGGCGCGCCGACCGCCGAGATCGTCGAGTTCCTCCAGTCCGCCCTGGGAGCCGCGTGATGGCCGGCGGCCTGCGCATCTCGGTGGACGATCGGGTTGCCGTCGTGACGATCGACCGGCCCGACGCCCTGAACGCCCTGAACACGGGGCTTCTCGAGGAGCTGCTGGCGACGCTCACCGACCTCGGCGGCGACCCCGGGATCGCGGTGATCATCCTGACCGGCGAGGGGGAGCGCTCGTTCATCGCCGGCGCAGACATCAAGGAGATGGCGGGCAAGACGCCGCTCGAGGCGCGCGCGTACTCCGAGCTCGGCCAGGAGATCGCCCACGTCCTCGAGACGATGCGCAAGCCCACCATCGCCGCGATCAACGGCTACGCGCTCGGCGGCGGCTGTGAGATGGCGCTCGCCTGCGACGTCCGGCTGGCCTCCGAGAACGCCCACTTCGGCCAGCCCGAGATCAACCTCGGGATCATCCCCGGCTGGGGCGCCACCCAGCGCCTCGCCCGGGCGACCAACATCGGCTACGCCAAGGAGCTCATCCTGACCGGCCGCATGATCGACGCCCGGGAGGCGCTCGACCGCGGGCTCGTCCAGCACGTCTACCCGGCGGCCGAGCTCATGCCGCGCGCGCTCGAGATGGCCCGGCTCATGGCGTCGAAGAGCCCCGTGGCGCTCTACTACGCCAAGGAGGCGTCGAACCGCTCGCTCCAGGGCGACATCGCCGGGAACCTCGTGCACGAGGCCGATCTCTACTCGATCATGTTCTCGACCGACGACGCCCGCGAGGGCCTGAACGCGTTCGTCGAGAAGCGCGAGGCGAGCTTCGTCGGCAAGTAGCTCCCTGCCGCCCGGAGGCGCGTCCGTTGGTTACGCTGCCCGCCGGTCACGGGATGGAGGTATCGGCGCGGTGAACATCGCAGTGTGTGTGAAGGAGGTGCCGAGCGGGACGTCGCACAAGCGGCTCGACCCGGCGACGAACCGGCTCGACCGGTCAGGCGACTCCGAGCTCAACCCCTTCGACCTGCACGCGCTGGAGGAGGCGGTGCAGATCCGCGAGGGCGGTGCGGACGTCGGCGAGATCATCGCCGTCTGCATGGGCCCGGCGTCGGCCCAGCGTGCGCTTCAGAAGGCGCTCGCGCTCGGCGCCGACCGGGCGGTGCTCGTGAGCGACGACTCGCTGGCGGGGTCGGACATCGCGGGCACGGCGCACGTGCTGGCGACCGTCCTCGCGAAGCTGGACGCAGACCTCGTCATCCTCGGCCAGCAGGCCGCCGATGCCGACTGCTACGTGATGGCCGCCGCAGTGGCCGACCACCTCGAGCGGCCGGTCGTGACGCAGGTCGCCGACCTCACGATCGAGGGATCGGCCCTCCGCGCCAAGCGCCAGACCGAGCATGGCTACGACGTGGTCGAGGCGCCGCTTCCGGCGGTCGTCTCGGTGTCGGACGCCATCAACACGCCCCGGCTTCCGTCCATCAAGGCGATCATGGGCGCCAAGAAGAAGCCGCTCGAGACGCTCTCTGCGGCCGACGCCGGCGTCGACGCCGGCCGGGTGGGGGAGGGCGGCGCGCAGAGCGTCGTCCGCTCGATCGCCCCGCCGGCGGCCAAGTCGGCCGGCGTCACAATCGAGGACTCCGGCGGCGACTCGGCCTCACAGGTCGTCGAGCTGCTCTCCGGGAAGGGACTCATCTGATGGCCGGCGTCCTGGTCTACGTCCACCACGACGAGGGCGAGCTCTCGCCCCAGAGCCTCGGCGTCCTCGCCAAGGCCGCCGCGCTCGGCGGCGACGTCACCGCCTTCGTGGCCGGCTCCGGCATCGACGACTCCTGGGCCGGCTCGCTCGGCGGGCACGGCGCCTCCAAGGTGCTCGTCGCCGACGACCCCGCGCTCGCGGGCGGGCTGCCGCAGCCCATCGTCGACGCGATCGAGGCGTCCGCGCGCGAGGCCGACGCGATCCTCTTCGGCGCCGGCGTGGTGTCGGCCGACGTCGCCGCCGGCCTGGCCGCGCGGATCGGCGCCGGCATCGCCTGCGAGGCGACCGAGATCGCCGCCGGCGACGGCGGGATCGTGGCGACCCGCCCGGCGCTCGGCGACACCGTCATGGTCGAGTCCGGCTTCCGCGGCACGGGCATCGTGCTGGCGCGCGCCAACGCCTTCCCGGTGAACGAGTCGCCCTCGGGCACCGCGCCGGTCGAGCGGGTGAGCGTCGAGGTGAAGCCGTGGTCGCAGGCCGCGAAGCCCGCCGGGCGCGAGACGGCCGAGGCGGCCGGGGTCGACATCACCGAGGCGGACATCCTGGTCGCCGTCGGGCGTGGCATGGGCGGGCCCGAGAACGTGCCGCTCGTCGAGGAGCTGGCCAAGGCGATCGGCGGCGAGGTCGCCGCGACGCGGGCTGTCGTCGACGCCGGCTGGGTGCCGTACTCGATGCAGGTCGGCCAGACCGGAAAGACGGTCTCGCCAAAGCTCTACATCGCCTGCGGCGTCTCGGGCGCGATCCAGCACAAGGTGGGGATGGCGAACGCCGGCACGATCGTCGCGATCAACAAGGATCCCAACGCTCCGATCCACGAGTTCGCGGACGTGAGCGTGATCGGCGACGCGCTGACGATCATCCCGAAGCTGACCGAGGCGCTCCGGAACCGCTAGTCGGAGAGCTCGGCCGGCGTGTCGAGCCACACCTGGAGCGCGTTTCGGAGGCGCACGGCCTCGGCGAGGACGTCGGTCAGCTGCTGCTCGCGCGGCACGGCCGGCGCCGGCCGCCCGAGCCGCGTGAACAGCCGCTCCGTGTCGGCCGCCGACCATCGCCTGTCCTCGCCCACCTCGATGTGGACGGGAGTGTGGCGGCGGTCGGCGGCCTCCAGGAACCGGTCAAGGTCCCCCAGGAGCGCCTGCGCCAGTGCCGTGGGCTCGGACACTGCTCGATTCTACGGTCACACCGCCGGCTGGATGTTCTGGTTCACCCGGAACGTGTTCGAGGGGTCGTACTGCGCCTTCACCCGCGTGAGCCGGCTGTAGTTCGAGCGGTAGGCGGCCTTCACGCGATCCTGGCCCTCGTCCATCATGAAGTTGACGTACGCGCCGCCGGTCGCCGAGTACGGGTGGGTGGCGTCGAAGTAGTCGAGCGTCCACTGCCGCATGGCGTCGGCGCTCGCCGGGTCGGGGTCGGTGCCGTAGATGACCTGCGCCCACTGCACGTCGCGGTTCGCCCACGCCGTATCGGACTCGCCGACCTCGTGGACCGCCCCGTCGATCGGGTACATGTGCATCGTGGAGGCGCCGGGCGTCATCCGCTCGGCGTGCTCGCTGTGCGCCGCGATCGCCGCGTCGGACAGCTCGTTCACGAAGTCCGCGCGCCAGTAGCCCTGCATGCCCTTCGGGTAGAACGGGTCGAAGAAGCCCTGCAGGCCGGCGAACGGCAGCTCGTGCGCGCCGTGCATGAGCGGCTCGGCGGCCTCGAGCATCGGCGCCATGGCGGCCTGGGCGGCGTCGTTGTCGTCGCCGGCATAGCACCAGACCACGGCGGCGACCTTGCGGCCGTGCAACTCCTCGGGGAACGGCGCCACCGGCGGGACCGTCGCGAACGCGAAGAACCCGTTCAGATCGCGCGGGGCCTGCGGGATGAACTCCCGATAGCGCTGCATGACGGCCGCGGTGTCGTCGAGCGACCAGAAGGTCGGGCCGGCGATCACCGTGCTCACGGGATACAGGCGATAGCGGAACTCGGTCACGACGCCGAAGTTCCCGCCGCCGCCGCGGAGCGCCCAGAAGAGGTCGGCGTTCTCGTCGGCAGAGGCCGTGACCTTCGAGCCGTCGGCGAGGACGACGTCGGCCCCGAGCAGGTTGTCGATGGTCAGGCCGTACTTGCGGGCCAGGTGGCCGATGCCGCCGCCGAGCGTCAGGCCGCCGACGCCGGTCGTGCCCAGGATGCCGAGCGGTGTCGCCATGCCGACCTCGGCGGTGGCCGCGTCGACCTGCGTCAGCGTGGCGCCGCCGCCGGCCGCCACGACGCGCCGATCGGCGTCGACGTTCACCGCGGAGAGCGATGCGAGGTCGATGACCACGCCGTCGTCGACGGTCCCCAGGCCGGGGGCGCTGTGCCCGCCGCCGCGAACGGCGAGCGGCACGTCGTGCGCCCGGGCGAAGGCGATCGCCGCGGCGACGTCGTCGGTGCTCGCCGGCCGGACGATCACTCCGGGCGAGCGGTCGATCATCCCGTTGTGGACGCGGCGGGCCTCGTCGTAGCCGGCATCCTCGGGGCCGATGATCTCGCCTGCAAGGCCGCGAAGCTCCGACCGCGCGGCGCTGGACAGTGTCTCGGTGGTTGCCATGCGATCTCCTCTGTGTCGGTCGTGGGGTGATCCCGCACGCACGCTACGCACCCGGCGGCGAGAATGCATGACCCGATCTGACCCACTTTGCATGCCGCCCTGCGGCGCATGCGATGATCAGATCTGACTAGTGGCGACTGAGACCCCTCTCTCGGCCCTTCCAGGACAGCTCCGGCTGGCACCGTCGTTCCCGTTCGTCGGCCGGCCGCGCGAGCTCGCGACGCTGCGCTCGCTGATGCCGTGGGCGGCCAGCGAGGGCCGCCGGATCGCGCTCGTCGGGGGCGAGGCGGGCTCCGGGAAGAGCCGGCTCGTGCGCGAGTTCGCCCACGAGGCCGCGGCGGGCGGGGCGATCGTGCTCTACGGAGCCTGCGACTCGGTCGTGCGAACGCCGTACGGGCCGTTCGCGGAGGCGCTCGACGGGCTCGCCCGGATTGCCGATCCCGACCGCCTCCGTGCCGACCTCGGAACGGGCGGCGGGGAGCTGCGCCGGCTGCTTCCCGATCTGCCGGCGCGTGTCGGGACGCTGCCCGACCCGGTGACGGCCGACCAGGACACGGAGCGCCACCGTCTGCACATGGCGGTCGTGGAGCTCCTGGTGGCGACGGGCCGGCGGGCCCCGGTCCTGCTCGTGCTGGAGGACGCCCACTGGGCCGACCACCCGACCCTGCTTCTCCTCAGCCATCTGGGGCGGGCCGCGGCCGACGCCCGTCTGCTGGTCGTGGCGACGTTCCGTGACACCGAGGCCGACATGCCCCAGGATCTGGGCGACGCCCTGGTCGACCTGCGCCGTTCCGAGCAGGTCGCGCGCCTGCGCCTGAGCGGGCTCTCGGCGGCGGACGTCGAGGAGTTCCTGCGCCAGGCCGGCGGCGCCGCGCTCGGAGCGCTGCCGGAGCTCGCCGAGTCGCTCTTCGAGCTGACCGGAGGGAACGCGTTCCTGCTGACGGAGGTCTGGCGGGCGATCGGCGAGACCGGGGCCGCCGACGTCGCCGGCTCGCTGGCCGCGCTCGACACGCCGGAGGGGGTGCGCGACGTCGTGAGCCAGCGGCTGGGCCGGCTGGGGCCCGAGACACGCGCGGTGCTCGAGCTGGCGTCGGTCGCAGGGCCGGAGTTCGAGACCGAGGTGATTCGCCAGGCCGGCGGGCTCGAGCCGGCGGCGCTGGCGGCGGCGCTCGACGAGGGCGTGCGCAGCGGCATGATCGAGGAGGTGCCGGGGCCGGCCCTCGGCCATCACTTCGCCCACGAGCTCGTGCGCCGCGCGCTCTACGACCGCCTCCCGGCCGGGCGGCGGGCCGAGCTGCACCTGCGCATGGGCGAGGCGCTCGACGCGCGCTCCTCGGACAGGTCGGCCCGGGCGCTGGTCGACATCGCCCACCACTTCGCCGCAGCCGCGCCGCTGGGCGGCACCGACCGTGCCGTCGAGTACAGCCTGCTCGCCGCGGCGGCCGCGATGACGGCGCTCGCCTTCGACGAGGCCGCGGTGGCGCTGCGGACGGCGCTCGAGCTGGGCATCCCGGGGGGCACCGACAGGGCCGACGCGCTGCTCGACCTCGGCGCCGTGACGTTTCGCGCAGGCCGCTCGATCGACTCGCAGGATGCGTACCTGGCGGCGGCGGAGATCGCCCGTGGCCTGGGCGACGGCAAGCGCCTGTCCCGCGCCGCGGTCGGCTACGAGGACGCCTGCTGGCGGATGGGCATCGCCGACGAGGGCGCGCTCCAGCTCCTCGAGGAGGCAGGCGACGCGCTCGAGGCGGGCGACTCCCAGCTGCGGGTGCGCGTCCTGACGGCGCTCGGGCGGGCGCTGGCCTTCGCCGGCCGTCCGGAGGAGTGCGCCGCGGCGCGGGACGAGGCGATCGCGATGGGCGCACGGATCGGCGACCGCCGCGGGCTCGCGCTCGTCCTCAGCCGCTCGTACTGGCTGCGGGGCCCGACCCCGCTGGCCGAGATCCTCGACATGCTCGCCGAGGGCCGCGACCTCGCCCGCAGGATCGGCGACATCGAGATCGTCGCCGAGGCGTTCCAGTGGCGGATCGCCGCGCTCATCGCCATCGGCGACCTGAGCGCGGCTCGGGTCGAGCTGGCCGCGCTGCTCGAGACCGCCGGGCGCATGCGCCAGCCGTTCGCGCTGCACGTCGCCGAGCAGTACGCGGCGGCCATTGCGCTCTGCGACGGGCGCCTGGCCGAGGCGGAGGCGGCGGCCGAGCGCTCGCGGGAGTGGAGCCGCCTCCTGGCCGGCCGCGACCCGTCGAGCGTGTACGGCATCCAGATGTTCGGGATCCGGCGCGAGCAGGGGCGGCTGGCGGAGCTCGCGCCGGCGGTGCGGGCGCTGGTCGCGTCCGGCCGCGCCGACTCGTGGCGGCCGGGGCTCGCGGCGCTCATGGCCGAGCTTGGCATGGTGCGCGAGGCCCGGGAGGAGCTCGCGGCGATCCGCGCCGAGGGGCTCGACCGCCTGCGCCCGTCGCTGTGGCTCGCGTCGCTCACGTACCTGGCGGACGTGTGCGCCGCCGTCGCCGACGCCGAGATGGCCGAGCTGGTCTACGCCGAGCTCCTGCCGCACGCCGGAAGCAGCGTGATGATCGGGCACGCGGTGGCCTGCTACGGCGCCGCCGACCGCTACCTGGGCATGCTGGCGGCCGCCGCGGGCGACCGCGACCGTGCCGTCGCCCACTTCGAGGCGGCGCTCGACCAGGACCGGGCGGCCGGCGCCGCGACCTGGGTGGCGCACACCGCCTTCGAGTACGGCCGCCTGCTGCGTAACCGCGGCCGCGACGAGGACGCCGGGTATGCCCGGGAGCTGCTCGCGGAGTCCGCAGAGCTCGCCAGGCGGATCGGCATGCGGACGCTGTATGAGCGGCTCCAGCCACGGGGCGGGCCGGTCGAGCCGCCCGCCGGTCTCTCCCCGCGGGAGGTCGAGATCCTGCGGCTTGTCGCCCGGGGCCTCTCGAACCGCGATGTCGGCAGAGCGCTCTCGATCAGCGAGCACACGGCGGCGAACCACATCCGCAGCATCCTGCGCAAGACCGGCTCCGCCAACCGCACGGAGGCCGCGGCGTACGCCCACACCAACGGCCTGCTCGGTGCGGGCTAACATGCTCACGATGCCGCTCTACATCGTCGAACGAGACTTCTCCGACCAGCTCGACCTGACGGGCTCGGATGTGCGCCTGATCGAGGAGGTCAACGCCGACGAGGGGACGACCTGGCTGTTCTCGTTCCTGAGCGCCGACCGCAAGCGGTCGTACTGCCTCTATGAGGCGCCGTCCCCCGACGAGATCCTGGCCGCGGCGAAGCGCAACAACATCCCGGCCGATGCGATCGTCGAGGTGAGCCGGCTCACCCCGAGCCTGGTCGTCTAGCTCCCCGCGACACCGCGGCCCTGATCCCCGAGGGCGGCGCGCCCAGCGTGCGCCGGAACGTGTCGGTCAGGTGGCTGTGGCTCGCAAAGCCGCACTCGGCCGCGATCGCCGCCAGGTCGTCGCCTCCCGCCAGCAGCCGCTCGAGGGCGGCCCGGATCCGAAGCTGGGTGCGGTAGGCGGCGATCGTCGTCCCCGTCTCCCGGCGGAAGACGCGGACGAGGTGAAAGCGCGACGTGTGCAGCTCGCGCGCCAGCTCAGCGAGCGGCATCTGGTCGAGCGCCCGCGCCCCCAGGAGCGCCTTCGCGTCCTCGACGAGGCTCCTGTGAACCGTCCGCGTCGCGGGGCGTCCTCGCCCCGGCGGCCTCTGCGACCGCGCGGCCGCGAGCGCGGATCCGAGCACGTGCTGAACCGCCTCCTCCGCGGAGAGCGGATCGACGGCGGCGTGCTTCAGCCGGTGGACGAGGAGCCGGATCTCGAGGTGGAGCGCAGGGTCACGGAGGCAGTGGACCGCGGCGAAGCTGCCGCCGGCCACCTCGTCCATGGCCGTCCCGTCGAGGGTCACGAAGTAGCTGTGGTCGCCCCGCCCGTCGCGGACGAACCGCCGGAAGCGCTGGTCGGCGTTGTAGAAGACGACGTGGTTCGGGTTCACCACGGCCCGCGGCCGTCCGAGCTGGACGATCGCGACGCTCGTCTGCGGGAAGACGACATGCGAGGTCGTGCCGATGTCGTTCAGCTCCTCCCAGCGGCGGTCGTCCGGCGGGCAGGTGAACTCGCCGAGCGCCAGCCCGGCCCCGCCCCACAGCAGCCGCTCGGCGGCCGTATCCCCGGACCTGGTCACCCCTTCAGGATACGGCCGCCGCGGCGGCGCACTTCCGGATTCGTGCTCGATTCAGCCGGCGATCACGTAGACCGTGTCGAGGTTGGCCGCCGAGACGAGGTAGTCGATCCGGCCGTCGTGGTTCGTGTCGCCGATCCCGACCGCGTCGAACCCGAAGTTCTCGTTCTCGGTGGTGCTCGTCATCGTGCGGATCAGCGAGCCGTCCGCACCGGAGAAGATCTGCGCCTTCCCCGCCTGGCTCGCGCCGTCGTTCGACGTGTACGAGCCGACGATCAGGTCGACCCTGCCGTCGCCGTTCACGTCGCCCGCCTCGCGGCCGGGGCCGAGCCCGGCGCCGTCGGCACCGAGCCATGCGTGCAACAGGTGCCCGTCGTCGCCGGAGTAGACGGCGGCCCGGCCCGACGCCGTGCCGTTCGCCGAGTCGTTGTAGTCGGCGGCGTAGACATCCGGGATGCCGTCGCCGTTCGTGTCGCCGACGCCGGCGACGAAGAACGACCCGAACGAGTCGGCGCTCGCCGGCGGATCGATGCGATAGAGCCGCTTGCCGGTCCGGCCGGAGAACACGTACGCCGCGCCTCCGCGGGCCGGCCCGGCGTCCTTGGCGCCCACGATCTCGTCGGGCACGCCGTCGTGGTTCACGTCGGCCGTCCAGTCGGTGCCGGTTCCGAACGAGTCGCCCGGCTCCCCGGCCGAGAGCGTCTCGATCCGATGGAGCGTGCGACCCGAGTAGACGTAGGCGTGCCCCGGCGCCGACCCCGCCGCGCCGGTGCCGGGCGCGCCGATCAGGAGATCGGCGCGGCCGTCGTGGTTGACGTCGCCCGCCGATGAGACGGCCGCGCCGAACGAATCGCCGTCGGCGAGCCCTGTGAAGCGGTGCAGGAGCTGGCCGGTGGCGCCGGAGTAGAGGTAGGCCCGGCCCGCACCCGTCCCGTCGCCCGGTGCGCCGGTCACGATGTCCGCGGTCCCGTCGCCGTTCACGTCGCCGGCGTCGGCGATGGCGTAGCCCTGGGCGTCGGAGCCGGCGCCGTGGAAGCGGTAGATCAGCCGGCCGGTGCGGCCGGAGTAGACCCACGTGCGGCCGCGGCCGGCGGACGTGAGCTGCGGCTCGCCGACGATGATGTCGGTGACGCCGTCGTGGTCGATGTCGCGGAGCTCGCTGACGGCCCATCCGAAGTAGCCGCCCGCGCCCGGCGCGGGGCCGGTGAACGTGTGCAGCACGGTGACTGGCTGGACGAACGTGCCGGCTCCGGCCGCTCCGGGAGCGGCGGCCAGCATGACGCCGATCGCGGCAACCGCCGCTGACCGGACGAGGCGCCGGTTCATGGTCACGGGATCCTCCTCGGGCTCGTGGTGTTCCGGAGCCGAAGGTAGGGGCGAACGCCGAGCCGCGCTTCCGCGGACGTGCTCGCTTCTAGAGGAGCGAGTACTCCGGCCCGCTGCCGCCCTCGGGGGGCGTGAGCCGGCCGCCCTTGGCGGTGATCGCGCCGCACTGGACGCAGTTCGAGGGCGTGAGCTTCACCTCGACCATGCCGTCGTCGGTGCGCTCGCCCAGCTCGTAGACGGCCGCCGGGCACATGGCCACCCACGACTCGGCCACCTCGACCGGCACCCGCCGGCGCACACGGATGTGGTTGGGCTGGTCGTCGCGGCTGCGGTTCCCGGAGAGAAAGACGCTCGAGAGCTTGTCGAACGTGAGCGAGCCGTCGGGCTCGGGGTAGTCGCGCGGCTCCACCCGCAGCGCCGCCTCGGCATCGCGCCGGGTGCGGAACGTGCCGCCGGGGAAGGCGCCGCGCGTCAGGTCCATCGTGCTCGCGAGGCCGCCGCCGACCATGAGCCCCTTGGTCAGCGCCTGGCGCATGTTGCGCACCCGGTGCAGGTCGCGCCAGATGTGGCTCGCCTTGACGCGGCGGTCGTAGCCGTCGAGCGCACCGGCCGCGGCCGGATCTCCACCGGCCTTCAGCACCTCGTGCACGGTCTCGGCGGCCAGCATGCCGGAGCGCATCGCGTAGTGGATGCCCTTCAGCTTCGGGACGTTCACGAACCCGGCGGAGTCGCCGGTGAGCACGGCCCCCGGCACCGAGATCCGGTCAGGCACCGAGTAGAGCCCGCCCTCGGGGATCGTCTTTGCGCCCCAGGCCTCACGCTCGCCGCCGTGGAGGAGCTCGCGGATCATGGGGTGGGTCTTGAACTGCTGGAGCAGGTCGTGCACCGAGAGGGCGGCGTCGTGGTACTCGAGCCCGACCACGAGCCCGATCGCGAGCCGGTCCTCACCCATCGGGTAGATGAAGCTCCCGCCGGTCTCGCCGTGCTTTCCGGCCCAGCGCAGCGGCCAGCCGAGCGTGTGGATGACCCGGTCGAGCGGCCGCGCCACCTTCCAGATCTCCTTCACCCCGAGGCTCCAGACCTGCGGGTTCACGCTGCGCAGGCTGTACTCCTCCGCGAGCGCGCCGGCGAGGTGGCCCTGGGTGCCCTCGCAGAGGACGGTGACCCGGGCCCGGATCTCGACGCCCGGTTCGTAGGCGGACGTGGGCTGGCCGTCGCGGTCGAGGCCCTTGTCGCCGGTCACGACGCCCCGCACGGCGCCGCCGTCGACGAGCAGCTTCGCGGCCGCGGTCTCCGGGAGCACCATCGCGCCCAGCTCCTCTGCCTGCTCGGACAGATGGCGGCCGAGCTGTGCGAGGGAGAAGATCCAGTTGCCCTTGTTGTGGAACGGTGGCGGCGTGGGGAGGCGCACCGAGTAGCCCGGGCGCATGAGGTACACGGCCTCCTTGCGCACCGGCCCGAAGCTCGGCAGCTGCTCCAGCGGCGTCCCCGGGAGGAGGTCGCGCAGCGCCGACGGGTTCACTACCGCGCCGGACAGGAGGTGGGCGCCGGCCACACGGCCCTTGTCGATCACGGCGATGGGCGTCTCGCCGAGCGCCTCGGCGGTCGCGGGATCCTCGGCGAGCAGCTGGCCCATGCGGATCGCGCCGGCGAGCCCGGCCGGGCCCGCCCCGACGAACAGCACGCCGACGTCGATGCGCTCGTCCTCGCCGGCCTCCGGAGCCGCGATGAATTCACGCACCCGTACGGGAGGTGGGTAGTCGGCGGGGCGGCGGGGCACGGCGGTGAGGATAACCTGCCGCGCGTGCACCCCGTCGATCTTCGCTCAGACACCGTCACCCGCCCGACGCCGGAGATGCGCAGGGCCATGGCCGAGGCCGAGGTCGGCGACGACGTCTGGGGCGACGACCCGACGGTGATCGAGCTCGAAGCCGAGACGGCCCGCGTGCTCGGGAAGGAGGCCGCGGTGTACGTCCCGTCGGGCACGATGGGAAACCAGGCCGCGGTGCGTGCCCACACCCGCCGCGGCGACGAGCTCCTCGTCCACCGTCTCGCGCACGTCGTCGTGCACGAGCAGGGCGGGGTGTCGGCGCTCTCGGGCGTCCAGCCGAACCTGCTCGACGGCGATCGCGGCATGCTCGACGTCGAGACGCTCGAGACGGCGTGGCACGACGCGAGCGACCCCCACTACGCCCGCCAGTCGCTGGTCTGCATCGAGAACACGGTCGGCGAGGCGGGCGGGCTCGTCATGCCGCCGGAGCGGATCGCGGCCATCGCCGGCTTCGCCCGCAGCTACGGGCTGCGGCTGCACATGGACGGCGCCCGCCTGTGGAACGCCGCCGTCGCCCTCGGGCTGCCGCCGGCCGAGCTCGTCCGCGAGGTCGACTCGGTGTCGGTGTGCTTCTCGAAGGGCCTCGGGGCGCCGGTCGGCTCGGCGGTCGCGGGGAGCGCCGAGGTGATCGCCGAGGTGCGCCGGAACCGCAAGCTCTTCGGCGGAGGCATGCGCCAGGCGGGCATCATCGCCGCGGGCGCGCTGCACGCCCTGCGACACCACGTCGAGCGGCTGGCCGACGACCATCGCAACGCCCGCCGCCTGGCCGAGGGGCTCGCCGGGGCGGGCCGGATCAGCGTCGATCCCGAGGCCGTCGAGACCAACATCGTGATCTGCCGCGTCCCCGACGGATCGGCCGAGGCGCTGGTCTCGGAGCTCGGCGAGGCGGGCGTCCTGGCGGGCGCCCTGAGCGCCCACGAGGTGCGGTTCGTCACCCATCTGGACGCCCCGGAGGCCGCTGTGGACGCGGCCCTGGAGCGGATGACCCCGCTGCTACGATGACCGTATGAAAACCGACATCCACCCCGAGTACGTGGTCGCTCACGTCCGCTGCTCGTGCGGGAACGAGTTCATCACGCGGGCCACGAAGCCCGAGCTCCACGTCGAGATCTGCTCGGAGTGCCACCCGTTCTACACCGGCAAGCAGAAGCTGGTCGACACCGGTGGCCGCGTCGAGCGGTTCCGTCGCCGCCAGGCGAAGTCCTCTTCGTAGGGCAGCCGGGCATCAAACGATCCGCACGCTCAGGTCGGGGCCCCCATGTGCCGAACTACTCCGGTATGAAGGTGGCCCCATGAGCGCCAACGTCGGCGGCCAGGCCGTGCTGGAGGGCGTCATGATGCGCAGCCCCGGCACGTGGGCCGTGACCGTGCGCCGGGCCGACGGCGGGCTGGCGCGCGTCTGCCGGCCGGTCTCGAGCGCCGCATCGCGGCACCGCTGGATGCGGCTGCCGGTCATCCGCGGCGTCGTGGCGCTCGGCGAGTCGCTCGTCATCGGCTTCCGAGCGCTCTCCGTGTCGGCCACCTACGCGTCGATCCAGCCCGGCGAGGAGGCCGACCCGGAGGAGGCGGCCGAGCTCACCCGCGGCCAGATCGCGTTCGCGTTCGTGATCGCGATCGGCTTCGCGCTCATCATCTTCAAGGTCTCGCCGGCGATCATCACCGGCCTGCTCCCGATCCACAACACCGCCCTCTTCGTCGTGGTCGAGGGTGGGATCCGGGTCAGCTTCCTGGTCGCCTACCTCGCGCTGATCTCGCTCGTGCCCGACCTGCGCCGCGTCTTCCAGTACCACGCCGCCGAGCACAAGGCGATCAACGCCTACGAGGACGGCGCCGAGCTCACGCCCGAGCGGGTGCAGTCGTACTCCAAGATCCACGTCCGCTGCGGGACGGCGTTCCTGCTCTGGGTGATGGTCATCGCGATCTTCGTGTTCGCGCTCGTCGGCCGGCCCGACTGGCCGATCCTGATCGGGTCGCGGATCGTGCTCCTGCCGGTGATCGCGGGCCTGGCCTACGAGGTCATCCGCTTCGGCGGCAAGCACCCGCGAAACCCGATCGTCCGGACGCTGCTCGCTCCCGGGCTCTGGCTCCAGGGCCTCACCACCCGGGAGCCGACCCTCGACCAGGTCGAGGTGTCGATCCAGGCGCTGCGCGACGTGCTCGACGCGGAGGCGGCGTCCGCGCCGTCGCCCGTCGAGGTCATGGCGTAGACGATCATCTAGAGTCTCCCGCGCTGTGCCGGATGCCGACTCCGCCGACGCGCTGCGCGAGCTGATCGACCGCTACAACGACGCCTGGAACCGGCAGGACGTCGACGCGATCGTCGCGATGCACACGGCCGACATGGTCTTCCACAACCACACGGCCGGCGAGCGCGTGGAGGGCGACGCGGTGCGCGGCCACATCGCCGGGATCTTCGAGAGCTGGCCGGGGATGACGTTCTCGAGCCGCTCGCTCTACGTGCGCGACGGGCTGGTCGTGCAGGAGTGGACCGCGACCGGGACGCACGCCGAGTCCGGCAGGGCGGCGACCTGGGACGGCATGGACATCCTCCCGACCCGGGACGGCCGATTCGCGCGCAAGGACGTCTACTCCGACTCCGTGAGCGTGATGCGCCAGCTCGGCCGGCTCTAGAATTCCGCGGATGGAGCCGCTGGTACAGGAGATCGAACGCCGGCACGCCGAGCTCGAGAGCGAGCTGGGCGACCCGGCCGTGCTCGCCGACCAGCGCCGCTACGCGGAGGTGGCGCGCGAGCACAAGCGCCTCTCGGGCGCGGCCGAGCTCGCCCGCCGCTGGCGCGAGCTGGCCGCGCAAGAGCAGGAGGCCTCGGAGCTCGCGGCCGACGGTGACGCCGAGATGCGCGCCTTCGCCCAGGAGCAGGTGGCCGAGGCGCGCGCCGCGCTCCCGGGGATCGAGGAGGAGCTGCGGCTCGCGATGGTCGAGCGCGACCCCGCCGACGACAAGGACGTCATCATCGAGCTGCGGGCCGGGACGGGCGGCGACGAGGCCGCCCTCTTCGCCGGCGACCTCTTCCAGATGCTCACCCGGTTCGCCGAGCAGCAGGGCTACAAGACCGAGACGCTGACGTCGTCGGGGGGCGATGCCGGCGGGTTCAAGGAGCTCGTCTTCGAGATCCGCGGAGACGGCGCCTACTCGGTCTTCAAGCACGAGAGCGGCGTCCACCGCGTGCAGCGGGTGCCGGCCACCGAGTCGCAGGGCCGCATCCACACGTCGACCGCGACGGTCGCCGTGCTCCCCGAGGCCGAGGACGTCGACGTGGACGTCGACCAGAACGACCTGCGGATCGACGTCTATCGCGCGGGCGGCCACGGCGGCCAGTCGGTCAACACGACTGACTCCGCGGTGCGGATCACCCATCTCCCGACGGGCACCGTCGTCACCTGCCAGGACGAGCGCTCGCAGCTTCAGAACAAGGAGCGGGCGATGAAGATCCTGCGCGCCCGGCTCTACGAGGCCGAGCGTGAGCGGGCCGCCGCGGAGGCCGCTGCGCATCGCTCCTCGCAGATCGGGGGCGGCGAGCGGTCGGAGAAGATCCGCACCTACAACTTCCCCCAGAACCGGGTCACCGACCACCGGGTCGGCCTCACCGTCCACAACCTCGAGGCCGTGCTGGCGGGCGACCTGGCCCAGTTCTCCGATGCGCTCGCGGCGGAGGAGAAGCGGCAGAAGCTGGCGGCGGCCGCCGGCGGGTGAGGACGCTCGGCGAGGTCCTGCGGCTCTCCACCGCGCACCTCGAGCGCAACGGCAGCCCGACCGCCCGGCTCGATGCGGAGCTGCTCCTCGGCCATGCGCTCGAGCTGGGTCGCGTGGAGCTCTACACCGGCTTCGAGCGGCCGCTCTCCGAGGCGGAGCTCGCAGCGTGCCGCGAGCTCATCGGCCGGCGGGCCAAGCGCGAGCCGGTGGCCTACATCCTGGGCCGGTGGGGGTTCCGCGGCCTCGACCTCGAGGTCGACCCGCGCGTGCTCGTGCCGCGCCCGGAGACGGAGCTCGTCGTCGGCCGCTGCCTGGAGCTCGTCGCCGGAGCCGCGTCGCCGGCGATGCTCGACGTGGGCACCGGGTCGGGCGCGATCGCGCTCGCGCTGGCATCGGAGCTGCCGGAGGCCAGGGTGACCGCCTGCGACGTGTCCGAGGATGCGCTCGCGGTTGCTCGCGCGAACGGCGAGCGGCTCGGGATCGACGTCGAGTGGGTCGAGTCCGACCTCTTCGCGGGCCTCGGCGAGCGCCGGTTCGACCTCGTCGTCTCGAACCCGCCGTACGTGGCCGAGGGCGAGCTCGCCGGGCTCGCGCCGGAGGTGCGCGACTGGGAGCCGCGCGGGGCGACCGTGGCGGGGAGGACGGGGCTCGAGGTGATCGCGCGGCTCGCCGCCGAGGCGCGGGTCGCGCTCGAGCCGGGCGGCGCGGTCGTCCTCGAGGTCGGCGCCGGACAGGCCGGCGCTGCCGAACGGCTGCTCGAGGAGGCCGGTATCACCGACATCGGCTGCGAGCGCGACCACGCCGGCATCGAGCGGATCGTGTGGGGGAGGCGGGCGGAATGAGCGAGCACGAGCGGCTCCTGCTCGAGGGCGGGCTCGCGATCCTGCCGACCGACACCGTCTACGGGATCGGCTGCGCAGCCGCGCTGCCCGAGGCATGCGCGCGCCTCTACGCCGTGAAGGAGCGCCCGGCCGGCCAGGCGACCGCGGTCGTGTTCGGCTCGGTGGCGAAGGCGGTCGAGGCGCTGGGGGCGCCGCTGCCCGAGGAGCTGCTGCCGGGGCCGGTCACGCTCGTCGTCCCCAACCCCGACCGCAGGTTCGCCCACCTGTGCGGGCCGTCGCCCGAGCGGATCGGCGTCCGCGTCCCCGAGCTTGCGCCCGCCGTCCGGGAGCTCGCCGACGCGGTCGGCGGGCTTGCGTTGACGAGCGCCAACCGCCGCGGGGAGGCGGCGCCGGGAAGGCTTTCGGATGTCCCTCCCGAGCTCCGGTCGGCGGCGGCGGTGGTGGTGGACGGGGGAACGCTTCCCGGGATCGCCTCGACGGTGCTCGACCTCACCGGCCCGGAGCCGGTCGTGATCCGCCCCGGGCCGGCGCCGCCGCCGTGATCTGGCCCTGCGGCGCGCAACATCGTTTAGCATCGGGGTGTGGCGACGGCCGAGCAGACGTTCGAGCAGCTCCGCGCGATCGGGCTGGCGGAGGCGGACGCCGATGTGGCGGGCCTGGTCGACCGCGAGCTCGGGCGGCAGCGTGACCAGCTCGAGCTGATCGCGTCCGAGAACTTCACCTGGCCGTCGGTGCTCGAGGCGGTCGGGTCGGTGCTCACCAACAAGTACGCCGAGGGCTACCCGGGAAGGCGCTACTACGGCGGCTGCGAGTGGGTCGACGAGATCGAGCAGCTCGCGATCGACCGCGCAAAGGCGCTGTTCGGCGCCGAGCACGCGAACGTGCAGCCGCACGCCGGCGGCCCGGCGAACCAGGCCGCCTACTACGCCCTGCTCGAGCCGGGCGACCCGATCCTGGGGCTGCGGCTCGACCACGGCGGCCATCTGACGCACGGCCTCAAGGTCAACTTCTCGGGCCGGCTCTACGACGTCCATGCCTACGGCGTGCGGCGCGAGGATTCGCTGATCGACTTCGACGAGGTCGAGCGGCTGGCCAAGGAGTACCGTCCGCGGCTGATCGTGGCCGGCGCGTCGGCGTACCCGCGTGTCATCGAGGCCGACCGGTTCCGCGCGATCGCCGATGAGGTGGGGGCGAAGCTGATGGTCGACATGGCCCACTTCGCGGGCCTCGTCGCCGCGGGGATCCATCCCAACCCGGTCGAGCACGCCGATGTCGTCACGTCGACCACGCACAAGACGCTGGCGGGCCCGCGGTCGGGGCTCGTGCTGAGCCGCGCGGAGCACGGTGCGGCGGTCGACAAGGCCGTCTTCCCGGGCCTCCAGGGTGGGCCGCTCTGCCACGTCGTCGCGGCGAAGGCGGTCTGCTTCAAGCTGGCGGCGACCGAGGGGTTCCGGGCCTACCAGCGCCAGATCGTCGCCAATGCGAAGGCGCTCGCCGCGACGCTCATCGACGGTGGGGTCGACCTCTTGACCGGCGGCACCGACATCCACCTGATCCAGCTCGACCTGCGCCGGACGCAGTGGTCGGGCAAGGACGCGGAGGAGCGCCTGCACGAGGTCGCGATCACCGTCAATCGCAACACCGTCCCGTTCGACGAGCGGCCGCCGACGATCGCCTCGGGTGTGCGGATCGGGACGCCCGCCGCGACGATGCGCGGCTTCGACGAGTCCGACATGCGCGAGGTCGGGACGATCATCCTGGAGACGCTCGACCCCGCGGCCGACCTGCCGGCGCTGCGCGGGCGCACACGCGAGCTGCTGGCCGGGCGCCCGCTCTACCCGTCGTTCCTCCATGGCCATCCGGTCGTCTGAGCAGCTCGTCGTCGTCGACCACCCGCTGGCGCAGCACAAGCTTGCGCTGATCCGCGACCGGACGACGACGACGCGGGACTTCCGCTGGCTCATGGGTGAGCTGGCGGCGTTCCTCTGCTACGAGGCGACGCGCGACCTGGAGCTGGAGCACATCGACGTGGAGACGCCGCTCGAGACGGCTCGCGCCGCGCAGATCTCGGGCAAGAAGCTCGGCGTGGTGGCGGTGCTCCGCGCCGGGTTGGGGATGCTCGACGCCGTGCTCGACCTCGTCCCGGTCGCCCGGGTCGGGTTCGTCGGCATCTACCGTGACGAGGCGACCCTCGAGCCCGTCGAGTACTACTGCAAGCTGCCGGGCGACCTGGATGAGCGCGACGTCCTCGTGCTCGACCCGATGCTCGCCACCGGCGGCTCCGCCTCCGCGGCGCTCCAGCTGTGCAAGGACCGCGGCGCGCGGAGCATCCGGCTCCTCTCGGTGGTGGCGGCCCCGGCCGGCCTCGAGCGCATCGCCGCCGACCACCCGGACGTCACGATCTACACCGCCGCCGTCGACCGCGAGCTGAACGAGGACGGCTTCATCCTCCCCGGCCTCGGCGACGCCGGCGACCGGCTGTTCGGCACGCGGTAAGCGCGCAAACCAGGTTTGGCACACGACGGCGTGACGATCGCGTCACGCTTTCGTATCCGGCGGTCGGTCCGTCCCTTCGTCGACGAAGCCGCGAAAGAGCAGCTGCGCTCGCCGGCGGTCCGTGTCGAAAAGGTCGAGCCAGTCCAGGCTGAGGTACTTCGCCGGAGGCTCGAGCCCGACCGTCTGGCGGTAGCTCGACCACGGCCACTCGCTGGGCTTCTGGCAAAGCCCAGCGCGCACAGGGTTGAGCACGACGTACCGAAGCGCTTCGAAGAGGGAGTCCTCTGTCGCAAGGACGCCGGACCAGTACCGGGCGTCAAAGAGGTGCCCTTCGTATCCGTGCTTCTTGTTGAAGGCTCGCGCGTAGATGAAGTTGAGCCTGTGCATCCCGGTCGCGATGTTCGGCTCCGGTGTGCGCAGGACGAGGTGGTAGTGGTTCGTCATCAGGCAGAAGGCCGTGAGCTCCCAGCCGAAGAGCGCGACGATCTCGCCGAGGTGGGTCAGGAAGATCGAACGATCGTCGTCGTCCTGGACGATTGGAAGCTTGCGCACACCCCGTGCGCCGACGTGGTACCAGAGCCCACCTTCCTGCGGGCGCGGTCGCGGTCGGTGGGACATCGATCCACCGTAGATCCAGCGACGGCAACGCGACCGGCCGACATGTGCCGCCGGTGACACAATCTCGTAACGGCCGGGGGTGCTAAACCTGGTTTGGGGCTCAGTCGGCCGCTGACCAGGAGACCGGCCGCCAGCGCCGAACCGGTACCCTGTTCGCCACGACGCCGCGATGAACTCACTGCTCGACTATCAGGCAGCAGCCGTCGGCTTTGCTGTCGCCTTCCTCCTCGTGGTGCTGCTCACCCCCGTGGTGTCGCTCACCGCGTCGCGCGCCGGCGTGCTCGACCGCACCGACGGCGACCGGCGGATGCACCCGCGGCCGCTGCCGCGCCTCGGCGGGCTCGCGATCTTCGCCGGCATCGCGATCCCGTGCGCGGCCTTCGGGTCGCAGCACGGCTTCTGGGGCGTGATGCTCGGCGCCGCGCTCATGTGCGCCCTCGGCGCGGTGGACGACATCGTCTCGCTCCCCGCCGGCGCCAAGTTCGCCGGCCAGATCTCGATCGCCGCCGTGCCGGTCGCGCTCTCGAGCGGCAACATCTCGATCGACCACGTGACCATGCCGCTCATCGGGGTCTTCGACCTCGGCCCGGTGGCCTATCCCGTGACGATCATCTGGATCGTCGCCATCGCCAACATCGTGAACTTCATCGACGGGATGGACGGGCTCGCGGCCGGCTTCTGCGCGATCGCCGCGATGACGTTCGCGATCCTCTCGGCGTCCCTCGGCCACGGCGACACCGCCGCGGTCGCCGCCGTCGTTGCGGGCGCCGCGATCGGCTTCCTCCGGTACAACTTCCACCCCGCCACGATCATCATGGGCGACTCCGGCTCGCTCATGCTCGGCTACCTGCTCGCGACGCTCTCCATCGAGGGCGTGCTGAAGACGGCGGCGGCCGTGTCGCTCGTGTTCCCGCTCGTCGTCCTGGCGCTGCCGATCCTCGACACGTCGTTCGTGATCCTGAAGCGCCTGAAGTACCGCCAGCCGATCTACCAGGCCGACCGCTGGCACTTCCACCACCGCTTCGCGAACATCGGGTTCTCGCAGCGCCGCACCGCGCTCACGCTCTACGCCTGGTGCATCGTCCTGTCCGGCTTCGCGCTTGCGATCCGGTTCGTCCCGCCCCACCGGCACGGGTGGAGCCTCTCGGCGGTCGCCATCCTCGGGACGCTGGGTGCGGTCGCCGTCCTCTCGTCGGTCTACGTGATCTACACGCTCGAGATCCTGAAGCTCCGTCGCCTCCGCGCGCTCCGGGGAGGCCGCGCCGACGCTGCGCCCGCGTCCGCCGACCGCCCGGCGGCCTAGTTCGCGGGAACGTCACAAACTTGTCACATACTCCCGAGGTTTGGCTATACTGCGCGCGCCCGCCAACCCTCGACGAGGACACGAACCCACACGGCAGGGAAACCGGCAGCATCGGGAGCAACGGCCGGGATCTATCTGCTGGCAGCGCTTGCGCTGTTCGTGGGAATCGGCCTCGGAGTCGGCTGGCTGGCCGGAAATCCCGCCATCGGCGGCGCGATCGGCGCGGCCGTGGGCGTCCCGGTCAGCTTCTACCTGGTGTACAGACGGTTTCGCGACATATGACCTCGCCTCAGACGCTCGCAGCCCACAACCTCGACGCCATCGTCGCGATCCTCGCGATCCCCGTGTTCCTGCTCGCCGGCTGGCCCCTCGAGGGCTGGTTCTGGGCGACGGCGCTGTGGGCGGTGAACCGCTACGCCCAGTCGGTCATCGAGCGGCGGGCGGCCCAGATGGGCGCGCTGCGCGGCGTCGGCGTCCTCGGCGCCAGCATGCTGCTGCGGCCCTGGATCGGGATGCTGGTCCTCTTTCTGATCACCAAGCACGACACCGCCCTCGCCGTGTCGGCGGTGCTGCTCTTCCTGCTCCTCGTCACGATCGACATCGCCACGCGCGTCCTGACACACAAGAACATCAGCGGCACGATCGGCGGGGCGGCCTAGATGATCCTCCTCAAGACCGACTTCAACCCGGTCAGCGAGTTCACGGACTTCATCAACCACCCCTACGTGAACCTGCCGTTCGGGCTCGACATCAACAAGGCCGTCGTCTACATGTGGATGGCGGCCGCCCTGGCGATCATCCTCACCCTCCTCGTCACCCGGCGCGGGCTCCAGGTGCGGCCGAGCGGGCCGCAGACCACCGCCGAGGTGATCTACGAGGTGTGCGAGCAGCAGATCGCCCGGGCCGGCCTGCCTGAGGAGGGCATGAAGATCTGGTTCCCGTACGTCGCGACCGCCTTCGTCTTCATCTGGATGATGAACCTGATCGGGTTCATCCCGCTCCCCTTCGGCGAGGAGCACGTCGACCTCTTCGGCCTGAGCGTCCCCCAGCTGCAGATCTACGCGGCCACGGCCAACCTGTCGGTGACGCTCACCCTGACGCTCGTCACCATCCTCGCGAGCCACGCCGAGGGCATCCGCTACAACGGCGTCGTCGGCTACTTCAAGAGCTGGATGCCGTCCGGCATGCCCGACTTCGGACTGAAGACCGCGCCGCTCATCATCCTGATCGCCGTCATCGAGGTGATCTCGCAGTTCGTCCGCATCGTCTCGCTGAGCTTCCGGCTCTTCTTCAACCTGCTCGCCGGCCACCTTGTCATCGCCGTGTTCCTCGGCATGGGCGCGCTGATCGGCGGGACCGCCTTCTACTTCATCCATCCCATCGGGTTTGCGATGGGCGTCGCCCTGTACACGCTCGAAGCGACGCTGATCGCGGGCCTGCAGGCGTTCATCTTCGCCTCCCTCTCGGCCATCTACATCGGTGGAGCGATCCACCCAGACCACTAGGAGACGCGCATGGCTGTCGTCGACAACACCAACGCCGCCAAGGCCCTCGAGCTCGGCCTCGCGACCGGCTTCGGGGCGATCGGCCCCGGCGTCGGCGTCGGGTTCATCTTCGGCAAGACGATCGAGGCCGTCGGGCGCCAGCCCGAGCTCCGCGGCCAGCTCCAGGGCCTCATGTGGCTCGGGTTCGCGCTGACCGAGGCGATCGTGTTCTACGCCCTCGGGATGGCGTTCGTCGCCTACTCCATCGTCTAGGGAGACCTGCGCATGCCGCTTCTCGCAGCCGCCAAATCGCCGAGCCTGATCGACATCAACCCGGGGTTGATGTTCTGGACGCTGATCACGTTCGTGGTCGTCCTCGTCATCCTCCGGAAGTACGCGTTCGGGCCCATCCAGCAGATGATCGAGGCCCGGCGTGCGGCGGTCACCGCCGATCTCGATGCGGCCGAGAAGGCGCGCGAAGAGGCCCAGGCCGCGCTCAGCGAGTACCGCCAGCAGCTCGCGGAGGCCCGCAAGGAGGCGTCGCGGATCGTCGAGGACGCCCGCCGCGTGGGTGACGAGCGGCGCGCGGCTGACGTCGCCGCCCTCGAGGCGGAGACGGTGCGGCTGAAGGAGCAGGCCAAGAGCGAGATCGCCGCGGAGACGCGCCAGGCGCTCGCCAGCCTGAAGCAGCACGTCGCCGAGCTCACACTGGTCGCAACAGAGAAGGTGGTGCGGGCCCGCCTCGATTCGGCCGAGCAGAGGCGCCTGATCGACGATGCGCTCGCCGATGTGGACTTCGCGTCGCTCGTCCCGGAGGGCGAGGAGTAGTGGCCGACCGGATCGAGCCGGCGGCCCGCGTCTACGCGGACGCGCTCTACCACGCGGCCCGCGACGCGGGGCGGACGCACGAGGTCGACCGCGACCTGCAGGCGCTTCTCGGCGCGCTCGCCGACAACCGCATCCTGCTTCGGGCGCTCGCAAACCCGTCGATCCCGCGGGAGGCCAAGAAGCGCGTCGTCACGCGCCTCCTGGGAGAGTCGGAGCAGCTGCTCCAGAACGCCGCGATGGTCCTGACCGACCGCGGGCGCGTCGGTCTGATCGCCGACACCGCGTTGGCCTACGCCGAGCTCGTCGCCGCCGAGGACCGCATCCTGACCGTCGAGGTGACAACCGCCGTCGCGCTCGACGACTCCCAGGTCGACGCCCTCCGCGAGCGTGTCTCCATCGCAGTCGGCCACGAGGCCCGGATCGTGGCCTCGGTCGATCCCGAGATCATCGGCGGCATCGTCCTGAAAGCCCGCGGCGTCCTCCTGGATGCCTCGATCCGGCGCCGGCTGGAGGACATCCGCCGCGCACTCATTCGTACACCATTGCCCGTTGGGAGTGAAGCGTGAAGCTGCGACCAGACGAGATCTCCAACATCCTCAAGTCCGAGATCGAGCGGTACGAGGCGCAGGCCGACGTCGAAGAGGTCGGCACCGTCATCCAGATCGGCGACGGCATCGCCCGCGTCTACGGGCTCGACCGCTGCGTCGCCCTCGAGAAGCTCGAGCTCGACCACGGCGTCACCGGCCTCGCGCTCAACCTCGAGGAGGACAACGTCGCCGCCGTGCTCTTCGGCGAGTGGGACAAGATCAAGGAGGGCGACACCGTCCGCCGCACCGGCGAGGTCATGGCGATCCCCGTCGGCGACGCGATGATCGGCCGGGTCGTGAACCCGCTCGGGATCGCGCTCGACGGCGGTCCGGCGATCGAGACCACCGAGACGCGGCCCATGGAGTTCAAGGCCCCGGGCGTCGTCGACCGCCAGCCGGTGAAGGAGCCGCTCCAGACCGGCATCAAGGCCATCGACTCGATGATCCCGATCGGCCGCGGCCAGCGCGAGCTCATCATCGGCGACCGCACGACCGGCAAGACGGCCATCTGCATCGACACGATCATCAACCAGAAGGGCCAGGACGTCATCTGCATCTACGTGGCGATCGGCCAGAAGGCGTCGAATGTCCGCGCGGTCGAGGCCCTCCTGCGCCAGCACGGGGCGATGGACTACACGATCATCGTCGCCGCGTCGGCGACCGAGGCGGCCCCGATCAAGTACATGGCCCCGTACGCAGGGTGTGCCATGGGCGAGCACTTCCTGTACAACGGCCGCCATGCGCTCGTCATGTACGACGACCTGTCGAAGCACGCCGACGCCTACCGGCAGATGTCGCTCCTGGTGCGGCGGCCGCCGGGCCGCGAGGCCTATCCGGGCGACGTCTTCTACCTGCACTCGCGGCTGCTCGAGCGGGCGGTGAAGCTGTCGGACGAGCTCGGCGGCGGGTCGCTCACGGCGCTCCCGGTGATCGAGACCCAGGCCGACGACGTCTCGGCCTACATCCCGACGAACGTCATCTCGATCACCGACGGCCAGATCTTCCTGAAGTCCGACCTCTTCTACTCGGGCGTGCGCCCGGCGATCAACGCCGGCATCTCGGTGTCCCGCGTGGGCGGCAACGCCCAGCGGCGCGCGATGCGCAAGGTCGCCGGCCGCCTGCGCCTCGACCTGGCGGCCTACCGCGAGCTCGAGGCGTTCTCGCAGTTCGCCTCGGAGCTCGACGCCGCAACCCAGCGCCAGCTCGCACGGGGCCAGAGGCTGGTGGCGACGCTGAACCAGCCGCAGTACCAGCCGTGGCCGCTCGAGGAGCAGGTCGCGTCGATCTGGGCCGCGACCAACGGCTACCTCGACGACGTCCCCGTCTCGCAGGTGCCGCGCTTCCACCAGGAGCTGCGGGAGTCGCTGCGCGCCGAGGGCACCGTCCTGAAGGCGATCGTCGAGTCGGGCGACCTGTCCGACGAGACCGCCGAGGCCCTGAAGAAGGCCGTCGACGGGTTCAAGGAGAGCTTCTTCGTCGAGGAGGAGCAGGGCCTGGCGGCGGCGGCGGCGGCTTCCTGACCCCTTGGCCGGCCAGCAGGACATCCGGCGGCGAATCCGGTTCGCCCAGAACGTCGAGAAGATCACCAAGGCCATGGAGCTCGTGGCGGCCTCGCGCCTTCGCCGGGCGCAGGCCCGGATCGAGGCGCTGCGCCCGTACGCCGACCGCATGCAGGCCCTGACGGTCGAGGTTGCCGCGGCGACCTCGCGGGCCCACGACCAGCCGCTCCTGGCCCGCCGCGACATCTCGACGGTCGCCGTGGTCGCGCTCTCGGCCGACCGCGGCCTGGCGGGCGGCTTCAACGCCAACGTCGTGCGTCGCAGCCTCGAGGTGGCGGCGCGCGAGCGCGGTGAGGGCCACCAGGTCATCTGGCTCACCGTCGGCCGGCGGGGGACGTCGACGCTGCGCTTCCGCGGGCAGGAGATCGAGGCGGACTACACGGGCATGACCGACCGGCCCGCCTACGCCGACGCGCAGGCGATCGCCCAGCGCGTGGCCGACCTGTACGCCGAGGAGCGGGTCGACCGCGTCGTCATGGTCTACAACCGCTTCGTCTCGGCGCTCGCCCAGAAGCTGGAGGAGGTCGAGCTCCTGCCGGTGCCCGAGAGCCTGCTCACGGGCGAGGAGCCCGAGACCATCGAGGGGTCGTACCTCGAGGAGCCCGACGCGAGCACGATCCTCGCGCATCTCCTCCCGACCTATCTCGAGGTGACGGTCTACCGCGCGCTCCTCGAATCGACGGCGTCGGAGCACGGGGCGCGCATGACCGCGATGCGAAACGCGTCCGAGAACGCGGGCGACCTGATCGACTCCTACACGCTCCAGATGAACCGCGCCCGCCAGGCCGAGATCACCCAGGAGATCCTCGAGGTGGTCGCCGGAGCCGACGCGCTCGAGTGACGCGGACACAGGAGAACGACCGGGGACGGGGTATGATGGGCGCCATGCAGGCCCTCGAACGGCTCTGGGACCGGCCCGCTGTGCGCTGGCCGTTTGTCCTCCTGGCAGCCTTCGTCCTGTTCGCCGGCATCCGCACGGCATACGACCAGAACCGCTCGACGGCGACCCACGGGCCCGTCGTGAAGGGCGGCCGGCCGCTCGGCATCGCTGCGTACGGCCCGAAGATCGCACTGCCGCAGAAGGCGGTCGACGCGGGCAAGGCCTTTATCCACACCGCCGTCCTGCGCAAGAACCTCGACCGCGGCTGGCAGGTCAGCACGGCCAAGGTGCACGCCGGCCTCAGCCATTCGCAGTGGATGACCGGGACGATCCCCGTATCCCCGTTCCCGGCGAACGCCTACGGCGAGACCAGCTACAAGGTCGAGTGGTCGCGGGCGAAGAACGTGACGCTGCTCGTGCAGATCGTCTCCGACAAGCCCGACGTGAAATCGGGGTATTTCTTCATTCAGATGGTGCCGCGGGGGAACCGCTGGCTGGTCGACTACTTCGGCCCGCGCGGCACGAACCCGCCGATCCCCGCCTCGGAGGTGCACTAGCCATGGCGACGACTGATCCCACCACCGTCCTCCCCGGCGGCGGCCCAGCCCTCGCCGGCAGCGCCGGTGACGTCCAGGGCTCGACGGTCGAGGCCCGCGGCTACTGGGAGAACGCCTTCCGGCGCCTGCGCAAGGACAGGCTTGCCATCCTCAGCGCGGTCGTCATCGTCCTCTTCATCATCATCCCCTTCATCGGCGCACCGATCGCGGAGCGCTGGGCGGGGCACAGCCCGAACGACCTCATCTCGGGCGGGGTCGAAAACTTCGTCCCGGTGGGGCCCTTCTCGTCGGTGAGCGACGGCCAGGGCGGCAAGACGTACCTCGTCCTCGGTGGATCCGACCTGGTGGGCCGGGACGAGTTCCTGCGCCTCCTCGCGGGCGCGCAGGTCTCGCTCGAGGTGGGCGTGCTGTCCACCATCGTTGGGCTCGCGCTGGGACTTGTGCTCGGGCTCATGGCCGGGTTCTACGGCGGCATCATCGACACGATCGTGTCGCGCCTCACCGAGATCGTGATGGCGTTCCCGCTCCTGCTCTTCCTGATCGCGATCTCGGCGACGGTGGGCGAACGTCTCGACAAGATCACGCTTGGAGGCATCCTCAATCCGGGCGTGTTCACGCTCACGATGGTGATCGGGCTCTTCACCTGGTTCTACCCGGCCCGGATCATCCGGGCGCAGGTGCTGTCGCTGCGCGAGAAGGAGTTCGTCGAGGCGGCCCGCATGGTCGGGTCGAGCAACTTCCGCATCATGCGCTCGCACCTCCTGCCGCATCTGGTGGGAACGATCATCGTGTACGGCACGCTCACGGTCGCGATCAACATCCTGCTCGAGTCGACGCTGTCGTTCCTCGGCGTGGGCCTGCCGCCGCCGAATGCGAGCTGGGGGAACATGCTCGACGAGGCCACCGGCCTCTACACGATCCAGCCGTGGCTGATCGTCTGGCCGGGGCTTGCGCTGCTCATCCTGACGCTCGCGTTCAACCTGCTCGGCGACGGCCTGCGCGACGCGCTCGATCCGCGGGCGACGCTCTAACCGATCTCTAACTTTTCCGCGCAACCCCGCGTCATAGGCGGGGAGTGCTCAAGGGGCATCGGGGCGGACGCGTCCCTGCCCGAATCCGACTCGGGAGGAACCGGATGAGGAGACGACCTGGACTGTGGCTCACGCTGGTGGCGCTTGCCGCCGGCGTCGTGCTGCTGGGGGCTGCCGGCTGCGGCGGCAACAACAACAACGGCGGCGCGGCCAGTGGAGGCAACACCTCCGCGATCCCGCCCCACCAAAAGGGCGGGACGATCAAGGTCGCCCTCTCGGGCAACATCGACTACCTCGACCCGGCGCTGGCCTATTACCAGTCCACATGGCAGATCGAGTACTCGACGTGCCTCAAGCTGACGAACTACCCGGACCTCCCGGGAGACGCCGGCCGCGTGATCAAGCCGGAGGCCGCCTCGGCGCTTCCGACAATCTCGCCTGACGGACTGACCTACACGTACACGGTGCCCGCCGGCAAGTACAAGTTCAACACCGGCGAGCCGGTGACGGCCGCGACGTTCCAGCACGCGCTGGAGCGCGACCTGAACCCGAAGCAGGCGTCGTACTTCGGCGCCGTGTTCCTGGCCCCGTTCATCAAGGGCGCCTCGGACTACAAGGGCAAGCCGGGCGAGCATGTCTCGGGCATCACCGTGAACGGCGACCAGCTGGTCATCCAGCTGACGCAGAAGGACGGCTCGTTCGTCCAGAAGCTGTCGACCCCGTTCGCGTGCGCGATCCCGAACGACACGCCCGTCGACCCGAAGGGCGTTCACACGATCGCCGGCGCCGGTCCGTACTACATCTCGGACTTCACGCCGAACCGCTCGATCGTGCTGAAGAAGAACCCGAACTACACGGGTGACCGGCCGGCCTACGTCGACGAGATCGACTACACGCAGCTCACGATCGACTCGAACCAGGGCACCCTGGAGGCCAAGAACGGCCAGCTCGACTACATCAACGACGCGGTCGTCCCGGCCCAGAACGCGCAGCTGAACGCGCAGTACGGGCCCAACGGCACCGCGGGCGGCCCGCAGCGGTTCTTCATCACCCCCGCCGCGGTCGTCTCGTACCTGGCGCTCAACACCGCCCGTCCGGCCTTCAAGGACGAGCTGGTGCGCCAGGCGGTCAACTGGGCCATCAACCGCAAGGAGATCCTGCAGCCGTCCGGGTACGGCGCCGGCGTTCCCGCCGACAAGTACCTGCCGCCGCAGATCTCCGGCAGCTCGGAGGAGCAGAGCATCTACCCGCTCGACTCCGCCGATCTCACCAAGGCGAAGGCCCTGATGCAGCAGGCGGGCGTCTCCAGCGTCGACGCCGTGCTGTACACGTGCAACCAGCCGCCGTGCCCCGACCGGGCGGCGGTGATCCAGAACGAGCTGAAGCAGATCGGGATCAACGTCCAGATCAAGGAGTTCGATCGCGGCGTCCAGTTCACGAAGGAAGGCCAGAAGGGCGAGCCGTTCGACATCGCCGATGAAGGCTGGATCGCGGACTACTACGACGCGTACGACTTCATCAACATCCTGCTGAACGGGGAGACCATCCCCGACACGGGCGGGAACAACTTCAGCTACTTCAACGATCCGACGTTCAACAAGCGGATGGATCAGGCGAACACGCTGACCGGCTCCGCGCGCGATCAGGCGTACGGCCAGCTTGCGACCGACCTCGCCAAGGGGCCGGCGCCGTGGGCATCCCGCTCGTTCGGCACGAACATCGACTTCTTCGGGCCGAAGGTCGGGTGCCAGGTGAACCAGGGCTCCTACGGGTTTGCCCTGAACACCTTCTGCATTCGCTCATAGCGAGTAGGCGGGCTCGGGCCGTACAATGCGGCCCGAGCCCGGGAATTCGCGGGGAGGGGCTTCCCGGCACAGGCCGGGAAGCCCCGAGCCGCACGAGACGCGGGAGGACGTGGAGTGATCAGGTACATCATCCGGCGCCTGTTGTGGGCCGTCGTGCTGTTCATCTCGGTGACGCTGGCCACCTACCTGATCTTCTACATCATCCCCGTCGACCCGGCCCGCCTTGCGGCCGGGAAGGCCGCGTCGCCGCACGACGTGCAGGTCGTCGCGCACAGGCTCTACCTCGACCGGCCGATCTACGAGCAGTACCTGCACTTCCTCGACCGGCTCGTCCTGCACCTCGACCTCGGCTACTCGTACGCCAACCGCCAGGACGTCGGGACGACCGTACTCAACGCCGCGCCGATCACCGCGTCGCTCGTGCTGGGCTCCGTGGTCGTGTGGATGCTGATCGCGGTTCCCGTCGGCGTGTACTCGGCGCTTCGGCCGCGGTCGGTCGGCGACCGGATCGCCATGACCGGCGTCCTCACGGGAATCTCCGTGCACCCGGTCTGGCTCGGCCTGATCGCCTCATACGTGCTCGGCTACAAGCTGAACCTCTTCCCGATTCAGGGCTACTGCGCCTTCAGCGGGGCCGCACCCGGCGAGACCTGCGGCGGCCCGGTCGACTGGTTCTACCACCTGATCGTGCCGTGGACCGTCTTTGCGATCCTCTATGCCGCCTTCTACGTCAGGATGATCCGCTCGACGGTGCTCGACACCCTGAACGAGGACTATGTGCGTACCGCCCGGGCAAAGGGCGCGCCGGAGCGGCGGGTGCTCGTGCACCACGTGCTTCGAAACGCGATGCTGCCGGTGGTGACGATGCTGGGCATGGACGTGGCGCTGGCGCTCGGAGGCGCCGTGCTCCTCGAACAGGTCTTCGGCCTTCCCGGGCTGGGCTATGTGGCGCTCCACTCGCTCTTCCAGTTCGACTATCCGATCACGCTCGGGGTGGTGGTGTTCGCCTCCATGCTGGTGATCGTGTTCAACCTGATCGTCGACCTGCTCTATGCCTGGGTCGATCCCCGGATCCGGCTCGCATAGCGCCGCCCCCGACCGTTAGACTTCTGTCGCATGGCCCTGCTCGACGTCCGTGACCTGAAGACGTCCTTCAAGACCGACGACGGCATCGTCCAGGCGGTGGACGGTCTGTCGTTCTCGGTCGAGAAGGGCGAAACGCTCGCGATCGTCGGCGAGTCCGGCTGCGGGAAGAGCGTCACGTGCCTCTCGATCATGGGGCTCAACCCGCGCCAGAACACGATCACGGCCGGCGAGGCGATCTTCAAGGATCGCGACCTCTTGAAGCTCCCGCAGGACGAGATGCGAAAGGTGCGGGGCGCCGAGATCTCGATGATCTTCCAGGACCCGATGACCTCGCTGAACCCGGTTCACACGATCGGCCGGCAGCTGATCGAGGCGGTCCAGCTGCACGAGAACGTCCCCAAGCAGGCGGCCAGGCGGCGAGCTCTCGAGATGGTGAAGGCCGTCGGCATCCCGCGGCCCGACGCCCGCCTCGACGACTATCCGCATCAGTTCTCGGGCGGGATGCGCCAGCGGGTGATGATCGCGATGTCGCTCATCAACAACCCCGACCTGCTGATCGCCGACGAGCCGACGACCGCGCTCGACGTGACGACCCAGGCCCAGATCCTGAACCTCATGAACGAGCTGCAGCGCGACTTCGGAAGCGCGATCATCCTCATCACGCACGACCTCGGTGTCGTGGCGGAGACCGCCGACAATGTGCTCGTGATGTACGCCGCCAAGGCGATCGAGCAGGGCGACTACCGCGACATCTTCTACGCGCCGCGCCACCCGTACACCTGGGGCCTTCTCAGCTCGCTGCCGCGCCTGGCGCAGGGCGCCGAGCTGAAGCCGATCCCCGGCTCGCCGCCGTCGCTGCTCCAGCCGCCGCCGGGGTGCCGGTTCCATCTGCGCTGCCCGCATGCGTTCGACCGGTGCCGCAGCGAGGTTCCGCCGCTCGTCCCGGCTCCGGACGACGCAGAGCATCTGGACGCCTGCCATCTCGACGAGCAGTCGAAGCAGCGCGGCGCCGAGGACATCGTCGGCCGGATGAAGGTGGGGGCCTGATGGCCGACGAGCTGCTTCGGGTCGAGAACCTGGAGAAGCACTTCCCGATCACGCGCGGGGTCATCTTCCAGAAAGAGGTCGGGCGCGTCCGCGCCGTGGACGGTGTGTCGTTCTCGGTCGAGCGGGGAGCGACGCTCGGCGTCGTCGGCGAATCCGGCTGCGGAAAGTCGACGATGGCGCGCTGCATCATGCGCCTGCTCGACCCCACCGGCGGCAAGGTGATCTTCGACGGCAAGGACATCACGACCATCAAGGGCGCCGAGCTCATGAAGGTGCGCCGTGAGCTGATGATGGTCTTCCAGGACCCCTACGCGTCGCTCAACGTCCGAAAGCGCGTGGGCTCGATCATCGGCGAGGCGCTCGAGGTGCACAAGATCGGGACGCCCAAGGAGAACAAGGCGCGCGTGCAGGAGCTGCTCGACGTGGTCGGCCTGAACCCCGAGCACTACAACCGCTTCCCGCACGAGTTCTCCGGCGGCCAGCGGCAGCGCATCGGCGTCGCCCGGGCGCTTGCGATCCGGCCCAAGCTGATCGTGTGCGACGAGCCCGTGTCGGCGCTCGACGTGTCGGTGCAGGCGCAGATCCTGAACCTCCTGAAGCAGCTTCAGCGCGAGTTCGACCTGACCTACGTGTTCATCGCCCACGACCTCGACGTCGTGCGCCACATCTCCGACAACGTCGCGGTCATGTACCTCGGCAAGCTCGTCGAGACGGCGCCCGGCCCGGCGCTCTACGAGCATCCCCGGCATCCGTACACTGGCGCCCTGCTCTCGGCCGTGCCGATTCCCAACCCCGACGTCGCCCGAGCCCGCCAGCCGATCGTGCTCGAGGGCGACGTGCCGAGCCCGATCAACCCGCCCAGCGGCTGCCGCTTCCACCCCCGCTGCCCGCGGTTCCAGCCGGGGCACTGCGACGTCGACGAGCCCCAGCTCGAGCCCAAGGACGGCGGCAACAAGGCCGCCTGCCACTATCCGCTCGAGACGTGGCCGATGTCGGATCTGCGCCTGCACGCCGGCAGCGTTCCCGCGGGCACATGACGCCGGCGCGATGACGCGCGAGGTGCTCCTGGCGGGGCTGCGCCGCTTCGCGATCCTGGTCGCGGTGGCGGTCGCCGTCACCGCGGTCGTCTCGGGCCTCGTGGCGGTGCTCTCGGGCCAGCCGGTGCGCCGGTCGGTGACGGTCGGCCTCTACCTGGTCGGCTCGGTCTTCGTCATGCTCGGCTTCTTCGCCGGCAACCGCCCGCCCGTGCGCGCCGACGGCGAGCAGGCGGGCCTGTTCGGCGGCCTGATTCCCCGCGGCTCGGCCCGCTGGATGACCGCCTCGGAGCGCCGCGACCAGATCTCCACCTCGGCGCTCTTCCTGACGCTCGGTCTCACGATGCTCGGCGCCGGCGTCCTGGTCGACAGCCGCCACACAGTGGCATAGCGGTCGCATTGCAGGACGGCGTTCGAGCGACGGCGAAGACCGCGTTCTTCGCCGTCGCCCATCACGGATGCCACCCGTTAAGGAGGGGGTCCACGGGGGAACCCTGGGTTCCCCCGTGAGTGAAGCTAACCTTTTCCTGCATGCCTGCGTCCCACTTCGAACCATGACGCTCTACCGCCACCGGGGGCGGGAGTGCGAGCGGGCGCGGGCGTTGGGCTCGCAGTCGCTCGACGGTCCCCTCTCCGACCTCGATCTGCGCCGCCTCGACGCCCATCTCGCGGAGTGCGCCGCGTGCGCCGAGGCCGTCGCCGGCATGACCGAGCTCACCGCCCGTCTGCGGACGGCGCCCGAGCTGGTCGCGTCGGTCGCGGCGGTTCCCGTGCGCCCCGCGCGCCGGCGGGGGAGCATGGCCTTCCAGGTGGCCGGGATCGCCGCCGTCGTCGCGATGTTCGCCGGCCTCGGCGCCCTGGTCGCGTCGCCCTCGGGCGGGTCGCCGCCACCGGAGCAGCAGCGGCTCGTCGTGGCCGAGCGCGCCGATCTGCGAACGACGCTCCTCGAAGCGCGTGTCACCCGCATGTGGAAGCTGCACGAGCCGGCCAACGAGCCGTCGCCGCACCAGCGGGCGCTGCTCTCGTAACGGATCCCCTCCGGCGGCTACCGTTCCGGTATGCCGATGATCTCCGCCGTCTCGTCGCGGGTCTGACACCTCGACCACGCCGCCCGGGTGGCGGCGGCGCTCGATCGCTCTCGGCGCGACGCCGAGCTGGGCTCCGCGCGGCCCCGAAGCCGCCGGAGGTGGCGGCTCAAGCGTGTAACGAAGTCGGACCCAGTTCTGGCTCCTGAATGATACGATCCGGCTCCCGGAGCCGAATTCCTCCTCCCAGCGCGCCGCACAAGGAGTCACATTGTCCGAGAACGGCCAGTCCTCGAACGTCGGCAGGATCGTCGAAATCAAAGGCGTCGTCATCGACGCGATCTTCTCGAACGGCCTGCCCTCGATCTACAACGCGCTCGAGATCTCGCTGCCCGACGGCGGCCTGCTCGTGGCCGAGGTGCAGCAGCACTTGGGCGACGGCCGCGTCCGGGCGATCGCGATGGACGCCACCGACGGCCTGGCCCGCGGGCTCGACGTCGTCGACACCGGCGGGCCGATCACGGTGCCGGTGGGGGAGCGCACGCTGGGGCGGATCTTCAACGTGCTCGGCGAGCCGGTGGACAAGGGCGACCCGGTCGACGAGGGCGAGCGCTGGCCCATCCACCGCGAGCCGCCGTCGTTCGAGAGCCTGAGCCCGACCACCGAGATCTTCGAGACGGGGATCAAGGTCGTCGACCTCCTCGCGCCGTACGTGAAGGGCGGCAAGGTCGGCCTCTTCGGCGGCGCCGGCGTCGGCAAGACCGTGCTGATCCTCGAGCTCATCAACAACATCGCCCAGGTGCACGGCGGCCTGTCGGTCTTCGCCGGCGTGGGCGAGCGCAGCCGCGAGGGCAACGACCTGTGGCTGGAGATGACCGAGTCCGGCGTGATCTCGAAGACGGCGCTCGTGTACGGGCAGATGAACGAGCCGCCGGGCGCCCGCCTTCGGGTCGGCCTCTCGGGCCTCACGATGGCCGAGTACTTCCGCGACGAGCGAGGCCAGGACGTCCTGCTCTTCATCGACAACATCTTCCGGTTCGTCCAGGCCGGCTCGGAGGTCTCGGCGCTCCTCGGCCGCATGCCGAGCGCCGTGGGCTACCAGCCCACGCTTGCGACGGAGATGGGCCAGCTCCAGGAGCGGATCACCTCGACCTCGAAGGGCTCGATCACCTCGGTGCAGGCCATCTACGTGCCGGCCGACGACCTGACAGACCCGGCGCCCGCAGCGTCGTTCGCCCACCTCGACGCGACGACGGTGCTCTCCCGGTCGATCTCCGAGAAGGGCATCTACCCGGCCGTCGACCCGCTCGACTCCACGTCGCGGATCCTCCAGCCGGGCTCCGTCGGCGAGGATCACTACCGCACCGCGACCCGGGTGCAGGAGGTGCTCCAGCGCTACAAGGAGCTCCAGGACATCATCGCCATCCTGGGCATGGACGAGCTCTCCGACGACGACAAGGTGGTCGTGCAGCGGGCGCGCAAGATCGAGCGCTTCCTGAGCCAGCCGTTCCACGTCGCCGAGGCCTTCACCGGCACACCGGGCAAGTACGTGAAGCTCGAGGACACCATCCGCAGCTTCCAGGAGGTGCTCGACGGCAAGCACGACGACCTGCCCGAGCAGGCGTTCTACCTGGTCGGCCCGATCGAGGACGTCGTCGAGGCCGCCGAGAAGCTGAAGACCACGGCGTAGATGCCCGACCATCCCCCGTACCCGGTCGAGCTGATCACGCCCGAGGGCATCGCCTTCCGGGGCGACGCGGAGATGCTGGTCGTCCCCGGCGCCGCCGGCGAGCTCGGCATCCTCGCCAACCATGCGCCGCTCATCTCGCTTCTGAAGCCCGGCGAGACGCGCATCACCGACGAGCAGGGCGCCGTCAAGCGCTACGCGACGGACGACGGCTACCTCCAGGTGCGCCAGAACCGGGCCGTGGTGCTCGTCGGCGAGGCCGTCGAGGCGGAGTCGATCGACTCCGGCGAGGCCACCCGGCGGCTCGACGAGGCCCGCTCGGCCCTCGAGCGGGCGGAGGGCGGCGACGGCGACGTCTACGCCGCCCGCCGCGAGGCGGCCTTCGCCGAGGCCCTGACGAAGGTCGCGCAGCGCTGATGGGTGATTCCACGCCCACGTGGGTTTCTGGGCACGTGGGCGTGGCATCGCTCATCTGACGAACGCTCGGGACGTGGCCTATCCGGTGCGCGTCCGGATCGACTACCGCGAGCCGCGCTCGCGCCTCACGACGGCGCTCCGCTTCCCGCTGGCCGTCCCGCACCTGGTCGCCGCCGCGGTCGTGGGCATCGCGGCCGCAATCGCCGTGCCGGTCGCGTGGTGCGCGATCCTCGTCACCGGCCGCTGTCCGCGCCCGATCTCCCGCTTCCTCCAGGGAGCGATTCGGTACGTGGCCCGGGTCGGCTGCTACTGGATGCTCGTGACCGATCCCTTCCCGCCGTTCCGGCTCCGGCCGGCGGGCCACGACGACCCGGTCGAGGTGGCGGTGGACGAGCCCGAGCGCCACGCGCGGCTCTCCGTGGTCGCCCGGCTGCCGCTCGCCGTGCCGGCCTGGCTCGTCGCCTACTTCCTGGGCCTCTTCGCGCTGATGATGGCCTTCGCCGCCTGGTGGGTGATCCTCGTCACGGGCCGCCTGCCGCGCTCGATGTTCGAGGTGATGGAGCTCCCACACCGCTACCAGGCCCGCGTCGCTGCCTACACCTGCCTGCTCGTGGACGAGTACCCCTGGTTCCGGGAGGAAGGCGGTTCGGCGCCGTCTGGATGGGGTGCCCAGCCGGGCATCCAGCGGATCTCCTGAAAGACTTCGGCAGCGTGGGACGAAGGGGGAGGTGTCTATACTCTTGCGACCCCGCGCGCGTGCGCGGGCGCGCCCCAGGAGCCGATGGCTACGCAGACCCCGCCCACGCCGCCGCCGACCCGTGCCCGGCCCAAGATGACGGTTTACGGCGGTGGCCGGCCGCCGAAGAAGCGCAAGCGACGGTGGGTGCGGGTTGCGCTGTGGACGCTCGGCAGCTTCCTCGTGGTGCTGCTCGCGAGCGCCGGGATCGTCGCCTACTGGCTCTACGGCGACTACACCCGGATCACGGGCGTGAGCAAGGACGTGAAGGTCGGCGAGCAGGCCCTCGACGAGAACCTGCCGCAGGCCGACGCGCCCGTCACGGCGCTCGTGATCGGCTCGGATCACCGCTATACGGACGGTTCGTCGCCGTCGCGGTCGGACACGTTCATGCTGGTCCGGATCGACCCGAAGCGGCATCTGGTCTCGCTGCTCTCGTTCCCGCGCGACCTGTGGGTGCCGATCCCGGGCTTCGGGAATGACAGGATCAACGCCGCCTTCTCCGACGGCGCCCAGCTCCAGGGGTCGAGCCCGACGAAGCTGGCGCTCGAGACCGTCAAGAACCTGACCGGCGTCAAGATCAACTACGTGGCGGTCGTCGACTTCCGCGGCTTCGCCGACCTCGTGAACAACCTGGGCGGCGTCTACGTGCCGGTCGACGAGTACTACCTGCACACGAAGGCCACGAACGATGCCGCACCGATCGGCGAGCGCTACTCCGTGATCGACGTGAAGCCCGGCTACCAGCTCCTCCACGGAGCCGACGCTCTGGCATACAGCCGCTACCGCCACACCGACTCGGACTTCTACCGAAACGCCCGCCAGCAGACCTTCCTGCGCGCCTTCGAGCAGCGCGCGGCGACCCGTTTCCACGGCATCTCCGTCACCGACCTGCCCGACATCAAGGATCTGCTCGAGACGGTCTCGCGCAACGTCCAGATCGGCGCCAAGGGCGGCGCCCCCGGATGGCGCACGTTCGTGAAGTACGCCACGCTGGCCCCGTCGCTTGCCGGCCACTTCGTCTCCTCCCGGCTCGAGGCCACGACGGGCATGGAGGGAACGGCGTCGGTCGTCTTCGCAACGCCGGAGGCGATCCACAAGGCGGTCTACCAGTTCACGCATCCCCAGACGCTGGCATCGCCGACCGCCCAGCTCCCGACGGGGAAGAAGCCGGCCAAGCCCAAGAAGCACGCGTTCAAGCCGTCGGTCAGCCCGGCGTCCGTGACGCTCTCGGTGCTGAACGGCACGACCCAGGCCGGTGAGGCGGCGAGGACGGCGAAGGCGCTCGGAGGCTTCGGCTACCCGACCTCCTCGTCGAACGCCGACACGCAGGACTACACCCAGACCTGGGTCTACTACCGCTCCGGGTTCCAGGGCGCCGCCTCCGACGTGCAGAAGATCCTCGGCGTGGGCCAGCTCGGTCCGCTCCCGGCCACCTTCAGCGGTGCCTCGGCCGAGGTGGTGACCGTGCTCGGCACCGACTACGGCGGCACGCTCGCGATCCATCCGCCGAAGAAGGCGACCAGCTCCGCGTACCCGTCGACGATCACGCCCGACAACCAGGTGTACCTCCAGGCCTTCAAAGCCGCGGCACACCGCGCCCACATCCCGGGCATGTACCCGACGGTGACGCAGTCGTCGTCCGAGTTCGTGCCGTACACCACCGCCATGCCGATCCGCACCTACGTGATCCGCAGCTCCGGGAAGGGCTACAACTCGCTGTATGCCATGTTCCGGCTGAACACGATCGCCGGCGCCTACTGGGGCATCGAGGAGACCGGGTTCGCCGACGCGCCGATCCTGGCGAACCCGACGACGACGCGGAAGCTCGACGGGCGCGAGTACCGCTTCTACTACAACGGGCCGCATCTGCACATGGTCGCGTTCACGTACCGAAAGCGCGTGTACTGGGTCATCAACACGCTGCTCGACGACCTCACGAACCCCGAGATGGTCGCGATCACGCGCTCGCTGCGGCCGACCGGATGAGCGCCGCTGCCAGGGCGAACGGGGGCGCCGTCGGGGTCGTCGGCGCCGGCTATGTCGGCCTCGTCACCGCGGCCTGCTTCGCCGACCTCGGCCACGACGTGGTCTGCTGCGACGTGAACCCCGACCGGATCGGCGCGCTCCGGGCCGGCCAGGTGCCGATCTACGAGCCGGGCGTCGAGCCGCTCCTCACCCGCAACCGCGCGCGGCTCACGTTCACGCTCGAGCTGGCCGACGTCCTCGAGCGGTGCCGGATCGTCTTCGTGTGCGTCGACACGCCGCCGACCGCCTCCGGTGACGCCGACCTGTCGCGGGTGGAGTCCGTCGTGGCCGGGATCCCGCAGACCGGGACACGACACGTGCTCGTCATGAAGTCAACCGTCCCGGTGGGCACCGGCGAGAAGGTGCGGCTCGAGCTGCTCTCCCGCGGGCTCGACCAGATCGGCTACGTCTCGAATCCGGAGTTCCTGCGCGAGGGGCGCGCGCTGGCCGACTTCATGGAGCCCGACCGGATCGTGATCGGCGCGTTCGACGAGGCCGACGGCCAGGCGGTCGCCGATCTCTACTCCGACCTCGAGGCACCGGTGATCCGCACCGACGTCGCCTCGGCCGAGATGATCAAGTACGGATCGAACGCGTTCCTCGCGACCAAGATCTCGTTCATCAACGAGATCGCAAACGTCTGTGAGGAGGTGGGCGCCGACGTCTCGGTGGTCGCATACGGCATGGGCCTCGACGACCGGATCGGCTCGCACTTCCTGCGGCCGGGTATTGGATTTGGTGGAAGTTGTTTTCCAAAAGATGTAAATGCACTCAAGCAACTTGCAGGAAATTCTGGCTACCACTTCCAGCTGCTCACGGCCGTCATCGAGGTGAACGAGCTCCAGAAGCGGCGGGTCGTGGGCAAGCTCCAGAAGCATCTCGGGCCGCTGCGCGGGCGCAGGATCGCGATGCTCGGCCTGGCCTTCAAGGCCAACACCGACGACATGCGCGAGGCGTCGAGCCTCGTCCTCGCCGCCCGCCTGCGCGCCGAGGGCGCCGAGGTGGTCGGCTACGACCCGGTCGCGATGGAGAAGGCCCGAGCAGTGCTCGGTGACGGCGTCGAGCTGGCCGGATCGCTGCTCGAGGCGGTGACGGGGGCGGACGCCGCGGTCATCGTGACGGAGTGGGGCGAGTTCCGGCACCTCGCCTCCCGCGCCGTGCGCGAGGCGATGGCGACACCGCTCATCGTCGACGGGCGAAACCTGCTCGACCCGCGCCAGGTGCGCGCCGCAGGCTTCGCCTACGAGTCGGTGGGCCGCCCGGCGGACCCGGCCGACGTGCTGCGGCTCGCCGGGGAACGGGCGGACGCCGTCTCGTGATCGCGGTCGTCCTCGTGGGCGGCGAGGGCACGCGCCTTCGCCCCCTGACGTACGCGACGCCGAAGCCGATGCTCCCGATCGCCAACCGGCCGTTCCTGGAGCATCAGGTCGAGCACCTGCGCTCGCACGGCGTCCACCGGATCATCCTCGCCTGCGGCTACAAGCCGGACGCGATCCGCGACCACTTCGGCGACGAGCTGGAGTACGTCGTCGAGCCCGAGCCGCTCGGCACCGGAGGGGCGATCGCGTTCGCCGCCCGCGAGGCCGGCGTCGATCAGACGTTCGTGGCCTGCAACGGCGATGTGCTCACGGATCTCGACCTCACGGCGCTCGTGGCGTTCCACGGCGAGCGCAGCGCGCGCATGACGATCGCGCTGCACCCGGTCGACGACCCGAGCCGCTACGGCGTGGTCGCGACCGATCCCGAGGGCGCGGTGACCGAGTTCATCGAGAAGCCGCCGCCCGGGTCGACGCCGGTACGCACGATCAACGCCGGCACGTACGTGGCCGAGCCCGGCGTTATGGACATGATCCCGCCGGGGCGATCGGTGTCGATCGAGTACGACGTGTTTCCCCGGCTCGTGGGGGACGGCCTCTACGCGCTCGCCGACGAGGGCGCCTGGCTCGACATCGGGACGCCCGAGAGCTTCCTGGCCGCCAACCTCGACCGCATGCCGCCCGGCGGCCTCATCGACCCGACCGCGACGGTCGATCCCCGGGCCGTCGTCGAGGGCTCCGTGGTCGGCCCGGGATGCCGGATCGAAGCCGGCGCGCACGTCCACGGATCGGTCATTCTCGCCGGGGCGCTTGTCGCCGAGGGCATGACCATGGACAATCTTGTGGTGGGAACATCTGGAGAACCGGTGTGGTGACGTTCCAGGCCGATCCGTCCGGCATGTCCGATGCGATCGCCGGGATGGCCGAGCAGCTTCGGGCCGGCGAGCAGACGGGCGCCGGCGCCGGGATGGAGCTTGGGCTGCCCGCCGCGGTCGTCATGGCCGGCATGGGCGGCTCCGCCATGGGCGGCGAGCTCCTGCGGGCGCTGGTTGCCGCCGAGTGCCCGGTGCCGATCACGCGCGTGCGCGGCTTCGGCGTGCCCGCATGGGCGGGCCCCGGCACGCTCGTCGTCTGCACGAGCTACTCCGGGGACACCGCAGAGACGCTTGCGTGCGCCCGCCAGGCCCACGCGCAGGGCGCGGCGCTTCTCGGCGTCGCCTCGGGCGGCGAGCTGGCCCGGCTGGCCGACGAGCTCGGCTTCCCGTGCGCCGTCGTCCCCGGAGGCATGCAGCCACGGGCGGCGCTCGGCTACCTCTTCGGCGCCATGGCCGGCGCGTTCGCCGCGTGCGGGCTCTCTCCCGACGGGATCGCCGAGGAGTGCGCCCAGGGCGTCGAGGCCTGTGACCGGGACGCGGCCGCAGAGCTTGGGCGTCGCCTCGCCGGCACGGTGCCGCTGGTCTACGGGGCCGGGCCGCTGGGCGCCGTCGCCTACCGCTGGAAGACCCAGTTCAACGAGAACGCCAAGATGCACGCCTTCAGCCACGCCTTCCCCGAGCTCGGCCACAACGAGATCGTGGGATGGGAGGGCGCCGACGGCCGCGGCTTTGCGATCGTCGCGCTCCGCGACGCCGACGAGTCGCCCGAGATCCGGCGCCGCATCGACGTCACGCTCGACCTGGCCCGTCCGCACGCCTCCGTGGTGGCCGCTGTGGAGGGACACGGCCTCTCCCGAACGGCCCGGGCATTCAGCCTGGTCGCCACGGGCGACTGGGTCACCTATCACGCGGCGCTCTCGCGCGGCGTCGACCCGACGCCGGTCGACGCGATCGCGGCGCTCAAGCAGGCGCTCTCCGAGTAGCTCGCGCGGCCAGTTGACCGCGTAACGCACGCACGCTATATATAGCTTGTATGCGATATGACGAGCTGCTGGCGGAGGTGCGCGCCGCCCTCGAGGAGGGCAGGCTTCGCGAGGGCGACGTCCGCCGCCTTCTGGCCCGCGCCGACCGGTCGGAGCGCCCCCGGCCGGCGGGCGTCCTGCGGGCGGCCGGAGCCATCGTCCTCCTCTTCGGCGTCGCGCTCCTGTTCGGGCTCGGCTACGACGGGTATCCCTACGCCGTCCAGCTTGCCGGGCCGTTCGTGTTCCCGGCAGCCGCTCTTGCCGCAGCGATCGTGCTGCACCGCCGTGGCGCCCAGCGGTGGGAGGTCGAGCTGGCAGGCATCGTCGGCTACACGGCCCTCGGCCTTGCCTACCTGGCCGCGGGCGCGGCAGCCGATGCCGGGGCCGGGTACGGCCTCGCGGCCAGTGCGTCCGCCGTCGTGATCGTGATCGCCATGCACGTCGCCGTGCGGTTGGTGCGGCTGACCTCCTGGGGGCTCTCCGCCTCGCTCGTCGCGTTCACCGGATTCGCGTCCGACCTGGCCGGCGTGCTCCACGGCGACACCGCCTCGTGGCTGCTCGCGGCCCAGTTCGCGCTCGCCCTGGGCGTCGGCGCCGCGCTCGCGCGCCGGAATCGCGAGGCCGCGGCCAACGCGCTTCGGACGGCGGCCCTGCTCGCGCCGGCGGCCTGCATGTTCGGGATCGGAGACGGCGGCTTTGGCGCGTTCGGCTTCTGGCACCTGGCCCTCACCGCCGCCGTCGCAGCGACGTTGCTCGCGGCCGCGGCGCTCGACCTGCCCGGCCTCATGTGGATCGGGGCGCTCGACGGCGTGCTCTGGATCGGGGCGATCTCTGCGGTGGCGGGCGAGCAGGTCGGATGGGCGGTCGCGGTGATCCTGGCCGGCGGCTGCCTGGTCGGGCTCGCGGCGCTCGTCGGGCGCATCCGGCCGGGGGTGGCCGCCGGCGGCCCACGGCTATAGTGGCGCCCGTGAGCACCACCGTTCCGTCGGACATCCGCGACGCCGGCCTCGCGCCGGAAGGGGTCATGCGGGTGGAGTGGGCCGACCGGCAGATGCCGGTCCTGGCCGCCATCCGCGAGCGCTTCGCGGCCGAGCGCCCCCTTTCGGGCCTTCGCATCTCGGCGTGCCTGCACGTCACCTCCGAGACGGCCAACCTGGCCCGCACGCTCAAGGCCGGGGGCGCCGACGTGCTCCTGTGCGCGTCGAACCCGCTCTCGACCCAGGACGAGGTCGCCGCGGCGCTCGTGGCCGAGTACGGCGTCGCGGTCTACGCCGTCCACGGCGAGCCGAACGACGTCTACTACAGCCACATCAACGCCGCCGTCGACCATCGCCCGCACATCACGATGGACGACGGCTGCGACGTGGTCTCGACGCTGCACAAGGATCACCAGGACATGCTGGGCGACGTGCTGGCGGGCACCGAGGAGACGACCACCGGCGTCATCCGCCTGCGGGCGATGGAGAAGGCCGGCGCGCTCGGGTTCCCGATCGTCGCGGTGAACGAGGCGAACACCAAGCACTTCTTCGACAACCGCTACGGCACCGGCCAGTCGACGATCGACGGCATCATCCGCGCGACGAACATCCTGCTCGCGGGGCGCACGTTCGTGGTGTGCGGCTACGGCTGGTGCGGCCGCGGCCTGGCCGACCGGGCCCGTGGGCACGGGGCGCACGTCATCGTCGTCGAGGTCGACCCGCTGGCCGCGCTCCAGGCGGTCATGGACGGCTTCCGGGTGGCGCCGATCGCCGAGGCGGCGAAGCTCGGGGACATCTTCGTCACCGCGACGGGCAACAAGCACGTCCTCCGGCGCGAGCACTTCGAGGTCATGAAGGACGGCGCGGTGCTCGCGAACACGGGCCACTTCGACGTCGAGGTCGACATCCCGGCGCTGCGCGACCTGGCGGTCGCGACGGCCCCCGCCCGCCCGCACGTCGAGCGGTTCGACATGGCCGACGGCCGCGGCCTCTACCTGCTCGCCGAGGGCCGGCTCGTGAACCTGGCCGCCGCCGAGGGCCATCCGGCGTCGGTCATGGACATGAGCTTCGCCAACCAGGCGCTCTCGGCCGAGTACGTCGCCGGGAACCACGCCGACCTCGACGCGAAGGTCTACACGGTGCCGCGCGAGATCGACGACGAGGTGGCGCGGCTCAAGCTCGAGAGCATGGCGTTCTCGATCGACCAGCTGACCGACGAGCAGCGCCGCTACATGGACACCTGGGACGAGGGCACGTAGGCTCTTCAGAGCGCCCGTGCCCGTCGCCACCAGCCTCCTGAGCCCTCACGCCATCCTCCGTCTCGAGGAGGACGCCGTGGTCATGCTCGACCAGCGCCGGCTCCCGCAGGAGGCGGTCGATCTGCGCCTCACCACCTGGCAGGAGGTCGCCGAGGCGATCCGCGAGATGGCCGTCCGCGGCGCCCCCGCCATCGGCGTGGCGGCGGCCTACGGCATGGCGTTGGCGGCCGCCAGGAGCAGCGCCGGGAGCGTCGAGGTGCTGCGCGAGGACGTCGCCCGGGCCGGAGCGGGCCTGGCGGCCAGCCGGCCGACCGCCGTCAACCTGCCCTGGGCGGTCGCCCGGATGACCGAGGAGGCGGAGCGCCCGCATCGGGACGCCGCTGCGCTGCGCGACGCGTTGCGGATGAAGGCCGAGGCGATCCACGCCGACGAGGTCGACCGGTGCGTGCGGATCGGCGAGCACGGCGCGGAGCTCCTGCGGGCCGGCGCCCAGGTGCTGACCCACTGCAACGCGGGCGCGCTTGCGACCGGCGGCTTCGGCACCGCACTCGGGGTGATCCGGGCGGCGCACCGGCGCGATCCCGGGCTGCACGTCTGGGTCGACGAGACGCGGCCGCTGCTCCAGGGCGCCCGCCTCACCGCCTGGGAGCTGCGGCAGGAGGAGATCCCCGCCACGCTCATCACCGATTCGACCGCCGCCTGGCTCATGGCCGAGCGCAAGGTCGATGCGGTCGTGACCGGCGCCGACCGCATCGCCCGAAACGGCGACACGGCCAACAAGATCGGCACCTACGGTCTGGCCGTCCTGGCCCGCGCCCACGGCCTGCCGTTCTACGTCGCCGCGCCGACGTCGACCATCGATCCTGCGATCGAGCGCGGCCGCGACATCCCGATCGAGCACCGTCGCGCCGACGAGGTGGCGGCCGGGGCGGCGGACGGCGTGGGCGTCTACAACCCGGCGTTCGATGTGACTCCCGCCGAGTACGTGAGCGCCATCGTCACCGAGCACGGCGTGCACCGGCCGCCGTACCTGTTCACCTGAGCACCTCCGGCGCGCACGAGCTGCTCGCCATGCTCGAGGGCCACGGGCAGGAGCACCTGCTGCGGTTCTGGGACGAGCTCGAGGAGGGGGAGCGGGAGCGGCTCGCGGCGGAGATACGGGCGCTCGACCTCGATCTCGTCGACGAGCTGGTCGAGAGCCTGCTCGGCCCGGGCGAGGGAGCGGCCGAGCTGGGCGAGATCGGGCCGCCCGAGGTGGTGCGGCCGTCCGCCGAGGACGTCGTCGCCGGCCGGGGCATGCTGGCCGCCGGAGAGGTCGCGGTGGTGATCGTGGCCGGCGGGCAGGGCACGCGGCTGGGGTTCGACGGGCCGAAGGGGTGCTACCCGATCGGGCCGGTCACCGACCGCTCGCTCTTCCAGATCCACGCCGAGAAGGTGGTCGCGCTCGCGCGCAGGCACGGGGCGCCCGTGCCGCTCTACGTGATGACGAGCCCGCAGAACCACGCCGAGACGGAGGCCTTCTTCGCCGAGCATGACTCGTTCGGCGTCGAGCGGCTGCAGCTCTTCGTCCAGGGTGAGATGCCGGCCGTCGACCGCGAGCACGGCAAGATCCTGCTGGCCGAGCGAGGCAGGGTCGCGCTCTCCCCCGACGGCCACGGCGGCACGATCCGGGCGCTCGAGCGCAGCGGCGCCCTCGCCGAGATGGCCGAGAGCGGGATCACGACCATCTTCTACCTTCAGGTCGACAACCCGCTCATCGCCATCGGCGACCCGGGGTTCCTCGGGGCGCACCGCCGGGCCGCGGCCGAGATCTCGTCGAAGGTCGTGCGCAAGACCGACCCCGCCGAGAAGGTGGGGCTCGTGGTCGTCCGCAACGGGCGCCAGGAGATGATCGAGTACTCCGACCTGCCGGACGAGCTGGCCGAGCGGCGCGCCCCGGACGGCGGCCTCGAGCTGTGGGCGGGCTCGATCGCCCATCACGTGATCGACCTCGGGTTCGCCGAGCGGCTGGCGAGTGCGGGCGGGCGGCTGCCCTTTCACCGCGCCGAGAAGCCCGTGCCGTTCGTCGACGAGCACGGGAGCCTGGTCGAGCCGGCCGTCGCGAACGCGGTGAAGTTCGAGCAGTTCATCTTCGACGCGATCCCGCTCGCGGAGCGCTCGCTGGTGGTCGAGACCGACCGGGCGACCGAGTTCGAGCCGCTGAAGAACGCCTCGGGCCCGGCGTCGCCCGAGAC
>DATAEI010000144.1:0-2439 GCA_036258075.1 Gaiellales bacterium
TCGGCCAGCTCGAGGGCCCGGACGACACGGCGGCGGTCGTTGGGGTGCACGGCCGCCGCGGCCGGGGCATCGACCGCAGCCAGCGTCGCGTGGGCGCTCGCGGGCCCGCGCTCGTCGTACAGCCGCTCGGCGGCCTCCCGCGCCCGGGGCTCCGCCTGCGGCGGCAGGGGCAGGTCGGCGAGCGCGGCACGCAGGTAGAGCCCGCTCCCCCCGGACACGATCGGGACGCGGCCCCGGCGGATCACGTCGTCGATCGCCTCGTGGGCGAGCGTGGCGTACTCGGCGACCGACCCTTCGTGGCTCGGCTCCCAGATTCCGACGAGGTGATGCGGAGCCCGCTCGATGTCGGCCGGCGACGGCTGGTTGGTGAGGAGGGGCAGGCCGCGGTAGAGCTGCATCGCGTCGGCGGAGATGATCTCCCCGCCGGCCAGCTCGGCGAGCTCGACGGCGACGGCGCTCTTGCCCGATGCGGTCGGGCCAAAGATCGCGATGACGTTCACGGCGCCCTACGCGGCGACGGGCGCGACCTGGCGGCCGGAGAGCGTCTGCGACGTCGAGGCGGTGACGGCGACCTCCACCAGCGTTCCCGCCGGTGCGGTGCCTGTGAAGTTGAGCGCCTTCCCTCCGCGGGTGCGGCCGCGCAGGGTCGACGCGTCGGTGCGGCTCGGGCCCTCGACCAGCACCTCCTGCACCGTCCCGACGAGCGCGGCGTTCCGGGCGGCGGCGTGGTGCTGGATGCGCTCAACGAGCAGCTCGATCCGCTCACGGCGCACCTCCTCCGGCACCTGGTCAGGCATGCGGGCCGCCTCCGTTCCCCGCCGGGCGGAGTAGACGAAGGTGAACGCGTGGTCGTAGCCGACCTCGTCGACGAGCGAGAGCGTGTCGGCGAAGTCCGCATCCGTCTCCCCGGGGAACCCGACGATGATGTCGGTCGTGAGCGCGATGTCCGGGATCGCCTCGCGGATGCGCTCGACCAGCCCCAGGTAGCGCTCACGCGAGTAGGTGCGGCGCATCGCCTTCAGGATCCGCGTCGAGCCCGACTGCACCGGCAGATGGAGCTGTTCGCAGACCGCGGCGCACTCGGCCATCGCCTCGATGACGTCGGCGCGCATGTCCTTCGGGTGCGGGCTCGTGAAGCGGATGCGGTCGATGCCGTCGACGGCGTCGAGCCCCCTCAGGAGCGCCGCGAAGCTCGTCTCGAGGGCGGGTCGCAGGTCGCGTCCGTACGAGTTCACGTTCTGGCCGAGGAGCGTGATCTCGCGCACGCCGTCGGCGGCCAGCGCCGCCGCCTCACGGACGAGGTCGCCCGGGTGGCGGCTGTGTTCGCGCCCGCGAACGGACGGCACGATGCAGTACGCGCAGTTGCAGTTGCAGCCGGTCGAGATCTGCATCCAGGCCTGGAAGTCGCGGTCGCGCTTGAGCGGCAGCTCCCCGGAGAACGTGTCGAAGGTCGAGAAGTGGCCCCGCGGCACCTCGCCGCCGGCCTGGATGTAGTCACCCAGCCGGTGGATGTTCCCGGGGCCGAACGCGAGGTCGACGAACGGGTACTGGTCGAAGAGCTCGTCCTTCATCGACTCCGACCAGCAGCCGCCGACCACGATCACCTTGTCGGGGTCGCGCCGCTTGGCCGCGCGCGCGTCCATCAGGTGCGCCACCAGCCGGTCGTCGGCCTTCTCGCGGATCGTGCAGGTGTTGAAGACCAGGAAATCGGCGTCGTCGGCCGAGCCCGCCTCGCCGAGACCGAGCGACTCCAGAAGGCCCTTGATCCGCTCGGAGTCGTGCACGTTCATCTGGCAGCCGAACGTCGTCACGTGGTAGCGCTTCATCGCAGGAAGTCTACCGAGGGCCTGTCTCTGGCTATCCTCGGGAGCCGTGGGTGTTGCGATCGAGATCGTGCAGGGCGACATCACGACGGTCGTGGTCGACGCGATCGTGAACGCCGCGAACGAGGGCCTGCGGGGCGGCGGCGGCATGGACGGCGCGATCCACCGGGCGGGCGGGCCGGCGATCATGGAGGAGTGCGTCCGCCTGGGCGGCTGCAAGACCGGTGACGCGAAGGCGACGACCGCGGGGCGCCTGCCGGCTCGGTATGTCATCCACGCGGTGGGACCGTTCTGGCGCGGAGGGGACGTCGGCGAGGACGAGCTGCTCGCCTCGGCCTATCGGCGATCCGTGGAGGTCGCCGCGGAGCTCGGATGCTCCTCGATCGCGTTCCCGGCGATCTCGACCGGGATCTTCGGGTTCCCGGTCGACGGGGCGGCACCGATCGCGCTTCGCACCACTGCCGCCGCAGCCGAGGCGGCCGGCGGCGGGTGGCGGCTCGTCTTCGTCCTCTTCAGCCCGGGCGACCTGGAGGTCGACCGGGCCGCGCTCTGAGCGCGGTCACGCGGCGAGGACGCGGGCGGCCTCGTCGCAGACCGCCTCGGCGACCGTCGCCAG
>DATAEI010000145.1:0-6451 GCA_036258075.1 Gaiellales bacterium
GCCCGCCTGGTCGAGGGCGAAGACGCTGTAGCAGTGGGCGGTCGTCGTGTCGGCGGCCGCGTCGACCTGGCTCGACCGGACGCCGCGGCCTCCAATTCGGGTTCCCGTGGCGGGCGTGCCCGGACACGCGGCCCCCCGGCCCCGGATGACGAGGATCTGGGCTGCGTCGGGCGGGGGCGCCCACGCCACGTGCACCCCTGACCTCGTGGTCGTGGTCGACACGTCGGAGACCGGATCAGGAGCGGTCGTATCGCCCTTGTTCGTGACGTGGGCGACGACCGGGCTCGCCCAGTTCCCGACCTTGTCGAGCGTGTAGACCGCGTAGCAGTAGCGCTTCCCGTCCCGCTCCCTGTTGTCGACCTGGCGGGTGCGGGGGGTCACGTCGCCGACCCGGTTCGCCGAGGGCTGAAGCGGCTGGTGGGTCGGGCACCGGCCGGCGGGCCCGCGCAGCACGAACACCGACGCGATATCCGCCGGGTGAACGAGCGTCCACGTCAGCACGGTCCGGCCCGGCGTCGAGACATCGACGCGCAGGCTGTGCACCCGCGGCGGAGGGGTCGTGTCGCGCGGTGCCGTCTGCGTCGTCGTCTGCACGGTCGTGGAACCGGCCCCACCGCCGCCGGTGTTCGGCGGCGGGGGCGGCGGCGGAGGCGGCTGCGTATCGGCGACCGCGATCGCCGCGCCGATGAGCAGGCAGCCTGCCGCGATCGCTGCAGCAGCGACAGTCCGTGCTCGTGTGCTCGCTTCGGACCCCACTTCCTCGCGACCGGTCGTCACCGGATTGGGACAACGCGTATTTGTCTATGCCCGCGACCCACCCGAACGGTACACCGCCGGCGTGAGCCTCGGGGGGCGGATCCCCCGGAGAAGCCGCCCCGGCGCGACTATACCGATGTGCGTGGGGTGACGCAGAGACCCGTCAGGCTGCCAGTTCCAGGCAGGGCCGACGCAGCATCGCGGCGAGCTCGGCGAAGCCCGGGAGCGTCTCTGCGATCTCGATCTGGGAGCCGCTCCGGCTGATCACGTGGACGGTCACGCGGCCCCAGGTCGTGCGCGCACGGCGAACCGCCGCGACGTCGTTCCAGGCGATGGAGTGGCGCCCCGCGAGGCTGCGCGCCTCGATGCCGGACGGCGACACCGACACCCGGTCCGCCCGCCGGGCCGCCGGCCAGGCCAGGGCGGCCGCCACGCGGAGCGGCGGCAGGGCACGGGCGACGGCCTGTGCGGTGTCACGCAGCGCGCAGTGCGGGTACTCGAAGACGAGCGGCTCCATCGTCCCAGTATGCGGCGTCACGGCGCCTGCAGCAATCCGTCCGGCGGGGGATGCGTTGCACCTTGACTTGACCGGTTGCGGCGGTACCCTGGATGGGGGTTCTGATTCGACGTCTACTGGGGGGCGCATGAGGGCTCGGGTACTGCGGGCGGCTGCAATTGCCGCGGGTGTGGGACTTTGCGGGCTGGCGATCGGCTCGCCGGCGTTCGCCGTCGTTGCGACGACACCGACGCCGACATGGCAGACGAACGGCCGCGTGAACGTGATCGTGGTTCACAAGAACCGGGTGTACATCGGCGGGCAGTTCACCGCCGTGCGGCCGCCGGGCGCGCCGGCCGGCTCGCAGGAGGTCACCCGAAACCATGTGGCGGCGTTCAACATCGCCAAGGGGACGCTCGTCGCGTGGAACCCGAATGCGAACGGCACTGTGCGGGCGATCCAGGTCGTCGGGTCGCACGTCTATCTGGGCGGCTCGTTCACCCGGATCGGGAACTCCGGGCGGCAGCGGCTGGCGCAGGTCAACACGACCACGGGAGCCCCGACGGCGTGGCATCCCGGCGCCAACGCCGAGGTGCTGGCGTTCGGGTACGCGAACGGCGTCCTCTACGCCGGCGGTGGGTTCACGGCGGCGGGCGGCGCGGCGCGCGCCCATCTCGCGGCGTTCAACACCGCCTCCGGCAACCTGAACGCCTGGACGCCGTCGACCGACGACCAGGTGAAGGCCATCACCATTACGCCGGGCGCCACCAAGGTGGTCGTCGGCGGCTTCTTCACCACGGTGAACGGCACGCCGGCGGCGCACCTCGCGGCGGTCAGTCCCGGCGGCAGCGGATCGCTCGTCAGCTTCTCGCACGTCGCCTACCCGGTGATCGACCTGGCCCGTGACGCCCAGGGCGTCTACGTCGCCGGGGCCGGCGGCGGCGGCAACTTCGCCGGGTTCTCGCTGGCCGGCAAGGAGAAGTGGGTCGGCGGCACGAACGGCAACGTCCAGGCGATCGCGGTCGTCGGGGGCATCGTCTACGTCGGCGGCCACATGCAGTTCTACTGCGGCCCGCAGCACGGCCAGCACACCTGCACGAACCCGATCGCGCGCGACAAGCTGCTCGCGGTCGACGAGGCGGACGGGAACCTGCTCCCGTGGGCGCCGGGCGCCGACAGCGCGCTGGGCGTCTTCGCCCTGACCGGCTGGGTCTCGACGGGCAACCTCCTCGCGGGTGGTGACTTCCGGCACATCGGAAACCGCGCCCAGCAGGGGTTCGCCATGTTCGCGAACTAGCCGACGAGCAGCACAGCCGAGCCCTGAACCTCGCCCGCCGCAAGGCGGGCGAGGGCCTGGGGCGCCTCGGCGAGCGCGAACGTCTGCGTCTGCGCCCGGACGGGGATCTCCGCCGCCAGCTCGAGGAACTCCGTCGCGTCGGCCCGCGTGAAGTTCGCCACCGACCGGAGCACCCGCTCGCGCCAGAGCAGGTCGTAGTCGAACGCCGGGATGCCGTCGAGGTGGATCGCGTTGATCGCCACCGTGCCGCCGGGAGCGAGCGCCTTCAGCGCCGAGACGACGACGGAGCCGGCGGGTGCGAAGGTGACGGCCGCGTCGAGCGCCTCCGGCGGCGGGTCGTCGTACCCGCCGACCCAGGCGGCACCCAGCTCGTGGGCCAGCCCGTGCTCGGCCGGCGAGCGGGAGAACACCGCCACCTCGCATCCCCAGTGGCGCGCCACCTGGATCGCGAGGTGGGCGGACGAGCCGAACCCGAAGAGGCCGAGCCGGCCGCCCGGCCGGATGCCGCTCAGGCGCAGCGACCGGTAGCCGATGATCCCGGCGCAGAGGAGCGGGGCGGCCTCGACGTCGCTCAGGCGGTCGGGGAGCGCGAACGCGTAGTCGCGCCGGGCGACGACCCGCTCGGCGTAGCCGCCGTCGACGGTCCAGCCGCGGAAATCCGCCAGCTCGCACAGGTTCTCGCGGCCGGCGAGGCACTGCCCGCAGCGGCCGCAGGCGCCTGCCAGCCAGGCGAGCCCCACTCGCTCACCCGTCCCCGCGACGCGGCCCACCACCTGATGGCCGGGGATGACGGGTCGCTTTCGCATCGCGATGTCGCCGGAGACGATCTGGAGGTCGGTGCGGCAGACGCCGCACGCCGCGACCTCGATGACCACCTCGCCCTCGCCGGCAACCGGGTCACCGATGTCGCAGAGCGCCAGCTCGTTCGGCGCCGAGAGCACCATCGCCTTCATGGAGCGCATCGTCGCACGGGCGGCCCCGGACGGGCCCCGGACGGGCCTCACTCGCCGGTGAAGAGCGTCCCCGAGTCGACGAAGCAGATCGGGTTCCCGAACGGGTCGCGGGCGTAGAAGCTCCGCTCGCCCCACGACTGGACGGCGACCTCGCTCAGCTCGACGGCTCCGGCGCCTGCGGCCCGCTCACGGGCGGCGTCGACGTCGTCGACGCTGAAGTAGATGTGCTCGGGATTCGGCCGAAACGCCTCGTCGCGGTCGCCGGCCGGCTCGACGCAGGCGACGATCGTGCCGCCGCAGTCGAAGTAGTGCCGGTTGCTCCACACGCGCCGGCCGGGATCTTCGAGCAGGCCGGCGTAGAAGCGGGCGGCCGCTTCGATGTCGGACACGGGCAGGATGATCCGGAAGAGTCTCAGCCGTCGTAGGCCGGCTCGCGTTTTCGCCGCCCGCCGCCGTCGTGATGGTGGGAATGGGCCGAGGCGCTCGCGACGATCAGGAGCAGGCAGATCGCGATGAAGTTGCGGAGCGTCGGGTCGGGCCAGTGCAGGCGCGCCGCGCCGTGGAACCAGCTCGGGTCGATCAGGAAGACGGCGGCGACGATGACGATGCGCCCGGCGAGGCCGATCGCAAGGAAGACGGCCGCCAGGACGATCCCCCAGAACCCGAGCTCCGGCGCGCCGACCGCGTGGGCGAGGTCGAGCACGTTCCACGCGACCCAGACGAGCAGCGGCCCGAGCAGGAGGCCGCCGACCACCAGCGCCACCGCCCCGGCGAGGAGGGCTCCCAGTCCCAGGATTGCCAGTACCCACCCGAACATCATCTTGACGTTCGCTGTGTGCGCGCCCGACCCTTCCCGGGTGGTCTGGGACAATGGCGGCATGCGCGTGCTCATCGTCGAGGACGAGCCGCATATGGCCGAGCTGGTCGGCCGCGGCCTCGCGAAGGAGGGCATGGCCGTCGACGTCGCCCCGACGGGCGAGCGGGCCGTCGAGATGGCGACGGCCGGCGACTACGACTCGATCATTCTCGACGTCCGTCTGCCGGGCATCGACGGTTTCGAGACGTGCCGGCGGCTGCGGTCGGAGCGGGTCTGGGCGCCGGTCGTCATGCTGACCGCGCTCGACTCGGTCGATGACCGCGTGCTCGGGCTCGACACCGGCGCCGACGACTACCTGGTGAAGCCCTTCGCATTCGCGGAGCTCCTCGCCCGGCTGCGGGCCGTGTCGCGCCGCCGCGAGCCCGAGCGGCCGACCGTGCTCGAGGCCGGCGGGCTCCGCCTGGATCCCGCCAGCCGGCGGGTGTGGCGCGGCGACGCCGAGGTCCAGCTCTCGGCGAAGGAGTTCGCCATCCTCGAGACGTTCATGCGCCGGCCCGACGAGGCGCTCAAGCGGTCGTACCTCGTCGCCCACGCATGGGACAGCACCTACGAGGACAGCTCGAACATCATCGACGTCTACGTCCGCCGCCTGCGAAAGAAGCTCGACGAGCCCTTCGGCACGACGACGATCGAGACCGTCCGCGGCGCCGGCTACCGGCTGCGGGTGGACACCACGGCGTGAGCCGGATCCCGATCCGGCTCAGGGTCGCCGCAGCGTTCGCGATCGCGATGACCATTGTCCTGGCCGGCAGCGGGTGGTACGTCTACACGAGCCTCGGCCGCCACCTCTCCCACGCTCTGAACCGCGAGCTGCGGGTGCGCGCGGACGACCTCGCCGCCGTGGTCTCCGACCCGGACGGCAGCCTGGCCGCCGCGACGAACGGCCCCTTCATGGAGCGCGGCGAGAGCTACGCGCAGCTCGTCGCGCGAGACGGCGCGGTGATCCAGTGGACGCGCCCGCTCGGGCCCGCGCCGGTGCTGAGCCCCGCCGACGTCCGCCGCGCGCTCCAGGGGTCGATCTTCGGCGACCGGCAGCGGGTGAGGGGGCTGAACGAGCCGTCGCGCTTCCTCGCCGTCCCGGTGACGCGGGGCGGCGGCACGCCCTACGTGCTGGTCGTCGGCGCGACGCTCAAGAACCGGGCCGAGACCCTGCACAGCCTGCGCGACCAGCTCCTGGTCGCCGGCCCGGTCGCACTGCTCGTCGCCACCGTCGCCGGCTATCTCCTGGCCGGCCTCTCGCTCCGTCCCGTCGACTCGATGCGTCGCCGGGCCGCCTCGATCTCGGCGGAGCGCCCCGGCGAGCGCCTGCCGGTGCCGCATACGCGCGACGAGGTCGAACGGCTCGGACTCACGCTGAACGAGATGCTCGGCCGGCTCGAGGATGCCCTCGCGCGCGAGCGGAGCTTCGTCGCCGACGCCGGCCACGAGCTGCGGACGCCGCTTGCGCTCCTTCGCACCGAGCTCGAACTGGCGCTGCGGCACTCCGGCTCGGCCGACGAGCTGCGCGAGGCGATCCGGCGCTCGTCGCAGGAGGTGGACCGCATGGCCCAGCTGGCCGAGGATCTCCTCCTCCTCGCCCGGTCGCACGGCGGAGAGCTTCCGCTCCGGATCGAGACGCTGGATGCGGCCGACCTGCTGACGTCTGTCGTGAGCCGCTTCGAGTGGCGCGCGCAGGCCGGGAACCGCCCCATTGCCACCTCTCAGCCCGACGGCCTGCGGCTCCGCGGCGACCGCCTCCGCCTCGAGCAGGCGCTCGGGAACCTGGTCGACAACGCGCTGCGCTACGGCGAGGGCGAGGTGCGCGTGTCGGCCGCCCAGGCGGGCGCGATGGTCGAGCTGCAGGTGAGCGACGGGGGCGGGGGCATCCCGCCGGAGTTCTGCGGCCGCGCGTTCGAGCGGTTCTCGCGCCACGACCATGCCCGGTCGCGTGGCGGCGCCGGCCTCGGCCTGGCCATCGTGCGGGCCATCGCCGAGGCTCACGGCGGTGTGGCCGGGGTGGACGGCGACGGGCGGGGAGCGGACGTGTGGCTGACCGTGCCCGGCGCCGCCCGGGCGATCGACAGGTGACGGGC
>DATAEI010000146.1:0-14203 GCA_036258075.1 Gaiellales bacterium
TGGGGTAACCGCGTAGGGCGACCGGTAGGTAAATCCGCCGGTCATCAAGCCTGAGACGGGATGCCGAGCGCCCAGCGGCGCGAAGTTCCTGAAACCATGCCTCCAAGAAAAGCGTCTAGGGAGGTCGCGCGTGCCCGAAGCCGTAGCCCTCGATGACCGGCATGCGGTCGATGGTAGCCGGGCCTCATCCATCCCCATGCATCTGCGGGACGTACGAGATGCCGATGATCAGGCCCTCGATCGAGAGCAGGCGCGCCACCGTCTGCCCCCACGGCTCGGTCCGGGCGGGGTGCAGGAGCCGGAAGCCCCTCTCCTCCAGCTCGGCTGCGGCGCCGGCGACCGCGCCGGCGTCGTCGACCTCGAACTCGATCGAGGCCTGGGGCACGGCCACGTCCGCGGGCCAGCCCTCGCTCCCGAAGCACGCCCGGGCGGCCTCGCTCAGCGGCCAGACCCCGAAGTGGCGGGTGCCGTCGATCTTCTCGGTGTGGAAGTAGTCGCCGCCGGCGTCGGCCTCGAGCGGCAGGCCGAGCGCGTCGACGTAGAGCTCCCGGCTCCTCGGGGGATCGGGTGTGACGACGGCGACGCCGGTGATGAAGCGGATATCCATATCGGGAACCTCCTCGGTTCTCGTGGGTGTCACCGAGACGTTAGGGACGGCTCCCGAGCCGGGCTTGGAAGAACCGGACGTCCAAGCAGCGCGTGCGGCGTGGCCCCGGCGAGCTCGCGCACGTCGTTGGCCATGTGCGCCTCGTCGTAGTAGCCGTGCTCGACGGCGGAACGGGCCCAGCTCTCGCCGCGGCCGTCCAGCAGCAGCCGCTGCATCCGGGCGATCCGCATGAGCCGCTTGGGCGCGTGGCCGGTTGCCGCCACGATGCGCCGCCTGATCTGGCGCTCGCCGTATCCGAGGCCACGGGAGATCGCCCGGAGGTCGGATCCCGACCAGACGGCGCGCACCAGCGGGTCGGGCGCAGGCGCGTCGGCGGCCAGGCGCTCGAGCGGGCGAGCCCCGGGGACGATGTCGCCGAGGGGGACGCGCAGGCCGACCAGCTCGCTCGCCGGCACGCCGTAGAGCGCCGGGAACCCGCCGGGATGAAACCGGACCCCCTCCGAGACGCTCCCCGCGGGCAGGTGCGCCGTGCCGAACGACGAGAACGAGCCGATCGCGTCGCCGCCGATGATGTCCATGCATCCGTCAGGCGGGATGCGCAGGTCGAAGTCGACGTCGGTCTCGATCCGCCAGCGCACCGCGATCCAGGGCGCGAGCGCGGGGTGCGGCGGCCGCTCCTCATAGCGGACGCCCGGGCCGCCGAGGAACACCGAGTGAGTGCGCGCGAGGCGGGACATCGGGATGCATCCTCCCTTCCCGGCCGGGCCGCGGCCCACGCATCCAGTACGCTCGGGCGAATGCTCCCCGAGCGCGCAGAGGTGGTCGTGGTCGGCGGGGGCATCGCCGGCCTCGCGGCGGCGTGGGAGCTGCGCGACCGCGACGTGGTCGTCCTCGAGGCGGAGCCCCGGGCCGGCGGGCGGCTCATGTCCGAGCCGCGCGGTGCGTACTGGCTGAACTTCGGGGGCCATGTCGTCGGCGGCCCGGAGACGGCCACGGGCCGGCTGCTCCAGGCGACCGGCGTCGAGGCGGCCGAGCTGCCGGGTGTGCTCGCGGGCCTGGCGGTGGGCGGCCGGCTTCTCGCCGGCGGCCCGGTCGAGTCGTACCCACTGCGCGCGCCGATTCCCATGGTCGACCGGATGGCGCTCCTCCGGACCGGCGCGCGCCTGCGGCTGGCGGTGGCGCAGTACGCCCGCGTGTCGCGCCTGCGCGAGGGCGAGTCGGAGGCGGAGCGCCGCGGCCGGGTGCTGGCCTTTCGCGACGACGCGACCTTCTCGGAGTTCCTGGGCCCGGTGCGCCCGGCGGTCGACGCGGTGCTCCGGGCCACGATCCGGCGATCGTCGGGCGAGCCTGAGGAGGTGTCGGCCGGGTACGGCATCGGCTACTTCCAGCTTGTGTGGGACCGCAGCCGCGGCCTGACGCGGACGATGCTGGGCGGGTCGAGCCGCCTGCCGGAGGCGATCGCAGCGGCGCTCGGCGACCGCATCCACACCGGAACGCCCGTGACCGGCGTCGAGCCGGCGCCGGACGGCGTGGTCGTCACCTGCCGGGACGGGAGCGCCGAGGTGCGGATCCACGCCCGGGCCGCGATCGTCGCCACCCCGGCGCCCGCCGCCCGCCGGATCGTCGCGGGCCTGCCCGACGAGGTCGCGCGGGCGCTCGCCGGCGTCACCTACGGCCCGTACGTGGTCGGCGCCTTCCTCACCGGCGAGGCCGGGCCGATGCCGTACGACGGCGTGTACGCCGCGGCGACGCCGGGGATGTCGTTCAACATGCTCTTCAACACTGCCAACGCCCTGCGCGGTGGGGGCACCCGCGACCCGGGCGGGACGCTCATGGTCTACGCCGCGGCCGGCCTCGCCCGCGACCTGGCCGAGCTCGACGATGCCGCGGTCGAGCGGCGCTTCCTCGACGACCTCCAGAGGCTCTTCCCGGCGCTGCGCGGGCAGGTGCGCGAGACGGTCATCCGCCGCTGGAGCCCGGGCCTCCCGCACCCGCGGCCGGGGCGCCATCTCCTCCAGGCCGCGCTGGAGCGACCGCTCGGAGCGGTGCACCTCGCGGGCGACTACCTCGGCACCACCTACATCGAGACGGCGATCGAGACGGGAACGGCGGCTGCGCGCCGGGCCCGCGCGGCGCTTCCCGGTCAGCCGGGCTGAATCAGGTCGAGGAGGCCGTCCGGCACGAGCCGGCGCGCCGGGTCGCGGAGCTCGTCCAGCGTGCGCCAGCGGGCGAGGTACGCCGTGCCGTCGTCCTCGCGCACGACCACCTCGTCGAGATGGCCGAGCCCATCGCCGGGCAGCTCGACGTCATAGACGAGCCACAGCTCGTGCCGCCGCCGGCGGTTCCAGTCGAAGACCTCCTCGAAGAGCCCGAGGAACGAGACCGAGGCCGGGACGCGACCGATCTCCTCCGCGAGCTCGCGGGTGATCGCGTCGGCGCCGGTCTCACCGAACTCGATCCCCCCGGCGAGCGGGACGGAGACGACGGCGCCGGTTGCGGGGTCGTGGTCCTCCCAGACGAGCAGCCGCTCGCCGTCGCGGATCACCGCCGCCGCAACCGGCCGGATCACGCCGGCGGGGCCGTCGCTCACGCGGTGCTCCGGCGGGGCCGTCCCAGGCATCGACCTGAGGCTAGCCTTCCGCCACGTGACCGGTCGTGAGATTCGGGCATGCGGGCCGCGGCATCCGGGTAGGGAACGGGTCGTATGAGCCCTGACAAGGACGGGCGTCGCCGTGTCGTAATCGAGGGCGTGACGCCACAGGTGGACTGCGGGCGCTTTCCCGTGAAGCGCGTCGTCGGTGACCAGGTCGAGGTGCGCGCCGACGTGTTCGCCGACGGCCACGAGGTCGTCGCCGCCGCGATCCGCTTCAGGCACGAGCGCGACCGGCGCTGGCGCGAGGCGCGCATGCAGCCGCTCGGAAACGACCGCTTTGCAGGGAGGTTCCCGGTCGAACGGCTCGGGTGCTACCGCTTCTCCGTCACCGGGTGGATCGACCGCTTCGCCGGCTGGCGCGACCAGCTCGAGCGGCGGGTGACCGCCGGGCAGGACGTGCGCGGGGAGCTCGAGGAGGGGGCGCGGCTCGTCGACGCCGCTGCGAGCTCGGCCTCGGAACCGGCCGCCGCAGAGCTCGCCGGCTGGAGTGCGCTCCTGCGGGGCGCCGAGCAGGGCCCGGCCGCGGCGGCCGCACTGGCGGACGAGCTCGCCGAGCTCATGTGCGAGCACGACCCGCGGCCGCACGCCGTCGGCTCGCCGGACTCCGTGACGATCCGCGTCGACCAGCCCCTGGCGCGGTGCGGCGCGTGGTATGAGCTCTTCCCGCGGTCGCTCGGCGAGGACGGGCGGCACGGGACGCTGCGCGACGTCGAGGCGGCGCTGCCGCGGGTCGCCGACATGGGGTTCGACGTCCTCTACCTGCCGCCGATCCATCCGATCGGCGCGGGCCAGCGCAAGGGCCCGAACAACACGGCCGGCTCCGGCCCGGCCGATCCCGGAAGCCCATGGGCGATCGGCTCCGCCGAGGGCGGGCACACGGCCGTCCACCCCGAGCTCGGGAGCGTTGCGGACGTCCGCCGCCTCGCCGAAGCCTGCGCCGAGCAGGGCATCGCGCTCGCCCTCGACATCGCGTTTCAGTGCTCGCCCGACCACCCGTGGGTCTCCGAGCACCCGGAGTGGTTCCGCCACCGGCCCGACGGCTCGATCCGCTACGCCGAGAACCCGCCGAAGCGGTACGAGGACATCTACCCGCTCGACTTCGAGTGCGAGGCGTGGGAGGCGCTCTGGCAGGCGCTGCTCGACGTCGTCCGCTTCTGGATCGAGCAGGGCGTCGTCGTGTTCCGGGTCGACAACCCGCACACGAAGCCGTTCGGGTTCTGGGAGTGGCTGATCGCGGAGGTGAAGCGCGACCGTCCTGAGGTGATCTTCCTGGCCGAGGCCTTCACTCGGCCGCGGGTGATGGAGCGGCTCGCGAAGGTCGGGTTCAGCCAGTCGTACACCTACTTCGCGTGGCGGCACACCAAGCACGAGCTCGAGGAGTACGTGCGCGAGCTGACCGAGACGGACGTGGCCGAGTACTTCCGGCCGAACTTCTGGCCGAACACACCCGACATCCTGACCGAGGCGATGCAGTCGGGCGGGCGCCCGACCTTCGCGGCCCGGCTCGTCCTCGCGGCGACGCTCTCGGCGAGCTACGGCGTGTACGGGCCGGCCTTCGAGCTCGTGGAGCAGCGCGGCCTGCGGCCGGGAAGCGAGGAGTACCTGGACTCCGAGAAGTACCAGCTTCGGAACTGGGATCTCGACGACCCCCGCTCGCTCGCGCCGCTCGTCCGCGCCGTGAACGCCGCCCGCCGCTCCCATCCCGCCCTCCAGTCCAACGAGCGCGTGCGGTTCCACCAGATCCCAAACGACGCGCTCGTGGCCTACAGCAAGCACACCGCGGACATGGCCGACCTGATCCTCGCGGTGGTGAGCCTCGACCCTCATTACGTCCAGTCGGGCTGGATCGACCTGCCGCTCGCCGACCTCGGGATCGATCCCGAGCACCCCTTCCAGATGCACGACCTCCTCGACGGCGAGACCTACGTCTGGCAGGGCCCGCGCAACTATGTCGAGCTCGATCCCAACCGCAGCCCCGCCCACCTCTTCCACATTCGCCGCCGCCTTCGCAGCGAGCAGGACTTCGAGTACTTCGCATGAGCACCCCGGTCCGCCCGCGCGAGCCCAACCCCACCGCCGCCCACTGGTACGAGGATGCCGTCATCTACGAGGTGCACGTGCGCGCGTTCGCCGATTCGGACGGCGACGGCATCGGCGACTTCCGCGGCCTCACCCAGCGGCTCGACTACCTCGAGGACCTCGGCGTCACCGCGATCTGGCTCCTGCCCTTCTACCCGTCGCCGCTCCGCGACGACGGCTACGACATCGCGTCCTACCGCGAGGTGCACCCCGACTACGGCACGATGCGCGACTTCCGGGCGTTCCTGCGCGCGGCGCACGGGCGCGGCCTGCGCGTGATCACCGAGCTCGTCCTGAACCACACGTCCGACATGCACGCCTGGTTCCAGCGCGCCCGCCGCGCCGAGCCGGGGAGCCGCGCGCGCGACTTCTACGTCTGGAGCGACTCGCCCGACCCGTACTCCGACGCGCGCATCATCTTCAGCGACTTCGAGAGCTCGAACTGGTCGTGGGACGCCACGGCCGGCGCCTACTACTGGCACCGGTTCTACTCGCACCAGCCCGATCTCAACTGGGAGAACCGGGAGGTGCGGCGGGCGATGTTCGCCGTCGTCGACTTCTGGCTCGACATGGGCGTGGACGGTCTGCGGCTCGACGCGGTGCCCTACCTCTACGAGCGGGAGGGCACGAACTGCGAGAACCTGCCCGAGACCCACCAGGCGCTGAAGCACCTGCGCCGCCACATCGACCGGCGGTACGGCGACCGGATGCTGCTCGCCGAGGCGAACCAGTGGCCCGAGGACGCGGTCGCCTACTTCGGCGACGGCGACGAGTGCCACATGGCCTACCACTTCCCGCTCATGCCGCGGATGTTCATGGCGGTGCGGATGGAGGACCGCTACCCGCTCATCGACATCCTCGCCCAGACGCCGCCGATCCCCGACGGCTGCCAGTGGGCCATCTTCCTGCGAAATCACGACGAGCTCACGCTCGAGATGGTCACCGACGAGGAGCGCGACTACATGTACCGCACCTACGCGGACGACCCCCAGGCGCGCATCAACCTCGGTATCCGCCGCAGGCTGGCGCCGCTCCTCGGGAACGACCGCCGCGTGATCGAGCTCGTGAACGCGCTCCTGCTCTCGCTCCCCGGCACGCCGGTCATCTACTACGGCGACGAGCTCGGCATGGGCGACAACATCTACCTGGGCGACCGAAACGGCGTTCGCACGCCGATGCAGTGGAGCGCCGACCGAAACGCCGGCTTCTCCCGCGCCAATCCGCAGCAGCTCTACCTGCCCGTGATCAGCGACCCCGAGTACGGCGCCGTGAACGCCGAGGCCCAGCAGGCCAACTCCAGCTCGCTGCTCTGGTGGATGAAGCGGATGATCGCGCTTCGAAAGCGGTTCCCGGCGTTCGGCCGGGGCTCGCTCGAGTTCCTCTATCCCGAGAACCGCAAGGTGCTCGCCTTCATGCGCGAGCTCGGCGACGAGCGCATCCTGGTCGTGGCGAACCTGTCCCGGCGGGCGCAGTACGTCGAGCTCGACCTGCGCCGCCTGGACGGCCTCGTCCCGGAGGAGCTCCTGGGCCACAGCCTCTTTCCCGCCGTCTCGGGCGACAGCCTGTACGCCCTCGCGCTCGGCCCGCACGACTTCTACGTCTTCGCGCTCACGCCCTCCGAGCAGGAGGTGGAGCACGCCGCGGGGCCCACGCCGGAGATCCGCGTCACCGGCCGGTGGCCGGCCGTCTTCGAAGGCCGGGGCCGGCGCCAGCTCGAGGAGGCGCTCGTCCGGTTCCTGCCGTCGCGGCGCTGGTTCGCCGGCAAGTCGCGCCGCATCCGGCGGACGACCCTCCAGGAGGCTATCCGCATCCCGGGGCCGAGCCGCCGCGAGGCCGGCTACCTGTGCCTCGTCAGGGTCGAGTACACCGAGGGCGAGCCCGACACGTACTCCCTGGCGGTGGTCGCGCGGCCGCTCGCGGAGGACGACGCCGCCCGGTCGTCCGACGACGCCATTGCGATCCTCCAGATGCAGACGGGCCGGCTGGCGCTCCTCCCCGGCGCCGCCGACCCGGCGCTCGCCACCGGGCTCCTCGAGCTCATTCGCCGCGGCCGCAGGGTCGTGGGCCGAAACGGGGCGCTCGGCGTCACCCGGACGCCGGAGCTGCGCCGGATCGCGGGAGACGGGGCTCCGCTCGAGCCGGCGCCGCTCGGCGCCGAGCAGTCCAACAGCTCGGTCGCGTATGACCAGAGCCTCGTCCTGAAGCTCTTCCGCCGGATCGAGGCCGGCCCGAATCCCGAGGCCGAGCTGACCGGCCTGCTCACGCGGCTCGGGTTCCCGCACGTGTCACCCGCCGCGGGGACGCTCGAGTACCACCGCCGCCGCGGCGAGCCCTTCACAATTGGCTTTCTCCAGGGCTACGTCCCCAACGAGGGCGACACCTGGGCCTACACGCTCGACGAGGTGATCCTCTTCCTCGAGCGCGCCCTGGCGAGCGAGAACCCGGTACACCCGGCGCCGGTCCCCGGGCACGTCGTGGAGCTGGCGCGCACCGAGCCTCCCGCGGAGGCGCGAGATGCGATCGGCGCGCACCTCGAGTTCGCCCGCCTGCTCGGCGAGCGGACCGGGCAGATGCACGTCGCGCTCGCGTCCACCCGTGACGACGCCGCGTTTCGTCCCGAGACCTTCTCGGCGCTCCAGCAGCGGGCGCTCATGCAGTCGCTGCGGACGCTCATCCGGCGGGTCTTCGCCGCCGCCCGGCGGGCGGGCGGCGAGCTGGCCGAGCTCTCCGGCGTGGAGGACGGCGAGCAGCGCGCGCTGGCCCGGATGCGGGCCCTGCTCGAGCGGCCGCTCACGGGGATGCGGATCCGGACGCACGGCGACTTCCACCTTGGGCAGGTGCTCTGGACGGGGCGCGACGTCGTCATGATCGACTTCGAAGGCGAGCCCGCACGGCCCCTCGGGCAGCGGCGGCTCAAGCGCTCGCCGGTGCAGGACGTCGCCGGCATGCTGCGCTCGTTCCACTATGCGGCGTACGCGGCGCTCTTCCGCGAGAGCGGCCGTGGCGACGCCGTCGGCGGGCCGGCGGAGGCGTGGATCCTCACCTGGCGCGGCTGGGTGTCGGCGGCCTTCGTGCGCGCCTACCGCGAGGCGGTGGCGCCGGCCGGCATCGTGCCCGAGGACGACGCCGAGTTCGGCCGTCTGCTCGACCTCTTCCTGCTGGAGAAGGCCGTCTACGAGCTTGGCTACGAGCTCGACAACCGGCCGGACTGGGTCATCATCCCCGCACGCGGGCTCGAGGAGCTCCTGGTCGAGTGACGGACCGGGCCGCGGCCATGGCGGCGCTCGCGCGCGAGGCGGGGGTGCAGCGGAGCTACACGGACGTCCGCGGCCGCCGCATGCGCGCCTCGGGACCGGCGCTCGCGGCCGTCCTCGCGGCGCTCGGCCACGAGGTCGGCGCGGACGGCGCAGGCGCTGCCGAGGCCCTGGACGCGCTTCGGGCCGAGCGCGCCGGCCGGCTCGCCGAGCCCGTCGCCGTGGCATGGGGCGGCTCCACCGCCGTCGCGGTTGGCGGCCGCGGCCGCGCCGAGTGGACGCTCGCCCTCGAGGACGGCGGCGAGCGCCACGGCACCGCCCGCGCCGGGGCGATGCTTCGGCTCGCGCGCCTTCCCGTCGGATACCACGCCCTGCACGTCGTGGCGGGCGGCCGCGAGGCGACCGTGCTCGTGGTCTCGGCGCCGCGCACGGCGTATGCGGAGGCCGGCCGGTGGTGGGGCGTGTTCCTGCCGCTCTACGCGCTGCCCGGCCCGTTCGGCCCCGGAGACTTCGGAGGCCTCCGCCGCCTGGCGGCGTGGACGGCCCGCCACGGCGGCCGCGCCGTCGGGTCGACGCCGCTCTTCGCCGCGTTCCTCGGGCGCCCGTTCGATCCGAGCCCGTACGCCCCGGTGAGCCGGCTCTTCTGGAACGAGCTCTACGTCGATCCCGGGACGGTGCCCGAGCTCGAGACGAGCGGCGAGGCCCGCCGGCTGGTGGCGGCCGCGCCGGACGCCTCGGGGCGCCTCGTCGACTACGCGGCCGCCGCGGCGGGACGGCGGGCGATCCTCGAGGCCATGCTCGCCTCGCTCGCCGGCGCGCGGCTCGATGCGTTCGAGCGCCACCTCGAGTCCCACCCCGAGCTGCGCGCCTACGCGGCCTTCCGGGCCCGGTGCGAGGCGGAGGGCGCGGGATGGCGGGAATGGCGCTCCGGGCCGCTCGACGTGGACGGAGGCGGCCGTGCGGCGCGCTACCACGCCTACGCGCAGTGGCTCTCGGCGACCCAGCTCGGCGGGATCGGCGCCAGCGGCGCAGGCCTCTACCTCGACATGCCGCTCGGCGTGCACGCCTCCGGCTACGACACGTGGCGCTTCCGCGACGCGTTCGCCGCCGGGGCATCGATCGGCGCTCCGGCCGACGACTTCTTCACCTCTGGGCAGCGCTGGGGCATCCCGCCGCTTCATCCCGGCCGGATCCGCGACCGCGGTCACGCCTACCCGATCGCGTGCGTGCGCGAGCTCCTGCGGCATGCGTCCGCCGCCCGGATCGACCACGTGATGGGCATGCACCGCACCTTCTGGGTCCCGGACGGGTTCCCGGCCTCGGACGGGGTGTACGTGCGCTACCCGGCCTCGGAGCTCTACGCCGTGCTGTGCATCGAGTCGCACCGCGCAGCGGCGGCGATCGTCGGCGAGGACCTCGGGACGGTGCCCGCGGTGGTGCGAAGGACCATGGCAGCGCGCGGCCTCATGCGCTCGTTCGTGGTGCAGGCCGAGGCCGGCGGGGACGGCGACCCGCTCGGCGATGTGCCTCGGTCGGCGCTCGCGGGCATGAATACGCATGACATGCCGACCTTCGCAGGATTCTGGGCCGAGGACGGGCCGCCGTGTGAGCGGCTCCGGGCCGCCGTGTCGCGCCGTGGATATCCCGCGGGCGACGGCCCGAGCGTGCTCGCGGCGTGCCTGGAGGAGCTGGCGCGGTCGGATGCGGGCGCGCTGATGATCAACCTCGAGGATCTCTGGAACGAGCCGGATCCCCAGAACGTGCCCGGCACGGCGGGCGGGCGCAACTGGCGCCGCCGGGCCCGCTTCGGCGTGGACCAGCTCGACGGCGTGCCCGGGCTGCCCGCGCTGATCCGCCGGATCGCCGAGCTGCGGGAGGATGCCGCATGACGCGCGCCGCCTCGGCCGCAGGCGTCTCGCTCCTCACGGATGACGACCTGCACTTCTTCAACGAGGGCACGCATTCGGGCCTCGCCGCCAAGCTCGGCGCGCATCCGATGCAGGCCGGCGGCGTCTCCGGCACGTACTTCGCCGTGTGGGCGCCGAGCGCGGCGGACGTCGCCGTTGTCGGCGACTTCAACGGCTGGGACGACGCGCGCGACGCATTGCTGCCGCGGGCGAGCTCCGGGATCTGGGAGGGGTTCGTGCCGGGGGTCGGGGCCGGGGCGACCTACAAGTACTCGATCGCGACGGCGCACGGCCGCCACCTGAAGGCCGACCCGTTCGCGTGGCAGGCGGAGGTGCCGCCGCGGACGGCTTCGGTGGTCTGGGGCGGCGAGCACCCGTGGCGGGATGACGAGTGGATGGCGTCGCGCGGCCGCCGGAACGCGCTCGACGCGCCGATCGCGATCTACGAGCTGCACGTGGGCTCGTGGCGGCGCCGGGTCGAGGAGGACCGCCCGCTCACGTACCTCGAGCTCGCCGAGGAGCTCCCGAAGCACGTTCGCGAGAATGGGTTCACCCACGTCGAGCTCCTGCCGGTGATGGAGCATCCGTTCACCGGGTCATGGGGCTACCAGATCACCGGCTACTTCGCCCCGGCGAGCCTCTACGGCCGGCCGGAGGACCTGATGGCGCTCGTGGATGCGCTGCACGGGGAGGGGATCGGCGTCATCTTCGACTGGGTGCCGTCCCACTTCGCCACCGACCCGCACGGTCTGGCCGAGTTCGATGGGACGCACCTCTACGAGCATGCCGACCCGCGCCAGGGGTTCCATCCGGACTGGGGGAGCTACATCTTCAACTACGGCCGCGACGAGGTTCGCAGCTTCCTGCTCTCGAGCGCCATGCACTGGCTCGACGCTTACCACGGCGACGGCCTGCGGGTCGATGCCGTGGCATCGATGCTCTATCTCGACTACTCGCGCGAGGACGGTGAGTGGATCCCCAACAGGTACGGCGGCCGCGAGAACCTCGAGGCGATCGAGCTGCTGCGCACGCTGAACACGAGCGTCTACTCCGCGCATCCCGACATCCAGACCTACGCGGAGGAGTCGACGGCCTGGCCGATGGTGTCGCGGCCGACCTATCTCGGCGGCCTCGGGTTCGGCCTCAAGTGGGACATGGGCTGGATGCACGACACCCTCGCCTACTTCGAGCACGACCCCATCCACCGCCGCCACCACCACCACGAGCTCACGTTCCGCGGGCTCTACGCCTTCACCGAGAACTACGTCCTGCCGCTCTCGCACGACGAGGTCGTGCACGGCAAGCGGTCGCTGCTCTCGAAGATGCCGGGGAACGACTGGCAGCGGCGCGCGAACCTGCGCGCGCTCTACGGCTACATGTACGCAGTGCCGGGCAAGAAGCTGCTGTTCATGGGCGCCGAGCTCGGCCAGTGGACGGAGTGGAACCACGACGCGAGCCTCGACTGGCACCTGCTCGACGATCCCGCCCACGAGGGCATCCGCCGCTGGGTGGCCGACCTGAACCGGCTCTATCGCGACCGGGCCGCACTGCATGAGCTCGATTGCGACCCGCACGGGTTCGAGTGGGTGCACGCATCCGACAGCGACTCGAGCGTGCTCGCGTTCCTGCGCCTGTCGGCCGGCGGCGCCGACGCCGCGCTCGCCGTCCTCAACCTCACGCCCGTCGTCCGCCCGAACTACCGGATCGGGGCGCCGCGGCCCGGGCTCTGGCGCGAGGTTGCAAACAGCGACGCGGCCGAGTACGGCGGCAGCGGCGCGGGCAACCTGGGCGGCGTGCGGACGACCCCGGAGCCGGCCCACGGCCGCGACGACTCGCTTCTGGTCACGCTGCCGCCGCTCTCGTGCCTGATCCTGGCCCACGAGGCCGCGGAGTGATCGCACCTCTCCCGGCGGTGGGAGCGCGCGCGCTCCCCGGCGGAGCCTGCCGGTTCGACGTGTGGGCGCCGAGCGCCACGCGCGTGACCGTGGAGCTGGTCGATCCCGACCAGGCCGAGGAGCTCGAGGCCTCCGGCGACGGCTACTTCGGGGCGGCGGTCGCGGGCGTCACCACGGGCCGCCGGTACCGCTACCGGCTGGACGACGGGGAGCCGCTGGCCGACCCCGCGTCCGGGTTCCAGCCGGACGGGGTCGACGGCCCGTCGGCCGTGGTCGACCACGCGTTCGCATGGACGGACGCCGAGTGGCGCGGCGTGCCGCTTCACCGGCTCGTCTTCTACGAGCTTCACGTCGGGACGTTCACGCCGGAGGGCACGTTCGACGCGATCGTCCCGCGGCTTCGCGAGCTGGCGGAGCTCGGCGTGACGGCCGTCGAGCTCATGCCCGTGGCGCAGTTCCCCGGCGCGCGCAACTGGGGCTACGACGGGGTCTTCCCGTCCGCCGTGCAGCATTCCTACGGCGGCCCCGACGGCCTGCGGAGGCTGGTCGACGCGGCCCACGCCGCGGGGCTCGCGGTGTGCCTCGACGTCGTCCTGAACCACCTCGGCCCGGAGGGGAACGTCCTGCCCCGCTACGGGCCGTACCTGACGGATCGGTACCGCACCCCCTGGGGCCCGGCGATGAACGTCGACGGGCCGGGGTCCGACGCGGTCCGCGCCTACCTCGCCGGCGTCGCCCTGCGCTGGTTCGAGGAGTTCCACGTCGACGCCCTGCGGCTCGATGCGGCAGACCAGATCCCCGACCGGTCGGCCGTCCACATCCTGGCCGAGCTCGCGATGCGCACCGAGGAGCTCGCCGAGCGGCTGGGGCGGCGGCTCCACCTCATCGCGGAGAGCGACCTGAACGACCCGCGGATGGTGACGCCCCTGGCCGCGGGCGGGCTCGGGATGGACGCCCAGTGGGCCGACGACCTCCACCACGCCCTGCACGCGCTCGTGACCGGCGACCACCACGGCTACTACGCGGACTTCGGCGGGACGGCGCCGCTCGCCAAGGCGTTCCGCGAGCCGTTCGTCCTCGACGGCGTCCGCTCGTCGTACCGGGGCCGCACCCACGGCGCCTCGGCGCGCGGGCTCCCGCCCAGCCGCTTTGTGGTCTGCTCGCAGAACCACGACCAGGTGGGCAACCGCGCCCGGGGCGACCGGCTGGTCGCCCAGGCCGGGATCGAGGCGGCCAAGCTCGCGGCCGGCGCCGTCCTGATCTCGCCGTACCTGCCGCTCCTCTTCATGGGCGAGGAGCACGGCGAGGAAGCGCCGTTCCCGTACTTCACGAGCCACACGGATCCGGACCTCGCCGAGGCGGTGCGCCGCGGGCGGGCGGCGGAGTTCGCCGCCTTCCGGTGGCAGGGCGAGCCGCCCGACCCGCAGGCGGAGGAGACCTACGCGAGCGCGCGGCTCGACTGGGACGCGCGGTCGGAAGGCCGCCACGCCGGCGTCCTGGCCTGGTACCGGGAGCTGCTGCGCATGCGCCGCGCCGGCTCCGAGAGCCTCGAGACGGTGCGAACCGACGAGCCGCCGGTCGTGTGGGTGCGGCGCGTCGCCGAAGGCCACGAGTGGATCGCGTGCCTGCACTTCGGTGAGGCCGACCGCGAGCTCGAGATCCCCTTTGCGCGGGCCGGCCTGCGCGTCGCGCTCGACTCGGCGGACGCCCGCTTCGCCGGCCCGGGCGCGGGGTCGCTCGCCGGCGGCCGGCTGCATGTGCGCCCCACGTCGTTCGTGCTCCTCGAGGGGGGCGACCGTGCCTAGCCT
>DATAEI010000147.1:0-14935 GCA_036258075.1 Gaiellales bacterium
CGCCGGTGATCCGCTCGGCGGCCCGGCTACCATCCCGCCGCCCTGGAGACGCACCGCCTCGATGAGCATGGAAGCTTCGCCTGGCTCGCCCACCCGGACGAGTTCCTGCGGCGAGCCTCGACCGCGGTCCGGCTCGAGAACGGCTGGCTCCTGGTCGACCCGCTCGACGCTCCCGAGCTCGACGCGGCACTCGCCGGCGCGCCGGTCATCGGCGTGGCGCTTCTCATGGATCGCCACCGCCGCGACGCCGACGCGATCGCCGCCCGCCACACGGTCGCCGTGAACGCGCCGCTCCCCCGCGGCATCGAGCGGCGCCGCACCGTCCGCTTCCCCGGCTGGCACGAGGTCGCGCTCTGGATGCCCGACCGGCGCCTCCTCGTCGTGGCCGACATCCTGGGCACCGCCGCCTACTTCGTCGCGACCGACGAGGAGCGGCTCGGCGTCCACCCCGCCGCCCGTCCCTTCCCCCCGCGAAAGGCCCTGCACGACCTCGACCCCCTCGCCGTCGCCGTCGGCCACGGCGCCCCGGTCACGAAGGACGCGACCGTCGCCCTCTACGACGCCCTCCGAACGTCCCGCCGCCGCCTCCCGGCGGCCTACCGCCACGCCTGGCGAATGTCGCGCCTCTTTCGCGAGCGCAAGTACTCTCCGTGAGATGACCGAGACGACCGGCAAGACCGAGCTCTGGGGCGGCGAGACTCGAAAGGCGGTCGAGAACTTCCCCGTCTCGGGTGAGCCGATCCCCGCGCCGGTCATCCACTGGCTCGGCCGGATCAAGGCCGCCGCCGCCCACGTGAACGCCGACCTCGGCCTGCTCGACTCCGCCGTCGCCGACCGCATCGCGGCCGCCGCCGACGACGTCGGCGCGGGCCGCCACGACGACCAGTTCCCGATCGACGTCTTCCAGACCGGCTCCGGCACGTCGTCGAACATGAACGCCAACGAGGTCATCGCGAGCCTCGCCGGCGAGGGCGTGCACGCGAACGACCACGTGAACATGGGCCAGTCGTCGAACGACGTCTTCCCGTCGGCCGTTCACCTGGCCGCGCTCGACCTGGCGACGAACGCGCTGCTTCCGGCGCTCGACACCCTCGCCGCCAGCCTCGCCGCCAAGGCCGACGAGTTCGCCGACATTGTGAAGACCGGCCGCACCCACCTGATGGATGCCGTTCCGGTGACCCTCGGCCAGGAGTTCGGCGGGTACGCCGCCCAGGTGCGCGAGGGGAAGGCCCGCGTCGAGTCAGCGCTCCCCAGGCTCGGCCAGCTCCCGCTCGGCGGCACCGCGACCGGCACCGGCCTGAACACCCACCCGGAGTTCGCCGCGCGCGTGCGCGACCGCCTCTCCGCCGCCACCGGCCTCACGATCTCGCCGCCCGCCGACCCGTTCGAGTCGCAGGCGGCCCGCGACGGCCTCGTCGAGACCTCCGGCGCGCTGAAGACGATCGCCGTCTCGCTGACCAAGATCGCGAACGACATCCGCTGGATGGGATCCGGCCCGCGCACCGGCCTGGCCGAGATCTTCATCCCCGAGCTCCAGAAGGGCTCCTCGATCATGCCGGGCAAGGTGAACCCGGTCATCCCCGAGGTCGTCTGCCAGGTCTCGGCGCAGGTGATCGGAAACGACGCCGCCATCACCGTCGGCGGCCTGCAGGGCAACTTCGAGCTGAACGTGCAGATCCCGCTGATGGCCCGGAACCTGCTCCAGTCGATCCAGCTTCTGGCCTCGGCGACCCGGCTCTTCGCCGAAAAGTGTGTCGACGGGATCGAGGCGAATCGCGAGCAGAACGAGCACTACGCCGAGGTGTCGCTGACCGTCGCGACGGCGCTCAACCCCCACATCGGCTACGACGCGGTCGCGGCGATCGTGAAGGATGCTGCGGCGTCGGGCAAGTCGCTGCGGGAGGTCGCGCGCGAGCACGGCGTCGCCGAGGACGTGCTCGACGCGGCGCTCGACCTGCGCGGCATGGCGCGCGGCGGGAACCGGTAAGCTCGCCCGGCATGGACGTCCTCGTCCTCCAGCACATCGCCTGCGAGCCGCCCGGCGCCTTCGAGGACGTGCTCGTCGCCGCCGGCGCCGACATCCACCGGGTCGAGCTCGACGAGGGCGACGCGCTCCCGCCCTGGCAGGACTTCGTCGCCATCGTCGCGATGGGCGGGCCGATGAGCGTGAACGACGACGCCGAGCTCCCCTGGCTGACCGCCGAGAAGCAGGCGATCGCCGAGGCCGTCCGGGCCGGTGTTCCGTACTGGGGGTCCTGCCTGGGCGTCCAGCTCCTGGCCGCGTCGCTCGGCGCGCGCGTCTACCCCGGGACCCAGCCCGAGGTCGGCGTCCTGCCCGTGGAGCTCACAGAGGAGGGCCAGGCCGATCCGGTCTTCGCCGGCATTCCGTCCGAGTTCCTGACGCTCCAGTGGCACGGCGACACGTTCGACGTGCCCGAGGGAGGCGTGCTGCTTGCGTCGTCGCCCGCGTTTCCGAACCAGGCGTTCCGGTTCGGCCAGACGGCGTACGGCGTCCAGTTCCACGTCGAGGTGACCGACGAGATGGCGCGGGAGTGGGCCCAGGTCCCGGCGTACGCGGAGTACGCCGACCGCGTACTCGGCACCGGCGGGATCGACCGGCTCATGTCCGACTTCGACGCGGCCCGCGACCGGATGCTCGACATCGGCCGGCGCATGTTCGAGCGCTGGGTCGAGATTGCCGTCGCCGTCCCCCGATAGCCGCTTCCTCGCGCTCCGCTTCGCGGCCCAGGAGGCGACCGACTTCGGCATGAGCGACGACGCGGTGCGCCGCTTCGTCGAGCTGCGCGACCAGGGAGCGGCGGATGCCGACATCGCCCAGGACCTGCGCGTGCCCGACGACGTCGTCGCCGCGCTCGTGAAGGCGGATCACGCCCAGGCGCTTGCCCACCGGATCGCCGCCGGCGACGAGCCGATGTATCCGGCTCCAGGCCCGGAGCACCGCGTGTTCGACACCCGGTCGGGGTCGTCCGCCGTCCCGCTGGCGGTGCTCGGCGTCGTCCTGGCCGGGACGATCGTCTACGCGCTCCTGCGCTGACCGCCGGCTACTCGATCGCCTTCGACATCTGGATGGCGTTCTCCTCGAAGCCGAGTGAGAGGTAGAGCGCCCGCGCCACGGCGTTTCGGGCGAAGACGTTCAGCTTGATCCGGCCGCGGCCGAGTCGGCGCGCTTCCTCCTCGGCGAGCAGCATCGTGTCGCGGCCCAGGCCGCGGCCGCGGTGCTCCTCGTCGATCTCGATGTCGTACACCCACAGGCTCTCGGCCTCGCGGTCGAACGGCTCGCCGAGCCACAGGACGCCGACCCGCGTGCCCTCGCCGTCCTCGACCGCGAAGACCCAGTTGCCCTCGGCGACCGTCCCGTCCGGGAACGCCTCGGCGGCGCTCCGCTCGGCGCGCGCCGCCGCGGCCTCGGCATTCAGGTACATGTGCTCCAGGAGCTCGGCCGCGTACGCCGCCCGGAGCCGCGGCACGTACTCGGCGATCTCGTCGTCACGCAGCGGCCGCAGGCTCGTGGTCATACCCGGATCCGCTCGGTGACGAAGTCGCGCACCAGCGCGCCCGTCTCGGCGAGCGCGTCCCAGAGGACGGCGTGGCTCCCGGGCACCACCGTCACCCGGCAGCGGCGCAGCTCCGCCGCCGCGCGCTCTGCGCCTTCGGGGCCGAGCGCCGACGACTGCTCGGCACGGATGATGAGCGTCGGGCACACGATCTCCTTCAGCCTGGGCGGGCTCAGGAAGACGGCCTCGGCGGCCCGTCGCGCGGCCTCGCGGCTGTAGCGAAGCCGGAAGCGGCCGTCCTCGTCGGCGACCAGGTGCTCGGCCATCTCCTCCTCGAGCAGCGCTCTCGGCGTGTGCACGAGCCCGCACTCCGCACGCACCTGCTCGATGGCGGCGTCGACGCCTCCGAACGTCCCGGTCGGGCCGCCGCCCTCCATCTCCTCGGGCGTCGGATAGCGCGGGAAGAGCGGCGGGTCGAGCAGGACGAGCCGCGTGACCCGGTCGCCGTGCGCCGCCGCGAACTCGAGCGCGACGCGCGCACCGAACGAGTCGCCGAGGACGGCCGACTGCTCGATGCCGCAGACGCTCATCACCTCGGCGAGGTCGGCGGCGTGGGCCGAGAGCGTCTGATCGCCCGCCCACGGCGACCGGCCGTGGCCGCGCAGGTCGTAGGCGATCACCCGCATCCTGTCGTGGAGCATCCGCGCGAGGCGCTCGAACCGGCGGGCGTGGCCGCGCTCGGCGTGCAGGCAGACGACGGGCGGGTGCTCCTCGCTGCCCCAGGTGAGGATGTGAAACCCCGACTGCACCGGCGCCGATTGTACGCTCGCCCGCGCCGCTCAGTGCGCGACCGCGCGCGACTGACCGCGGGCGGCGAGCCGCTGCTCCTCGGCGCGGTAGCTCGACCGCACGAGTGGCCCGGCGAAGACCGATGCGAACCCGAGCTCCTCACCGGCCCGCCGGTAGGCGGCGAACTGCTCGGGCGTGACCCAGCGGTCGAGCGGCAGGTGGCGCTCGGTCGGCTGCAGGTACTGCCCGATCGTGACGACGTCGACCCGGTGCTCGCGCAGGTCGCGCATGACGCCGAGGACGTCGTCGTCGGTCTCGCCCATGCCGACGATCATGCCGCTCTTGGTGAGGAGCGCGGGCCGGCCGGGGTGGATCTCGGCCCAAACGTCCTTGGCCGTGTCGAGCAGGTCGAGGGCGCGCTGGTAGTCGCCCTTCGGCCGCACCCGCCGGTACAGGCGCTCGGCCGTCTCGATGTTGTGGTTGAAGACGTCCGGGGCCGCCTCGAGCACGATCCGCAGGGCGTCCTCCCGGAATCCGAGGAAGTCGGGCACGAGCACCTCGACCCCGCAGCCCGGGCTGGCGCGCCGGATCGACCGGATCGTGGCGGCGAAGTGGCCGGCGCCGCGGTCCTCCAGGTCGTCTCGGTCGACCGACGTCACGACGACGTGGTCGAGCCCCATCTTCTCGACGGCCCGCGCGACGCGCAGCGGCTCGAGCGGCTCGGGCGCGCCCTCGGGCCGGCCGGAGGTGACGGCGCAGTAGCGGCAGGCGCGGGTGCAGACGTCGCCGAGGATCTGGAAGGTCGCCGTGCCGCGCCCCCAGCACTCGCCGATGTTGGGGCAGCGCGCCTCCTCGCACACCGTGTGCAGGCCGGCGCCGCGCATGATCCCGAGGAGCTCGGCGTGGCGGCCGTTCGGCGACGGCGCGCGCACCGTCATCCACGGCGGCCGCTCGCGCTGGAGCTCAGACCAGGGCACCGGCACCCTCCGTGGCGGGCAGCGGCTCGAGCTCGAGCTCGAGCACCTCGGACAGGTGCCGCAGGAGCGGCTCGCGCACGTCGGCGGTCGTGACGGGCCGGCCGGTCTCCCGGGCGAGCGACGTGAACGGTGCGTTTCCGAGCCCGCAGGCGTCGAAGAGGTCGTAGACGCCCAGGTCGAGGTCGACGTTGAGGGCCAGGCCGTGGCTCGTCACCCAGCGCGCGCAGCGCACGCCGATCGAGGCGATCTTGCGCTCGCCTGCCCAGACGCCGCTGGCGTGCGCGCCCTCGAGCGTGCGCCCGTCGACGTCGTACTCGGCGAGCGTGGCGACGAGCGCGTCCTCGAGCGCGCCGACGTGGCGGCGCAGGTCGCGGCCGCGAGCGGAGAGGTCGAGGATCGGGTAGCAGACGAGCTGGCCAGGGCCGTGGTATGTCGAGCGCCCGCCGCGGCCGACCTCGACGATCTCGATGCCGCGGCGCTCGTACTCCTCGGCCGGCAGCGGCAGCTCCTCGTCGCGGACGGCGCGCGAGCCGAGCGTGATCACCGGCTCGTGCTCGAGCAGCATGACCGTGTCGGGGATCGCCTGCTGGTTTCGGGCAGCGGCCAGCTCCTGCATGACGGCGAGCGCCTCCCGGTAGGGAGTCACGCCGAGCTCATACAGATACGCGCCGCTAGCCACCACCTACTCCTCTCCGGCAGCACGGTAGATCGTGTTCCGTGCTCCGGCGAGACCGCGTTCTCGCCGGGGCGAGACTGCGATTCGAGTACGACCCGAAGGAGGGGGCTCGTGGGGGAACCATGGGTTCCCCCACGCTAGAGACCGTACGCGTCCTCGTCCCACGACTCCAGGTTCTGCTTGACCTGGGCCATGAACTGCGCGGCGTAGGCGCCGTCCACCAGCCGGTGGTCGTAGGAGAGGCAGAGGAACATCATGTGCCGGATGGCGATCGCGTCGTTGCCGTGGCGGTCGGTCACGACCATGGGGCGCTTGACGATCGCCTCGACGTCGAGGATCGCGACCTGGCCCTCCGGGATGATCGGCGTCCCGATGAGCGCGCCGAAGACGCCGGGGTTCGTGATCGTGAACGTGGCGCCCGACATCTCGTCGTTGGTGAGCGTCTTCGAGCGGGCCTTGTCGGCCAGGTCGATGACGGCCCGCGAGAGCCCGACCAGGTTCAGCTCCTCGGCGTGGTGGATCACCGGCACCATGAGGCCCTTGGAGTCGTCGATCGCGACCGCCATGCCCAGGTTGACGTAGCGCTTGATGAGCGCGGTCTCCCCGCGGATCTCGGAGTTCACCCACGGCCAGCGGCCGATCGCGTCCATCGTCGCGCGGGCGACGAACGGGACGTAGGTCAGGTTCACGCCGTGGCGCTCCGCGTAGATCGGCTTCCACTTCTTGCGCAGGTTGACGACGCCGGTCATGTCGACCTCGATGACGGTCGTCACCTGGGCGGCGGTCTCGAGCGAGTGGCGCATGTGGCGCGCGATCACCTTGCGGACGGTGTTGAAGCGGTAGAGCTCCTCGCCCGGGCCGGGCTCGCCCTCGACGATCGCCGGCGTCGCCGCCGGCTGGGCCGGCGCGGGCGACGCAGCGGCCGGGCTCGGCGTGGCCGCCGGTGCGGGTGCCGGCGTCTCGGGCTCGGGCGGCGGGGCGAAGTGCGGCACGTCGTGCACCTCGGCCTGCTCGGCGGCAGGTGCCGGCGCGGCCTGGCCGCCGGAGTCGATGAACGCCTGGACGTCCTTCTTGGTCACGCGGCCGCCTGCACCGGTGCCCGAGATCGCGTTGATGTCGAGGTTGTGCTCGGCAACCATGCGCGCCACGACCGGCGAGACGAACGTGCGCCCCTCGCCTCCGCCGTTGCCGTTGCCGGCTGCGGGAGCGGCCGCCTGCGCCGGCGGAGCCGATGGCGTCTCGGCGAGCGGGGCTTCGGCAGCAGGTGGCGCCTCGGCTGCAACATTGGGGTCTGACCCCGTTGTTGCGGGCTCGGGCTCTCCGCCGCCGTCCGCGTTGGAATCCCCATCGCTCCCGCCGCCCGTGTCGATGACGGCGATGCGCGTGTTCACGGGGACGGTGTCGCCCTCGCCGGCCAGGAGCTCCTTCACGACGCCCGTGGCGGGCGCGGGCACCTCGGTGTCGACCTTGTCGGTCGAGATCTCCACGATCGTCTCGTCGGCCTCGATGGTGTCGCCGACGTTCTTGGCCCACCGGGTGATCGTGCCCTCGGAGACGCTCACGCCCATCTGGGGCATCACGACATCGACGAGTGTTCCTGTGGCCATGGTGTGGAGCCTCCTAATACGCTGACAGTCGGTCGATCGCCGCCACGACGTCCTCGACCTGCGGGAGGAACGCCTTCTCGAGGGGCGGCGAGAACGGCACGGGGGTGTCCGGCGCGGTGAGGCGCGCCACGGGCGCGTCGAGGTTCTCGAACGCCTCCTCGGCGATCGTCGCGGCGATCTCGGCGCCGAAGCCCGACGTATGCGTGTCCTCATGCAGCACGAGCACCTTCGAGGTCTTCGCCACGGAGTCCAGCACCGCCTGCTTGTCCCACGGCGTCAGCGTGCGCAGGTCGATGATCTCGACCGACGTGCCGTCCTTGTCGGCGACGGCCGTCGCCGCCTCCTCGGCCGTGTACACCATCGCCCCGTAGGTGATGATCGAGAGGTCGGTGCCCTCGCGGTGGGTGCGGGCCTTCCCGAACTCGACCGCGTGCTCGCCGTCGGGCACCTCGCCCTTGATGCGGCGGTAGAGGTGCTTGTGCTCGAAGAAGAGCACCGGGTTGGGATCGCGGATCGCCTGGACGAGCAGGCCCTTCGCGTCGGCCGGCGTGGCCGGGCAGACGAGCTTCAGGCCGGGGCAGTGCGCGAAGAAGCCCTCCGGGTTCTGCGAGTGGAACGGGCCGCCCGAGAAGCCGCCGCCCGACGGCAGCCGCACAACGATCGGCACCGGTGTCCCGACCCGGTAGTGCTGCTTCGCCGCCACCGTGACCAGGTGGTCGAACGCGCACGACACGAAGTCCGAGAACTGCATCTCGCACACGGGCCGCATACCCATGAGGGCGGCTCCGGTACACGAGCCGACGATGGCCGTCTCGGAGAGGGGCGAGTCGATCACCCGGTCCTCGCCGAACTCCTGGAGGAATCCCTGCGTGACCTTGAACGCGCCCCCGTAGACGCCGATGTCCTCGCCGATCAGGAACACGCGTGAGTCGCGGCGCATCTCCTCGCGGAGGCCGTCCGAGATCGCCTGGAGATAGGTCTTGGTGGCCACGGGTCCTCTCGTTACTTGTGGTGGGGGGTGTCGAGCTCCTCGGGCTCGGCGTAGACGCCGGTCTCGAGCTCGGAGGGATCGGGCAGCGGGCTCTCCTCCGCCCGCTTCATCGCGTCGTTCAGGAGCTTCTTCACCTCGACGGTGATCGCGTCGTCGGCCTCCTCGTCGAGGATGGCCTGCTCCTTGAGCCAGCGCCGGTAGCGCTCGATCGGATCCTTGCGCGTGTAGGCCTCGAGCAGCTCGCGCGGCACGTAGAACGCGTCGTCGTGGACGGCGTGGCCCTCCATGCGCAGCGTGACCAACTCGAGCAGCGTGGGACCGCCGCCCGCGCGCGCCTTCTCGATGGCCCGGTGCGCCTCGCGGTACACGGTGAGAACGTCGGTGCCGTCGACGACGACGCCGTCGAATCCGTACGCCGCCGCCCGGTCGGCGAGGTGGTCGACGCCGAACTCGAGCCGGTTGGGCGTGGAGTAGGCGTACTGGTTGTTGTCGCAGATGAAGACCACCGGCAGGCGATGCACGCCGGCCAGGTTCATCGCCTCGTGCGCGTCGCCGCGGGCCATGGCCCCGTCGCCGCTCCACGCCACGGCCACGCGCGGCTCCTTGCGGATCTTGAACGCGAGCGCGCAGCCGACCGCGACCGGCATCAGCGCCGGCAGGTGGCTGACCATCGCGATCAGGCCGAGCCGGATGTCGGCCATGTGCACGTTGCCGTCCTTGCCGGCGGCGAGCCCGTCGCGGCGGCCCATGTACTGGGCGAAGATCCGCCACGGATCGGTGCCGCGGGTCACATGGACGCCCATGTCCCGCTGGATCGGCGCGCCGACGTCGTCCGCCCGCATCGCGGTCGCGACGCCGACCGACCCGCCCTCGTTGCCGCGGCCCGTGTAGAAGCTTCCGGGGATCTTCCCCTGGCGGTAGAGGATGTGCCCGCGCTCCTCGATCCCGCGGGTCACGAGCATGTTGCGGTAGATCTGGAGGAGATCCTCCCGGTCGAGGTCCGCATCCTTGATGTCCGCAGCCGAGGAGACCGGCGTGGCTTCGCGGGCGATCGCCATCCTTCACAGCAGTGTACCCGTGGGTCGGGTCGATGTCTCCACCCAGGATGGTGATGACCAGCGAAGCCGATGGTCACGCTCAAGCATTCCTTCCCGGCGCCGATACCACGCCCATGGTCTTCTCGTCGACCCTCGTGCGAGCCGCGATCATCGTGGCCGTCGTCTGCGGCGCGTATCTCGGGTATCAGCAGTTCGCCGGGTCGTCGGCATCCCCGCAGGAGCGAGCGACCGCGTATCTCGTCGAGCAGGAGCGGACTGCCGCGAAGGCCGGGAACGATCGGTTCCAGCCCGACTCCATCACCTGCGGGTCGGCGGTCTCGAAGCCGACCAGCGCCGAGGCGGCCAGGCTGGGCTCCGACGTCCGTCTCGTCGATTGCACGGCGACGACCGTCACCGGACAGGCGGCGGTGATCTGCCTCGGGGTCGGCGGCAAGCTCGGCGGCGGCGGGGTCGGCTTGCTCTCGCTCGACCATCATTGCGCCGACCTGGACAGCGTGTTCACGGCGTACGCCGCGCAGAACCAGTAGCCGCGCTCAGCCCTTGACGATGCCCGGCCGGAGCGCGGCGAGCCGCGTCGCGACGACGACGTCGGCCTCGGCGGCGCTCCCCGGGTGGCCCGTGACGGCGGCCAGGAACTCGTCGCGGCCGAGCGTGAGGAGCTCCGCATCGGACGCCGCGCGCACGGTCGCGGTGCGCGGCACGTCGCGAAGGAGCGCGATCTCGCCGAAGACGTCGCCCGGGCCCAGCGCCGCCCCCGGCCGGCCGTCGACCTCGACCGCGAGCTCGCCCGAGGCGACGACGTAGACCCGGTCGCCGGCGGCGCCCTGGCGGATGACCTCGGCGCCCGCCGCGGCGGTCTCGGGCTCGAGCGCCCGCGCGAGCTGCTCCAGCGTGGCTTCGGCGAGCGGCCGGAAGATCGGGTGGGCGCGGAGGAGCGCCGTTCGCTCGGCGACCTCGGGGTCGGGCCGGTCGAGCGCGACGATCGACCGCCAGAAGACGAGCACGACGACCGGCAGGACGAGGCCCGTGCCGACCAGCGAGGCTCGGATGCCGAACGCGTCGATCGCCAGGGGCGCCAGGATCGACCCGAGCCCCAGCGCCGAGAGCAGCACCGTCTCCAGAACGCCGAACACCCTCCCGAGCACGGCGTCGTCGGCCGATCGCTGAAGCAGCGTCACGGCTGCCACGTCGACCACGGTGTTCCCGACGCCGACTCCGGCGAGGAGCACGAGGGCCACAACGGTCGTGCTCGTGAGCCCGAGCAGCGCGACTCCCACTCCCCACGCGAGCACCCCCGCCGCGAACGCCGCCGCCAGCCGCCGGGTGCCGGCGAGGCCCACCGCCGCGACGCCGCCCACGATGCCGCCGACGCCGAAGGCACAGTCGAGGTAGCCGACTCCGGCGTTCCCCATGTCAAGGACGTCGATCGCGAGCACGACGGCGAACACCGTGAGCGCGCCGGCCACGAGCGCCTGTGCCGCGTAGGTGATCGTGACGGCGAGAAGCGCGCGGCTGGAGGCCAGCGTCGAGAAGCCGGCGAGCGTGGCGACGGGGCCGGCGTCCTCGCCGGCTGTCTCCGTGTCGACGGCCCGTGGGACGTCGATCGACCAGACGAGCGCCGCCGACCAGAGGAACGCGATCACGCACACCACGAAGACCGCCACCGATCCGCTGGCCGCAAGCACGAGCCCGCCGATCCCGGGGCCGAGGAAGATGCTCGTGCTCTCGATGGTGCCCGCGACGGCGTTCGCCGCCGTGAGCTCCGCGGGCGTGTCGGCGAGCGAGGGCGTGATGGCGGCCTGCGCCGGCCGGAAGACGGTCGCCACCATGGCGATCGCCGCGGCGAGCACGTAGACGACGGCGATCGGCGCGTCGATCTGGGTCACGACGGCAAGCGCGGTCGTGAGCACCGCCCGCACCAGGTCGCTGACCGCCATGACGCGCCGGCGCGGATAGCGGTCGGCGAGTGCAGCGAGCGGGGCGGCGGCCACCGCCGCGGCCGCGGTGCGAACGAGCATGATCAGGCCCACCGCGCCTGCTCCCCCCGAGCGGAACGCGACCACGGCGATCGCGATCAGGTACGCGCACGATCCGAGCGACGAGCCGGCCCACGCGAGCTGGAGCCGGCGCAGCCGCGCGTTCCGGAAGACCAGCGCGATCGGCTCGATGGATGCCCTCATCCGCGGATCTTCCCAACTTCGACCGTGTGTGGGAAGATTTGGTCCGGAGCCACCGTCTGGTCGGTAACCCCATCCCTACAAGGAGGAGCTCCTATGGGAACGGACGAGCGGGATCGCCATAAGCGGTCTGACGACCTCGACGAGCTGGATCGCCATAAGCGATCCGAAGGTGACGCCGACGTCGAGGCACATGCGCACAAGCGTCGAGATCCGGGCGGGATCACCCAGCCCGAGGATGAGAAGCCCGACGTCGAGGCGCACGTCCACAAGCGGTAGGGGTGTCGTGCCCGGCGCGGCGACCGCCGCGCCGGGCATCACCGCATCCGTGCCAGCAGCGCCTCGGCCGCCCGAAGCAGCGCCAGGGCGGCGTCCCGATCCTCCGGCTCGGCCCGCTCGAGCGCCGCGGCCAGCCGGGTGAGCGTCGTGTCGCCGCCGGCATCGCCCGCCAGCACCCGGCGCGCCGATCGCGACCGCTGCAGCAGGTCGAGCGCCGCGGCCGCCTGGGTCGCGAACATCCCGAGCAGGTCGGCCTCTTCCATCGTGAACCGCTCGCCCGAGCGGCGGTCGAGCACCTCGAGGACGCCGATGGCGCGCTCGCCGGTGATCAGCGGCACGGCCATGATCGACTTCGGCACGTAGCCGGTCGACTCGGCGGCTTCGCTGGCGAAGCGGGGGTCGGCCGAGACGTCGTCCAGCACGAGCGACTGGCCGGTCACGAGCACCCAGCCCGCGATGCCGGTGCTCGACGCGAACCGGTGGCCGATGAGCGACTCCTCGCCCTCACCGCTCACAGCCTCGAAGACGAGCTCGTCGGCCTCGGCGTCCAGCAGGAAGACCGATGCAGCCTGCGCGCGAAAGATCGCCCGCGCGACGTCGACGATCGAGCGCAGGAGCGCCCGATGCAGGTCGTCGCCCGGCAGGATCCCGGCCGCCACCGCGGCGCGGTCGTCGCTCATCCCGGCACCTCCGCGTTCGTGGCGGTCAGCCCGAGCAGGGTCTTCACCTCGGGCGGGGTCAGCTCCGGGTGCTTGGAGCGGATGAGCGCGCAGATCCCGGAGATATGGGGCGTCGCGAAGCTGTTGCCGCTCGCCCGAAGCGTCGAGCCGTCGGCCCACGCCACATCGACCTCGACGCCGCGCGCGTAGAACTCCACGGGCGGGTCGGGGTTTCGCAGGTAGACGAGCGGATCGTCGATGTCGTGGCTCGCAACCGACACCACCGATGCGAACCGCCACGGATAGCTTCGCACCGGCATGTTGTGGGCCGACGCGACGATCAGGCTCCGGCGGAAGTAGGCGGCGTCGGTCAGGGCGTGCAGGTCGGCCACGAACCGCTCCTTGGTGGTCGAGAGGCTCATGTTGATGACGTCGAACCCCTGCTCGACCGCCCAGCGCAGCCCCTCGATGAGCGCGGGCCCGCTCCCGACGAAGCCCTCGCCGAGCACGCGCACGCTGACGAGCTCGCACTCGGGCGCGACCGACCGGATGATCCCGGCGCAGGCCGTGCCGTGGCCGCAGACGTCGCCGCTCTCGTCCTCGTCGACGTGCGTCTCGTCGTCCTCGATCCGGATGGCGACAGACCGGGAGACGCCGCCGACCAGCGGATGGCCGGCGTCGACGCCGCTGTCGACCACGCACACGGTCGCCCCGTCGCCCGTCGCGCCGCCGAAGGCCCACTCCCGGTCGACGCGCGCGGGCCAGAGCCGCGCGCCCGGGAGCGACAGCGCGTCCGCGCCCGCGACGGCGTGTGCCGGGAGGGCGTCGGAGTCGTCCGCGTGGAGCACGACGGGCACCCCGCGATCCTACCGACCCCCGTGCGCGGCCGTTCGAATCCCTGTGCGACAATCGGGGTGTGGCTTCCACCTACGACCGCAGTCGCGAGCTCGGCGACTGCTGCGGCTTCTGCCTGCGCTGCGGGTGGGGCCGCAGGTTCATGACCGGCGCGGCGGCGTCCGTGCCGGCCGAGTGCCCCGACTGCGGCGGCACCGTGATCACCGCGTGCCCGCACTGCGGCGAGACGATCAGGTCGCTGATGGCGCTCACCTGCCGCGGCTGCGGCGCCGAGCTCAGGGGCCCGACGGCGTTCGGCGAGGAGATCCGGCGCAAGCCCGAACGGCACCGACGGGTTGACGCGGGGCGCGCGGCACGGGATAACGAGAGTACCGCTCTTGACCCCTGACGTCTTGCTCCCCCTGCTCGGATTCGTGTGCGGCACGCTCATCGTGGCCGTGGGCGTCGCCCTGCGCGAGCGCCGCCGCTCCCTGCGCCTGGCGGGCGAGGTCGAACGACTGCGCGACGAGACCGCCCTGCTGGAGCGCCGCGACGACGACACCGGCCTCTGGAACAGCCGTCATTTCGTCGAGGCCCTCACCCGCGAGATCGAGCGGGCCCGCACCTACGACCGCCCCGTCGCGCTCGCGCTGGCGTCGGTCGACGACGTCGAGCCCGGCGAGATCGAGCAGGCGATGCGAAGCCTCGGCCAGGCGATCGGCGGCAGCGTGCGGGCGATCGACGTGGCGTGCCGGGTCGGCTCGACCGAGTTCGGCGTGATCATGCCCGAGACCGACAGCCGCTCGGCATCGGTCGCGTCCGAGCGGGTCCTGCGGGCGATCGCCCGTGCCCGCACCGAGGACGGCTCGAAGCCCCAGGCGGCGGTCGGCATCGCCTCCTGCCCGGCCCACGCCGAGACGTTCGACGAGCTGATCGAGCGCGCCGGATCCGCGTTGCGAAGCGCCCGCCGCGCGGTCCAGGACGAGCCGCGCCGCCCGGGCACGGTCCCGGTGGCCATGGCCGTCTGGGACGACGAGGCCTAGTTCTCAACCCGCCCGGGTACGCTGGGCGGCGTGATCGAGCGGCTCGACGACGGACTCTGGGCCTGGCGTGCGCGCCACCCCGAATGGCACCCCGGGGACTGGGGAGCCGAGGTCGTGAGCTTCGCCGTCGGTGAGCCGGGGCGGACGCTGCTCGTCGATCCGCTCGTTCCCGGCGACCTGTGGGACGACCTCGACGGCATCGTCCAGGGCACCGTCGAGATCCTGATCACGGTTCCCTACCACGTGCGCTCGGCCGCGGACGCCTCGGCCCGCTACGGCGGCGCCCGGATCTGGGGTCACCCGGCGTGCACCAAGCGGCTCGCCAGCCGC
>DATAEI010000148.1:0-4290 GCA_036258075.1 Gaiellales bacterium
CGCCGGGAAGCCGCACCGTGGGATGCTCGTACTCGCCGATCACCGTGCTGTTCAGGTTGCCGAAGCGGTCGATCTGCGCCGCGCTCAGGAAGCCGACGTCGATCCGCCCGCCCTGGAGCCAGTACCCGAAGATCTCGGGAACCGACACCACTGCGTCGGCCGTCTCGGCGAGCTCGCCGTCGCCGATCGAGAGCGGCAGGTGGTGCGGCTTGGCCCCGATCGTGCCGCTCTCGTAGATGAGGACGCAGCGGGGGGCGTGGGTGGCGCGGGCCAGGTTGGCGGCCCGGCTCGGAAGGCCGATCCCCACGAAGCACACCGTCCCGTCCTTGAGCCGGCGGGCCGCGGCCACGGCCATCATCTCGGCCGCCGTGTAGCCGTTCTCGGTCACGCGGTCGCCGCCTCGGCCAGGCTCGACCGGTACTCGACGACGTCGCGCGTCTCGAGCACGTGCCGGCGCATCCACTCCTGGAAGCGGTCGCGGTCGCGGCTGATCGCGTCCCAGCGGCGGTAGAACTCGTTGTCGCGGTCGTAGTAGCCGTGTGCGTAGGACGGGTGCGCGCCGCCGGGCGCCTCCGCCACCGCCGTCACGACCCAGCCGGGAAGGATCGTGGCACCCGGGACCGGCTCCAGCTCGGGCACGATCTCCTCGACGGTGACGAGCGAGCGCGCCGACGCGAGCACCGCCTCCTTCTGGACGCCGGTGATCCCCCACAGCTGGACGTTCCCCTCCCGGTCGGCCCGCTGCGCGTGGACGATGCCCACGTCGGGCCGGATCGCCCGCACCGCGGCGAGGCGCTCGCCCGTGAACGGGCAGTCGATCCACGCGGCCGTCGGCGTGTGCGCCGGAAGGTCGGTGCCCGTGTAGCCGCGCAGCACGCCGAACGGCAGGTTGGCGGCGCCCGCCGTGTAGGCCGTCGCCATGCCGGCGTGCGAGTGCTCGTCGATCGTGAGCGGGCACGGCCAGCCGTGCTCGACGGCGTCGCGGAGCCGGTGCAGCGAGCCGACGCCGGGGTTCCCGCCCCACGAGAACCTGAGCCCCGAGGCGCACCCCATCCCGATGAGCTGGTCGTAGATCACGTCCGGCGTCAGCCGCACCAGCGTGAGGCCGCGCCGCTCCTGGCGGATCACCTCGTGCCCGGCGGCGTGCGGGATGAGGTGCGTGAAGCCCTCGAACGCGACGGTGTCGCCGTCGTGGACGAGCTCGCGCACCCCCTCGGCGAGCGTGACGATCTCAGCCACAGTGCCTCGCCTCGTGACGTTGGGCTGGAGCTGGCGAGCGAAAACCGAGCGATGCTAGGACGCAGAGAGCGTCAATACTGAGCACGTATTGGCGCGACCGAGGACAACGCAGCAGTCGCAAGGCTTTGCCTTGCGACGTTCGGAAGCGATCTGCTACCCAGCAGATCGCGGACGCGGTTTGCAGCCGCCAGAACAGGTCAGACGTTGCGAGGCGTGGCACGTTAGAACGGGAAGGGCCTCGTGCCGCTCTGCACGGTGATCCAGCGGAGCTCCGTGAACTCGTCCATCGCGAACGTCCCGCCGAACCGGCCCCAGCCGCTGTCCTTGACGCCGCCGAACGGCATCTGCGGCTCGTCGTGCACGGGCTGGTCGTTCACGTGGACGATGCCCGACTGGAGCTTCTCGGCGAGCGCCATCCCACGCTCGGGATCGCTGGTCAGGATGCCCGCGGCGAGCCCATAGCTCGTGTCGTTCGCACGCTCGACCGCCTGCTCGCCGCTGTCGACGACCTCGATCGAGGCGACCGGCCCGAACGTCTCGAGCCGCGCCAGGTCGGAGTCCGGCGGGACGTCGGCCAGGAGCGTTGCCTGGAAGCACGTGCCGACGGCCTCGCCGCCCGCCAGCACCTTCGCGCCGCCGCTGACGGCGTCCTCCACGCGGCGCTTCACGGTCTCGAGCGCCCGCTCGGTGATGAGCGGGCCGATGATGGTGCCATGCTCCTTCGGATCGCCGAGCGACAGGCCGGCCGTCTTCGCGGCCAGCCGGCCGGTGAACTCCTCGGCGATCGAGCGTTCGACGATGATGCGTCTGGCCGACATGCAGATCTGGCCCTGGTGCAGGTAGGCGCCGAACGCGGCCGCCGACACGGCGTAGTCCAGATCGGCGTCGGCGAGCACGATGAGCGGGTTCTGGCCGCCCAGCTCGAGGACGACCCGCTTCAGGTTGCGGCCGGCGGCCTCGGCGAGCTTGCGCCCGGTGGTCGTCGAGCCCGTGAAGTTGATCCGGCGGACGTGCGGGTTCTCGACGAGCTCGTCGCCGATCGGGCCGGCCTCGCCGCGGCCGTGGGTGACGATGTTCAGGACTCCGGCCGGCAGGCCCGCCTCGGCGAACACCTCGCCCCACAGGAGGCCGCCGACGTACGGCGACTCCTCGGACGGCTTCAGGACGACCGTGTTGCCGAAGACGAGCGGCGCCGCGATCGCACGGGCCGAGAGGATGAGGGCCGCGTTCCATGGCGAGATCGCGCCGACGACGCCGACCGGGCGGCGCATGCCCATGGCGAACGCGCCCGGCATGTCGGACGGCACGATGGTGCCGGTCGGCGCGTAGGCGGCGCCTGCGGCCTGGCGGAAGAGCCCCGGCACGAACCCCATCTGGAACATGCCGAACCCGAACGTGCAGCCGGTCTCCCGCGCCAGCCACTCGACCACCTCATCGCGCCGGCCCTCGAGGACGTCGGCCGCCTTCAGGAAGATCGCCTGGCGGGCCGCGGGCGGCGCCTGCGACCATTCCGGGAACGCCGCCGCGGCGGCCTCGACCGCGCGGCGCGCGTCCTCGCGGCCTCCCGCCGCGACGTGGGCGACGACGTCGCCCGTGAACGGGTCGGTGTCGTCGAACCTGCTGCCGCCGTCCGGCTCGACCCACTCCCCGCCGATGAAGTGCAGGCAGTCGCGGGTGCTGGTCTCGGTCGCGCTCATCGCCGCCCCTCCCGTCCTCGTCGTGTGCAGGAGCCGATCGTAGTCCCGCGCGGCGTTCGTGGCGATTACGACGTTCTGGTGATGGCAAAACCGCGGCATGTTGGGTAGCGTTTGACGCTTCGTGCTGCGCGCATTGCTCATCGCAGGCTCGTCGCTGCTCCTTTTGGCGCCTGCTTCATTCGCATCCGGCACCGGGCTCGCTCCGCAGGAGGTGCGCCCGGCACCCCCGCCCACGGTCGCCGAGGTGGCGCTCCACCGGGCGCTCGAGATGCGCGGCGTGCCCTACGTGTGGGGCGGGTCGACGCCGTCGGGGTTCGACTGCTCCGGCCTCGTGCGCTTCGCCTACCGTGGGGCCGGCATCACGCTCGACCACTCGAGCTACGCCCAGTGGGACGCGGGCCGGCACGTGCGCCGCCGCGATCTGCTGCCGGGCGACATCGTCTTCTTCGGGATGGGCCACGTCGGCCTGTACGTCGGCGGCAACCGCTTCGTGCATGCGCCGGAGACCGGCCGGGTCGTGTCGATCAACCGGATCGACCGCGGCTGGTACGCGGCCATGTTCTCGGGCGGTGTCCGCGTGCGCGGCTCGCAGCAGCTCGTGATGCGCTGACGGGACGCACGGGCTGCGCTCGGTCGTAGCCGCCACATGCGCATGTGCTGGATCCTCGTGTTCGCGCTGTGCGCCGGATGCTTCGGAGGCTCGTCTCCGGAGGGTCACGACCACCACCTCGGCGTCGTCGCGGTGGTTCCGCGAACGTGGTCGGTGACGTGGCGGCCGTGTCCCGACTGCGCCGACCCCCGTGGGATCTTCGTCGCATCATCGTTCGCGACGCGCGAGGGCCCTCGCGGCCTGATGTGCGGCCCGCTCCCCGCAGGCGGTGTCGTCGTCTCGCTCGACGAGGTCCTGGCCACGCCCCTCGGCGGTCGAGCTCCGCGGCGCGGCGACTTCGCCCCGCGACCTGCGTCGTTTCGGATCGGAGCGCTGAGGAGCGCTGCGGTATTCGAAGGGTGCAACCAGCCGCGCACGCGCCTCTTCCGATTCCGCGATGCCGGCCGGCTGCTCTACGCGTGGGCGGTCTTCGGCCCCCACGCGTCGCGGGCGATCCGCGCACGAGCCGAGGCCCTGCTCGACGGTCTTCGGATCTCGCCGACGGGCTGACCGAGCGCGGCCGCCGCGGCGCAACATTGGGGTCTGACCCCGATGTTGCGCCGCGCGATGCTGTACATTCGGCGAAATGGCCCAGCCTAAACACCATTTTGGTGGTACGGCCGTCGACGCGGCGATCGACGCCTGCGCCGAGCGGGCGCTCGCATTCCTCGACGCGCTCGTCCGCGAGCCCAGCGTCCCCGGCGC
>DATAEI010000149.1:0-13218 GCA_036258075.1 Gaiellales bacterium
GGGCCCAGGTGACGGTGCACGTGGAGCCGGCCGTGCTCGACGAGACGCTGAACGACCGCGTCGCCGCCGCCGCCCTGCGCGTCCCCGGCGTGGTCGAGGCGCACAACATCTCGGTGCTCGACGACGACTCGGGCCGCGCGGTGACGCTCCACGTCCGGCTGCCCGAGGACGAGCCGCTGCGATCGGCCCGCGGCGTCGTCGAGCGGCTGAAGGACGAGATCCGGCGCGAGGTGGGGATCGCCCGCGTCTACGCGCACGTCGAGCCCTCGGCCCCGGGCGCCCAGCCGGCGCGCGACATCGGCGCCGAGCAGCCGTCGCTTCAGCGGCTGGCCGCCGCCGCGATCCGCTCGGTGGCCGGCGACGCCGACGAGCTCGTGGTCTACCGGCAGGGCACCAGGCTGCTCGTCGTGACGTCGGTGCGGGCCGACCCGGCGCTCTCGGTCGGCGAGGCGCACGCGCTCGCGAGCCGGGTCGAGGACGCCGTACGCGACGCGATCGCGTCGGTCGACGACGTCATCGTGGAGGTGTGTTAGCGAGGAGAGTGGTGCCGGGGCCCCGTGGCAGGTGGGCGGGGCCCCGGCGTTCGCGCCTGCAGGCGGCGCGATCTCTCGTCAGCCCGTCCGGTTGGCGAGCGTCACGGTGACGGTCAACGACTTGCCGTCGCGCAGGAGGCCGAGGGTCACGCGGTCGCCCGCGGACTTCGAGGCGATCGGCGCGGCGAGGTTCGCAAACGACGTGATCCTGTGCCCGTCGATCGACGTGATGATGTCGCCTCCCAGCGTCATCTGCTGACCGCCGATGGTCGCGGTCGTCGAGCCGCCACGGATGCCGGCCATGTCGGCGGGAGAGCCCGGGACGACGCGGCCGACGAGGACGCCGTAGCCGACCGGCAGGTTGATGGCCTGCTGGAGGTCAGGCGTGATCGGTGTGCCCTCGACGCCGAGGTACGTGTGCTCGGCGTGGCCGCTCGTGATGAGCTGGCGCGCGATCTGGCTGACCTTGTCGATCGGGATCGCGAAGCCGATGCCGATGTTCCCGGCGTTCGGGTCGCTGGTGTTCCCGGTGAGGATCTGGCTGGTGATGCCGACCACGCGCCCGAAGCGGTCGATCAGCGGGCCGCCCGAGTTGCCGTGGTTGATCGCGGCGTCGGTCTGGATGACGTTGTAGATCTGCTGTCCCGGCTGGAGCGACTCGATCTGGCGGCCGACGGCCGAGACGATGCCGGACGTGATGGTGTTCTGCTCGTTCAGGGGGTTTCCGATCGCGACGACCGGATCGCCGACGTGCACGGTCTTCAGGCTCCCCAGCGGCAGCGGGTGCAGCACGCTGGCGGGTGCTCCCTGCACCTGGAGGACGGCGACGTCGGTCGCCTTGTCGGTTCCGAGCACCTTGGCGGGGTACGTGAAGTCGCGCCCGGAACGCTTGAAGGTGACCTTCACCGACTGGGCGCCCAGCACGACGTGGGCGTTGGTGTAGATGTGCCCTGCGGCGTCGGTGACGAAGCCCGAGCCGATGGCGACCGCGCGCTGGCTCTGGGGCTGCCCGAAGAAATCGCTCTGCCGCTGGACGCTCGTGGCGGTGATGAGGACGACCCCGGGGGCGTCGTTGCGGTAGATCTCGGAGGGGCTGATCCCGGTCGCCGTCTGGCTGACGTTGGCCGCGGGAAGCGGCGCTGCCGCCTGGACGGTCGTGACCGAGTTGGATGACGTGGTATCGCCGACGGCGACGGCCACCCCGCCTCCGGCGAGGGCTGCGACGACGACGAGAGCTGATTGACGGATGGACTGCTTCATACCCTTTAGTGATAGGCGCGGGGCATTGGCCGGATATTGAGAATTGACGGTGCGTTAGGTGCGCGCGCGATCATCGCGCCGCTCCTCGAACGCCCGGATCACGTTCACCGTCACCGCGAGCGCGCCGAGCAGCGCGGCGTGGACGAACGCCACGCCGAGGTCGCCCACTCCCTCGTCGCGCCAGGCCGACGCGAGGTGGGCCAGGATCGCGATCGCGCCGGCGACGGCCGCCGTGTCGGCCCACACGTGGCGGATCCGGCCCTCCAGCCACAGGGCGATCCGGCCGGCGGCCAGGACGGCCGCCAGGATCACGGCGAGCGCGACGCCGTGGTCGAAGGCTTCGGACTGCCTGTCGGCGCTGGCTGGATGGGCGTGCCAGGCCCAGGCGAGATGGCCCAGGATGACAAGGGCGGCCGGGACCGCCGCGGCGGTCGCGTAGGTGCGCAGCGAGCGGGCGTCCACGGGGCGGTTATGGTAGCCGCCGAATGCGCGTGCTCCTGATCGTGAACCCGACGGCCACCGGCGTTCGCGAGCCGGTGCTCGACGCGCTCGTCGCCCAGCTCGAGCGGGTGGGCGAGCTGGAGGTCGTCGAGACCGAGCGCGCGGGCCACGCGATGGACCTGGCCCGCGAGGCCGAAAGCGGCGTGGTGGTCGGCGTCGGCGGCGACGGCACCGCGAACGAGCTCGCAAACGGCGTCCGCAAGGGCGTCACCCTCGGCGTGGTCCCGGCGGGCGCCTCGTCGGTCTTCGCCCGCCATCTCGGCTTCCCCCGCGACACGGTCGCCGCCGGCGGGATGGTGGCCGAGGCGATCCGGCGGGAGAGCACGAAGCTCGTCGGGCTCGGGCTCGCCGACGAGCGCCGGTTCACGTTCGCCGCGGGCCTCGGCCTCGACGCGGAGGCGACTGCGGCGATCGACCGGATCCGCGAGGAGCGCGAGAAGCGCGACCGCCCCGGCGACTTCAAGGTGCTCCAGGCCGCTGTCCACATCCTGCGCGAGGAGGGCTTCGCGCTGCACGAGCGGATGACGATCGCGACCGGGAAGGGCAGCTTCCACCGCGCGTCGTACGTCGCGGTCGCAAACCAGCACCCGTACACGTTCTTCGGCCGCGTGCCCGTGCAGGTGGCGCCGCGCGCCGACTTCGAGCACGGCCTCGACGTGGTGTTCGCCCGCGAGCTGCGCCGCCGCGACATGTGGCGGCTGCCGGTCTACGCGCTCCTCTGGCCGCGGCACGCCAAGCATGGCTCGAGACGGATCGGATACCTGCACGACATGGACGACTTCACGGTCGCCTGCGACGTCCCGACGGCGATCCAGATCGACGGCGAATATCTCGGCCATGTCGAGCGCGTGCACTTCCGCTACGAGCGCGACGCCGTTCGCGTGCTCGTGCCGCCCGGCGAGAGCTGACCCCTCCTCCGCCACGCCCGTATGATTCCGCGCGATGGACGTCGTGATCGCGCTCGGCCAGGGGCTCGGCCTGGCTGCCGCCGCCGGGCTGCTCGCCTCGGCGCCGCTGGCCGCGGCCGCCACCGCTGCGGCGCTCGGTTGGCTGCGCGGGCCGCTCGGGATCGCCGATGACGCGGTCGTCGTGGCCGGGAGCTGGGTGCTCGTGATCCTCGAGCTGGCTGCCGACGCCGTCTGGCCGGGGGCCCAGGCGGGGGTTCGGCTCGGGCGCCGCGTGGTGGCGGGCGGCCTGGCCTTCGAGCTGGGCGCCGGCGACACCATCCCGTACATCGGCCTCGCCCTCGGCGCGCTCGTGGCGGCCGCGGCGGCGATCGCCATGCGGAGCCTCCGGGCGCGAGCCGTGAAGGGCGGCGGCGACATCCGCGGGACGGCGCTGATCGAGGACGGGGCGGGCCTGGCCGGCGCGGCGCTCGCCGTGATCCCGATCGTCGGCTACCTGCTCGCCCTCGCCGCCGGCGGCCTCCTCCAGCGCGTCCGCGCCCGCGAAGGCCGCCGCTACGAGGGACTACGCGTCTTGCGCTAGCGGTGCGCGGGGGCTGTCCCCACCTCGCACGTACGATTCGGCCATGACGAAGAAGGTCGTTCTCGCCGTCGTCGACGGCCTCGGGCCGGAGCTCCTGGATCGCGCGATCGCGGCGGGCCGGGCGCCGACCATCGCCGCGCTGGCCGCCGCCGGCACGCGAACCGACACCTGCGTCTCGACGTATCCGTCGCTCACGCCGGTCTGCCTGTCGGCCATCGTCACCGGCGAGCACCCGGTCGGGTCGCGCGTCCCCGGCATGACCTGGTACCACCATGGCGAGGGCCGGTTCGTCGAGTACGGCTCGTCCTTCGCAGCGACGCTGGCCGAGGGAACGCGGCAGATGATCGACGACATCCTCGTCAACCTGAACCTCCTGCACCTCTCGCCGCGGGCGACGACGGTGTTCGAGGCTCTGGAGGACGCGGGGCTCGACACCGCGGCGGTCAACCTCTACGTCTGCCGCGGCCGCCACCGGCACCAGATCACGCGCCCCGCCGCCCGCCGGTTCGCCCGCACCGTCGGCATCGTCGACGCGGTCTACGGGCCGCGCCGGTACTTCCTGGGCGACCTCTTCTACTCCGACCTCACCGGCGCACCGCGCAACTTCGGGCACGGGATCGACCGTCACGGCGGCGCCGTGGCGCGCTGGCTCGTCACCCGCGACGGGTTCGACTTCCTGTTCCTCTACCTGTACGAGACCGACGCGGCCGGTCATCGCGGTGGCGACGTGCTCGGCGCCGTGGAGCAGGCCGACAACGGCCTCGCCCTCATGGCCGAGGCGGCCGGCGGGCTCGACCGCTTCCTCGACCGGTACGGCGTGATCGTGCTGGCCGACCACTCCCAGAGCCGGGTGGAGCAGGTCGCCGACGCCTCCGAGCCGCTCGCCGACCTGCAGCTCTTCCGGTCGAGCCGGCGCTCCGACCCGGATCGCTGCGACGTGGCCGTCGCCGCCTCGAACCGCGCCGCGATGGCCTACCTCCTGCCCGGAGGCCGCGTCTCGGCTGCGGACGTCGCCGATCGGCTCGGGCAGCTCGCGGCCGCCGACGTCGTCGCCCATCGCGACGGCGACTGGCTGGCCGTCCGGCGCGGCGACGGCAGGCTGCGGTTCCGGCGCGGGTCGGCGACGACCGACGAGCGCGGCAACGGCTGGGAGATCGAGGGCGACCACGACCTGCTCGACCCGGCCCACTATCCGAACGCCCTCGAGCGGCTCGAGGGTGCGCTCATGTGCCCCACCGCAGGCGATGTGATCGTCTCGGCCGAGCCCGGCTGGGAGTTCGCCGACGCGGGCGGGATCCATCACCTCGGCGGCGGAAGCCACGGATCGCTGCGCGCCGAGGACTCCTTCGTCCCGCTCGTCACCGCCGGCTTTCCGGCCTCCGAGACGTTCCCGGCGCTGGCGTCGATCACGGACGTGCAGCCGTACGTGTGCCGCCACTTCGGCGCCCCGCGTGTGAGCCGACCGGACGTGCTCCTGGGCACGGTTGGATAGCATCGACGAGATGGAGGAGGCCCGCGCCGAAGCCGCTTCGGCCGTCATGCGACGGCACGCGCAGCGCTTCCGGGTCGCCGCCGGGCGCCCGGCGAACTGGATGGAGCTCGTCCGCTACTGCTGCGTCGGCGGGTCGGGATACCTGATCAACCTGGGCGTGTTCCTGGTCGCGGACCGGAGCATGGCGTACACCGCCGCGTTCACCGTGGCCTTCATCTGCGCCGCGACCAGCAACTTCCTCTGGAACCGGCTCTGGACGTTCCGCGTCGAGCACGGACGCCCCCACCACCAGTACGCGCGCTTCCTCTGCGTGAGCGGCGCTGCGCTGGGCCTCGACCTGGTGGTGCTGCGGGCCCTCGTGGAGCTGGCCGGCATGGCGAAGCCGCCGGCTGCGGCCATCGCGATCCTCGTGGCCCTGCCGGTGAGCTTCCTTGGCAACAAGATCTGGACGTTTCGCTAGCGCGGTCGCGGCCGTTCTCGCGGCCGCGGCACTGCTCGCGCTCGCGACGCCGGCGGCTGCCGCCGTGCGCCATCTGACGAAGCCGGAGGTCGTGAAGCTCGCGGCGGCCGACCCCAAGATCGTGCCCCTGCTGCTCCAGAACGCCGGCGCGCACTGGGACACGATCTACGACAGGAAGCACCGGCGCTGGACGGCGTTCCTCGAGCCGGAGGGCGCCCACAACATCCTCGCTCAGGTGACGGTCTCTGAGCGCACACGGGCGGTGGTCAAGGTGAAGCTGACCGACCAGCTGGGGCCGCCCATGCTCACCGCCAACCAGGCGTTCGTGGTCGCCAGCCGCACCGGCGCGGTCAAGTCGTGGATCGGCCAGTACTCCCACGTGACCCACTCGTCCGACCTCGGGCCGCTGCGCGTGTGGACGGTGAGCTACTACAACGGCGACGACGAGATTGCGCAGGTGCACGTCCAGGACGCCACCGGCGACGCCTTCGAGGTGTGGACCGGGCCCCAGGTGGGCTGGATGCTCGCCCGCGGGCTCCCCGACGCCTACGGCCGCAAGGCGAACCGCGGCTTCATCCTGTGGCCCATGTGCGCGCTCTTCCTGGCCGGCCTCGTGGACTGGCGCCGGCTGCGGTCGATGCGCACGCTCGACCTCGTCATGGTGCTCGCGTTCGTGGCGTCGCTCCTCGAGTTCAACAACGGTGACATCTTCCGGGCGACGCCGCTCGTCTACCCGCCGCTCATCTACCTGGCGGCGCGCATGGTCTGGGTCGGGTCACACCGGGGACCGCGAGAGGTGCGGGTCGGCGAGACCCACATGCTGCTCCTGATCGCGCTCGTCTTCGGCCTCATGGGGTTCAGGCTGGGGTTGAACAACCAGGACTCGAACGTGATCGACGTCGGGTACGCAGGCGTCGCCGGCGCGTCGCGCCTGATCGACGGCGTGCTGCCCTACGGCCACATGCCCGACAAGACGTCGAAGCCGTGCGGCGGCAAGTACTCGAACGGCGACCCGAAAGCGTATATCCAGCCGAACGGCCGGTGCGAGTCGCCGATCGGCCAGGGCGATACCTACGGCCCGACGATCTACCTGACCTACATCCCGGCGGTCGCCATCCTGGGGTGGAGCGGGCTCTGGGACTCGCTCCCGGCCGCGCACGTCACGGCTTCCGCCTATGACCTGCTCGCGATCGCGGGCCTCTTCGTCGCCGGCTGGAGGCTGGCCGGCGGGCGCCTGGGCCTCCTCCTGGCGTTCGGGTGGGCGGCCAACCCGTTCACGCTCTATGCCCTCAACATGAACACGAACGACGCCCTGGTCGGTGCGCTCCTTGCGTGGACGCTGGCGGCGCTCTCGGTGCCGGCGCTGCGCGGCGCGCTGCTCGCCGCCGCGTCGCTCACGAAGTTCGCACCGCTTGCGCTCGTCCCGCTCTTCGCGTCGCTTCGAAACAGGGTCGCGACGTTCGTCGGATTCGCGGTGGCCGCGGTGCTCCTCCTGGCCATGCTCCTGCTCGACTCCCACGGCATCTCGCTCTTCTGGCACCGGACGGTCGACTACCAGTTCGGACGGGTGACGCCGATGGCGATCTGGACGCTCCCGAGCTACCACCCCGGCTGGCCCGACATCACCTGGCTCCAGCACGCGCTCCAGTTCTTCGTCGTGGTCGGGATCGTGCTCATGGCCGTGTTCCCGCGGGCGCCGAAGGACCCCGTTGCGATCGCCGCGCTGGGGGCCGCCGCCGTGATCGCCCTCCAGGTGACGGCCAGCTACTGGTTCTACCCATACGTGTGCTGGTGGCTCCCGCTCGTCCTGGCTGCGCTCCTCCTGCCCCGCGCTCCGGCCGAGCCCGAGGCGCACCCGGCCGAGGCGCCCGCCTAGCCGTCGGCGCGGAGGCGGAACGCCTCCATGGAGGTTGCGCGGCCCTCGCCGTCGCACTCGAAGAGGGCGCCCTCGATCCGCACGTCGCCCTCGGCGGGCTCGAACCGGATCGGAAGCTGCGTCATGAAGCGGCGCAGGACGAGATCCGTCCGCACGCCGATCACCGAGTCGTGCGGGCCCGTCATGCCCGCGTCGGTGATGTACGCCGTGCCGCCCGGAAGCACCGAGGCGTCGTTGGTCTGGATATGCGTATGGGTGCCGAGGACGGCGGTCGCCTTGCCCGCCAGGAGCCGCCCCATTGCCACCTTCTCGCTCGTAGCCTCGGCGTGGAAGTCGACGATCACCACCGGCGCCTCGGCACGGGCCGCCTCGACCATGCGCTCGGCGACGGCGAACGGGCTGACCGAGGCGTCGAGGAACAGGCTGCCGATCAGGTTGATGACCGCCACTCGCGTCCCGTCGCTCGCCTCGGCGACGCACGTCCCATGCCCCGGCGCGGAGTCGGGGTAGTTGGCCGGGCGCAGGATGCGCGGCTCCTGGTCGAGGTACGGGTACACCTCGCGCTGGCGATAGGCGTGGTTTCCGAGCGTGATCACGTCGACGCCGGCCTCGAAGAGCTTTCGCGCGATCCGGCTCGTGATGCCGACGCCGTCGGCCACGTTCTCGGCGTTCGCGACCACGAAGTCCACCCCTCGCTCGCTGCGGAGCGGGGGCAGGCGCTCCTCGATGATCCTGCGACCGGCCGCCGCGAAGGCGTCGGCGATGAAGAGGATCCGCACTACAGCAAGAGCGACGCCGCCGGCGCCGGCCCGACCTCGAGATGGACGTGGTTTCCCGCGTCGGACGTGTACTTGGCGAGCTCCTGCGTGATGACCTGGCTCAGGTCGATCACGGTGCCCAGCCGCGACCGGGCGGCGATGACCTGGTCGCCGACCGCGATCTGCGGCGAGGTGCGGATGTTGGTGAGCGTCACGATGTCCGCGGGGGTCGAGGTGGGCTGGATCTGGAGCACGCTCCCGTGCGGAGAGCCGTCGAGGACGTACGAGCGGATCCCGACGATGGTGCCGTCGACGGGCGAGTAGATCCGCGTACCCGCCACCGCGCCGATGTCGACGGACCCGGTCGCCGGCCCGCCCCCGGCGCCATCGACGTAGTAGGCGGGGCCGGCGCCGTCGGACGCGCCGGTGATCAGGTTCGAGAGCTTCGTGAGGAGGCCGGCGTTCTTCTGGTGGCCGACGGGGGCGAGCGCGATGTTGCGGGCGTCGCCGACCCCGTGGTAGACGATCGCCGTCACCCGGGCCTGGGCGACGGGCACGTCGAGCTCGAGCCCGTTGGGGCCGGTGGCCATCAGTGTCGGGATCGGCGGGCCGTCCGGGGCGAGGGCATGCTTCGGCGGCGACACCGTCACGGCAGCCTGAAGGCGCGGCGGGGAGCCGCCGCGAAGCGCCGTCGCCACGAGCACGACCACCGCGAGAAGGGCGATCGCGAGGCCGAACCGACGGGCGCGGGTTTTTGGCGACCGGCGGCGCGGCCGCCGGCGCGGAGGCCGCCTTCCTGGAGCGATCACGAGGGCCAGCCTAGCATGAGGCCGCTGATAGGATGGCCGCGATGCCGCCCGACGCGCCCGGGAAGATCCTGGTCCCGCGGTGGGTCCAGCTGGTCGGCCTTCCGCTTGCGATCGTCGGCGTCTGGCTGCTGATATCGGCGGTCAACCATGCGGTTTTCGTCTTCGTCGTCGCCGCGCTGATCGCGATCCTCCTGAACCCGATCGTGCGCGCGTTCTGCGCCCTTCGCATCCCGCGCGGCATCTCGGTGCTCCTGGTATACCTGTTTTTTGCGTTCGTCGTGGGTGGTATGAGCGTGATCGCGGGGACGGTCATCGCCCGCGAGGTGCAGGACGTCGCCAACCAGGTGGAGGACCAGTTCACCGAGAACAGCGCGGGCGTCACACCGGCCGACCGCCGGCTGGCCGAGCTCCAGCGGTGGATCGACCGCTCGAGCCCGGTCAAGGTCGACGTCAAAGCCCCGGGCGAGCGGCTCCTGAACTCGGTCGACGTGGCGCATCTCCAGCGCTACTCCGGGCGGGCCGTGGAGGTGGCCAGGACGCTCGTGATCACGCTGTTCGAGAGCCTGTTCAACCTGGTGCTCGTGATCGTGATCTCGGTCTACATGCTGCTCGACGCGCCGCGGCTGTCCCGCTTCCTGCGACGGGTGTTCCGCGGGGGCGAGCTCGACGAGGACCTGCTCACCCGCATCGAGCGCGCGCTCCTGGCCTACGTGCGCGGCCAGACGCTCGTCTCGCTCGTGATCGGGACGACGGCCGGCGTCGGCCTCTGGATCCTCGGGATCCTGGGCATCTTCCCGGGCGGCTCGACCTACGCGCTCGGGTTCGGCGCGTGGGCGGCCGCCGTCGAGATCATCCCCTACGTCGGCCCCTGGCTCGGCGCGCTCGCACCGGCGGCGGTGGCTTCGACCGAGTCCGCGTCTGCGCTGATCGCGGTGGTCGTGCTCTTCCTGTTCATCCACCAGATCGAGGGCCACATCGTCATCCCCAAGCTGATGGGGAGCGCGGTCAAGGTCCACCCGCTGGTCGTGATCTTCGCGCTCCTCGCCGCCGGGGAGCTGTACGGGCTCGCGGGCATCCTGATCGCGATGCCGCTCGTGGCGATCGGGCGCGAGGTGGGCACCTTCCTGGGCGAGCGGATCGGCCTCGAGCGCTGGCCGAGCGGGCCGATCGCCGTGAACGTGCCGATCGCGATGAACGATCCGCCGCCGCCTCCGCCGCCGGAAGGCGAGCCCGCAACATTGGGGTCTGACCCCGATGTTGCAGAGCCCTGAGCTCCGAGTCGCTCACAACCACCACGCCATCCATTGTGTGTCGCCAAGAGTTCAGGGCCCGTCCCTCGACTTGGCAGCGACGAACCGGGCGCGCGGGCCCGGCGGGTGTTCATCACGACCCAGGCGGTCGAGGCGACGGCGAAGACCGCGCTCTTCGGCGTCGCGCGGCGCACACCACGCCACCCCTTAAGGAGGGGGCTCGCGGGGGAACCCTGGGTTCCCCCGCGGTTAGAGGTCTGGCATCTCGAGGACGGCCAGATTCGAGGGGGCGAGGTCGGCGGCGCGCTCGAAGGCCTCCATCGCCGCCTCCGCCCGCCCGGCGCGGCGCAGGAACTTCCCGTACCAGCGGTAGGCGCGGCCGAGCTCGCAGTGCCACCCGTTCTGCTTTCGCAGCGCGTCGATCGCCGCGGAGTAGGCGGGCTCGGCCCGGTCGGCGCGGCCCAGCTCGTCGTAGCCGCGCGCGAGCACCAGGTAGGCGTCGCCCAGCTCGCCGGGCGCGGACTGGGTTCCGAGGAGCTCGATCGCCTGGCGGGCGAGGTCGACCGCGCCGCCGGGGTCGCCCGACTGGAGGGCCAGCCGCGCCTCCTCGACGACCACCCAGCCCTCGTCGAGGCTGCTCATGCGCTCGCCGTAGAACCGCCGGGTCGTCTCGAGCGCCTCGCGGGCGGCGTCGGTGCGGGCGGCGTCGAGCAGGATGTGGGCCCGCACGAGATGGGCGTTCGCGGCGTGCCAGTCGTTGCCGCTCGCCTCGGTCAGCTCGACCTGCTTGTCGGCGTAGACGAGCGCCTGGGCCGTGTGGCCGGTCGTGCAGTAGAGGCGGGCGAGGGCGTGATATGCGAAGGCGCGCACCCGGCGGTCGATCTCCTCGACGTCGCCGCGCAGCGCGTCGGCGAGTGCCGCCGCAGCCCGGCCGTAGTCGCCGGCATCGCCGTAGGCATGCGACAGGTAGATCGAGTAGAGGACGAGCGTCGCCGGGTCGGCGTCGGGCCGGCGGTCGAGCTCGGCCTTGCACTCCTCGAGGAGCGTGATCGCGGGCTCGCTGCGACCGCTCTCCGAGTACGCCTGGGCGAGGTTCCGGTAGAGCTCGATCCGCTCGGCCGGGTCGGGCCGCTCGCCCGTCCTGAGCACGCGCTCGAACCAGTCGATCGCGGCGGTCGTGTTCCCGCGCCGGACCGCGATGGAGCCGAGGCCCTCCCGGGCGCGCGCGGCCGTCGCGGGGTCGCGGGCGGCTTCTGCGCCCCGCAGGGCGACCAGCAGCTCCTCCTCGGCCTCGTCGAGGCGCTCGAGGCCGATCTGCAACAGGGCCCCGTCGACGCGCTCCGACGGCGACAGCGGGCTGGGCGACGTGTCGGGATCGAGCACGCGAGGAGCGTATCCCGGTGCGGCGACGGTCAGGCGCTGGCGTTCGAGCGCGCCTCGGCGGGCGCGAGCGCATCCTGGTTGGACGGCGCCAGGTCGGCGGCGAGCTCGAAGGCCTCGAGCGCCGCCTCGGCCCGTCCGATCCGCTTCAGGAACTTCCCGTACCAGCGGTAGGCCCGCGCGAGATCACGCGCCGACGACTCCTGCCCCCGGATGGCCTCGATGGCCGCGACGTAGGCGGCCTCCGCGCGCTCGACCTCGCCCAGCTCGTCCTGGACGCGTGCCAGCACCAGCTGCGCGTCGCCAAGGTGCGCTCCGTCGCCCTCGCCCAGCGCGCGCACGGCCTGGGCGGCGCGCTGCGCGGCGATCTCGGCGTCGCCGACGAGGAGCGCCTGGCGGGCGTCCTCGACCAGGATCCGGCCGTGGTCGGTGACGCTCGGGTGGGCGCCGAGCAGGTTGCGCGCGGCCGCGAGGTGGCGGCCGGCCTCCGCGTCGCCGAGATCGAGCAGGCGCTGGGCGTAGGCCAGGTGGGCCTCGCCGAGGGCGCGGTTGTCCTCGTCGAGCTCGTACAGCGACAGGGCCCGGTCGGCGCAGCGCAGGGCGTGCTCGACCTCACCCGCGGCGGCGAGCCGGCGCGACAGCTCGTACTGCGCGACGGCGCGGCTTCGCAGGTCGACCTGGTCGCCGCCGTCGGACAGCGCCGAGCCGAGCACGTCGGCGGCCCGGGCCGGGTCACCGGCCTCGGTGTAGGCGTGCGACAGCCACACGGCGTAGCGCACGACCTTGGTGGCGTCGACCACCGGCGAGCGCCGGAGCTGGGCCAGGCAGTCCTGGAGGAGCGCCAGCGCCCGGGCCACGTCGCCCGAGCGGCGGTAGAGCTGGAACAGGCGCCCGTAGAGCTCGACCCGCTCGGCGGGATCGGGTGGGGGCCCGGCGTCGCGGGCCTGTTCGAGCAGCTTCATGGCGGCCGCCGGGTCGCCGCGCTCGTCGGCGACGGCGCCGAGGCCCTCGAACGCCTCGCTCATGCGCTGGGCGTCGCCGTTCACCTCTGCCTCGCGCAGCACCCCGCGCAGCAGCTCCTCGGCGTCGTCGAGCTCGGCGCGGCGGATCATCATCGCCGCGTCGAGGAGCTCGAGCGAGCGGGAGCGCTGCTCGGTGGACGTCTCGCCGGAGAGCTCCTCGGCCGTGACGCCGAGGCGGCGGGCGATCTCCATGAGCACGCGCGGGCTGGGGCGCCGGTCGCCCGCCTCGATGCGGGCCAGATAGCTGTAGGAGCACCCATCGAAGGAGAGCTCCCGCTGCGTCATCCCCTTCTTGCGGCGCAGGTGGCGGACGCGGGCGCCGAGCTTCCGCAGCGCCTCGTTGGAGTACTCGTCGTCGTGCGCGACGCTGTCCTCCACCACCGGCTCCC
>DATAEI010000150.1:0-6310 GCA_036258075.1 Gaiellales bacterium
GTGCGGATGGTCTACTCGCCCCTCGATGCGCTGCGGATCGCCAGGGAGCATGCCGACCGCCAGGTGATCTTCTATGCGATCGGGTTCGAGACGACCGCCCCGTCCACCGCGCTCACCCTGAAGCGGGCCCGCGCCGAGGGCGTCACCAACTTCACCTGCATGTGCAACCACGTGACGATCGTGCCGCCGCTGCGGGCGCTCCTCGAGTCGCCCGACCTGCGCCTCGACGGGTTCGTCGGGCCGGGCCACGTGTCGACGATCGTGGGCGCGCGGCCCTTCGAGTTCATCCCTGCCGACTACGCGAAGCCGATCGTCATCTCGGGGTTCGAGCCGCTCGACATCCTCCAGTCGGTGGCGATGATCCTGCGCCAGATCCAGGGCGGCAGGTGCGAGGTCGAGAATCAGTACACGCGCGTCGTGCCCTACGAGGGCAACCTGCGCGCGCTCCAGGTGATGGCCGAGGTCTTCGAGCTGCGCCCCCACTTCGAGTGGCGCGGCCTCGGGTTCATCACCCACAGCGGCCTTCGGATCTCCGAGGCCTACGCCGACCTCGACGCCGAGCGCCGGTTCGGCGTCCCCGGCGTGCGCGTGGCCGACCCCAAGGCGTGCCAGTGCGGCGAGGTGCTGAAGGGCGTCATCAAGCCGTGGGAGTGCAAGGTGTTCGGCACGGCGTGCACGCCGGAGCGGCCGATCGGCACCTGCATGGTGTCGTCCGAGGGCGCCTGCGCGGCCTACTACAACTACGGGCGCTTCGCCCGCGACCGCGAGGTCGTGTGACGGGCGACCACGCCGTCTCCGACCGCGAGCTCAGCGTGCTCGACCGGATCGAGAGCGTGCGCAGCCGGCGGCCGAAGTTCCGCGACGCCCAGATCACGATGGCGCACGGCGCGGGCGGCAAGGCGACCCAGACGCTGGTCGAGGGCATGTTCGTGCCGATCCTCGGCGGCGAGGCGCTCGAGGCGCTGGGCGATGCCGGCGAGGTCGAGGCCGACGGGATCCCGCTCGCGATCACGACCGACTCCTACGTCGTGAAGCCGCTGCGCTTCCCCGGCGGCTCGATCGGCGAGCTGGCCGTGAACGGCACCGTGAACGATCTGGCGGTGTCGGGGGCGCGGCCGATCGCCCTCTCGCTGTCGCTCGTCCTCGAGGAGGGGCTTTCCGCCGACGAGCTGCGGGCCGAGATCGAGGCCGTCGCTGCGGCGGCCGAGGCGGCGGGCGTCCGGATCGTCGCCGGCGACACCAAGGTGGTCGAGCGCGGCCACGCCGACGGCATGTACGTGTGCACCACCGGCCTGGGCCGGCGCGATCCGCGCGCGCGGCTGTCCCCGTCGGCGGTGCGGCCCGGCGACCGCGCGCTCCTCTCCGGGCCGGTCGGGGAGCACGGCATGGCCATCATGCTCGCGCGGGGCGAGTTCGAGCTCGACGCGCCGATCGAGTCGGACACCGGCTCGCTCTGGCCCGCGGTCGACGCGCTCCTCGACTCCTCGGGCCCGAGCCTGCGCTGCATGCGCGATGCCACCCGCGGCGGGATCGCGTCGGCGCTGAACGAGATCGCGCGGTCGTCGGGCGTCGCCATGGTGGTGCACGAGCGCGCCGTGCCGGTGCCGGCCGCCGTGGCCGGTGCGGCCGAGATCCTCGGCATCGACCCCATGTACGTGGCCAACGAGGGCACCTTCCTGGCGTTCGTGGCACCCGAGGCGGCCGACGGCGCGCTCGCGGCGCTGCGCCGCGTGCCGGGCTGCGAGGGGGCAGCCGAGATCGGCGAGGTGCGCACGGAGCCGCCCGGGATGGTGCTCGTCGAGACCAGCTTCGGCGGCCGCCGGGTGATGGACGAGCTGGTCGGCGATCCGCTCCCGAGGATCTGCTGAGACGCGCGTGCACGAGCTCTCCCTGACGAGCGCCATCGTGAAGACGGTCGAGCGGCACGCCGCCGGGCGGCGCGTGGCCGTGGTGAACGTCCGCGTCGGGCGGATGCGGCAGGTGGTGCCGGAGACGCTGGCCTTCTCCTTCGACATCGTCGCGCGCGACACGGTCTGCGAAGGCGCCCGTCTCGAGCTGGAGATCGTCGAGGCCCGGCTGCGCTGCCGGGCGTGCGAGCATGTGTGGACGATCGAGCTCCGCGAGTTCCGGTGCCCGGCCTGCTCGGGCGCCGAGGTCGAGGTGGCGTCGGGGAACGAGCTGGAGGTCGAGTCGATCGAGGTCGAGGAGGACGCGTGCATCGCACCAGGGTGAGGATCGTCGAGGACGCGCTCGACGCCAACAACACGATCGCGCAGGCCAACCGGGCCGACTTCGACCGCGCCGGCGTCACGGTCGTCAACTTCATGAGCGCGCCCGGCGCCGGCAAGACGGCGCTCCTCGAGCGTGTGGCCGGCGACCTTCCGGGCGTCCGCCTGGGCGTGCTCGAGGGCGACGTGCAGGGCTCGCTCGATGCGGATCGCCTGGCGGCCAGGCACGTGCCCGTCACCCAGCTGAACACCGACCCCGGCTTCGGCGGTGAGTGCCACCTCGACGCCAACATGGTCCGGAGCGCGCTGCCGGACGTGCCGCTCGCCGAGATCGACCTCCTGGTCGTCGAGAACGTCGGCAACCTGGTGTGTCCCGCCGAGTTCCGGATCGGCGAGGACGTCCGGGTGATGGTCTCGTCGGTGACCGAGGGCGAGGACAAGCCGCTCAAGTACCCGCTCATGTTCCGCACGTGCGACCTCGTCCTCGTGAACAAGGTCGACCTGCTCCCGCACCTCGACTACGACATCTCGAAGTTCCTCCACCACCTCGACAGCGTCCACCCCGGCGTCGAGCGGATGATGGTGAGCGCCCGCACGGGCGAGGGCGTCGACGCGTGGCGCGACTGGCTGCTGCGCATCGCCGCGCGCGAGCGCGTGCCGGCCTGACCCATGCCGCGGGGGAACCGGACCGCCGTCGACGAGCACCTGGCGTGGCGGACGGACGCCAATTGGCGGTTCTTCGAAGCGTCGGCCGCCGACCTGGCGCGGCTCTGCCACGCGATGGCCGAGCGGTTCGCGCGGGGTGGGCGGCTGATCGCCGCCGGCTGCACTCCGGCCGCCCGCTCGGACGTCCGCCACGTCGCGGTCGAGTTCGTGCACCCGGTGATCGTGGGGAAGCGGGCGCTTCCGGCCATCGGCCTCACGGGCGACGACGGCGAGCCGGCGGCGCGGGTGCGCGTCCTGGCCCGCCCGGACGACATGCTGATCGCGTTCGGCGCCGAGGAGGACGCCGGCGAGGCGGCCCGGGCCGTCGCCGCAGCCCGCGACCGCGGCTGCCTCACGCTGGCGTTCTGCGAGGCCGGCGCCGAGTGGGAGCTCGTGCCGCCCGGCGGCGACCCGGACGTCAGCCAGGAGCTGGCCGAGACCGCCTATCACGTGCTGTGGGAGCTGGTGCACGTCTTCCTCGAGCACCGCGGCCTCCTGGCCGGGCGCGACGAGCGCCCCCGCCACGACGCCGGCGCGTCGGCCTTCCTCTATCCGTTCCTGGACGAGCGCGAGCAGGCGCTCGGGCCGCTGCTCGACGACGTCCGCCGGTCGGTGCTCGCCAAGGCCGCCGACGTGGCGGAGCTGCGCGCCCGGACGCTCACCGAGAACCGGGCGACGCTCGAGGCGGCTGCGGCCGGAGTGCGCGCGAGCCTGGACGGCGGCGGGACGCTGCTCGCGCTCGGGAACGGTGGCTCGGCGACCGACGCCATGGATGTGGTCGCCGACTTCCAGGACGCGTGGGCGGCGATCGACCTCACGGCCGACCCCGCGATCCTGACGGCGATCGCCAACGACATCGGCGTCGACGCCATCTTCAGCCGGCAGGTGATCGCCTACGGACGACCCGGCGACGCGCTGCTCGCCCTCTCGACCTCGGGCGACTCGCGAAACGTCGTCCAGGCGCTGGCCGAGGCGCGCTCGCGCGGCCTCGTCACGATTGCGATCGTCGGCTACGACGGGGGGCGCATCGCGGCGGAGGCGCTGGCCGACCACGTGGTGGTCGCCCGATCCGAGCACATCCCGCGGATCCAGGAGGCGCAGGCCAGCGCCTACCACGTGCTGCGGCGGCTGGTCGGCGAGCCGTGAGCGTCGCGACGCTCCGGCGGGCGCGGCTGCGGGTCGAGGGCACCGTCCAGGGGGTCGGCTTCCGTCCGTACGTCTACCGGCTCGCGGGCGAGCTCGACCTGGCCGGCCACGTGCTGAACGACGCGCGCGGGGTGCTGGTCGAGATCGAGGGGCCGGCCGGCAGCGTGGATCGCTTCATCGCCCGGCTCCGGGCGGAGGCGCCGCCGCTTGCGACGGTCGAGCGGGTGGCCGTCGAGGACATCCCGCCGGCTCGCCGGGACGGGTTCCGCATCATCGAGAGCCCGCGCGGTGGGATCCCCGAGGCGGCCGTCACGCCCGACACCGCCACCTGCGCCGACTGCCTGCGCGAGCTCTTCGACCCACGCGACCGCCGGCACCGCTACCCGTTCGTGAACTGCACGAACTGCGGCCCGCGCTTCACGATCGTGACGGGCGTCCCCTACGACCGGCCGAGCACCACGATGGCCGGATTCGAGATGTGCGCCGCGTGCCGCGCCGAATACGAGGATCCGGCCGACCGCCGCTTCCACGCCCAGCCGAACGCGTGCTCGGAGTGCGGGCCGGCGGCCGTGCTGATCCGTCCCGACGGGACCTCCGCGCCGGGCGCCGACGGCGACGCGGTGCGGGCGGCGGCGGCCGCGCTCCTCGCGGGGGCCCTCGTTGCGGTCAAAGGCCTCGGCGGCTACCACCTGGCCTGCCGAGCCGACGACGAGGCGGCCGTCTCGGCCCTGCGCGCCCGCAAGCGGCGCGAGGACAAGCCGTTCGCGCTCATGGTGGCCTCGGTGGCGGGCGCCCGCCGGCTGGCCCGCGTGAGTGAGGCCGACCGGGCGCTCCTCGTGAGCGCCGAGCGGCCGATCGTCCTCTCCCCGCGGCGGGCCGGCGCCCCGGTGGCCGATGCGGTGGCGCCGCGCTCTCGCGAGCTCGGGCTGATGCTGCCCTACACGCCGCTTCATCACCTGCTCGTGGCCGACGCCGGGACCGCGCTCGTCATGACGAGCGGCAACGCCGCCGACGAGCCGATCGCGTTCCGCGACGACGACGCGCGCGCCCGGCTGGGCCCCATCGCCGACCTGCTGCTCGTCCACGACCGCCCGATCCACACCCGCACCGACGACAGCGTCGTTCGCACGCTCGCCCGTCCCGGCGGCCGGCGGCCGGCGCTCCTGCGCCGCTCTCGCGGCCACGTCCCCGGCGCGCTCGGGCTTCCGGAGGCGGCCCCGGTGCCGCTCCTGGCGTGCGGCGCCGAGCTCAAGAACACCTTCTGCCTCGCCAGAGGCGAGCGGGCGTGGGTCGGACACCACATCGGCGACCTCGAGAACTACGAGACGTACCGGTCGTTCACGGAGGGGATCGAGCACTTCCAGCGGCTGTTCGCGGTCGAGCCCGAGGTGGTCGCCCACGACCTGCACCCCGAGTACCTCTCGACCAAGTACGCGCTCGAGCGCGCCGAGCTGCGGCCGCTCGGCGTCCAGCACCATCACGCCCACCTGGCCGCCGTGCTCGCCGAGCACGGCGAGACGGGGCCGGCGGTCGGGGCGATCTACGACGGGACCGGCTATGGGGCCGACGGGACGATCTGGGGCGGCGAGCTCCTCGCGGGCGATCTGGGCGGGTTCACGCGGGCCGGCGCGCTCCGGCAGGTGGCCCTGCCGGGCGGGGGCCGGGCGATCCGGCAGCCGTGGCGGATGGCGTGCGCGTGGATGCAGGCGGCTGGGCTGGACGCGACCATGCCGCCGGTCGCGCTCGCCGGCGCTGTCGACGCGGACACCTGGGGGCGGGTCGCCGGCCTGGCCCGCACCGGCCTCGCGTCGCCGGTGACCACCAGCATGGGCCGGCTGTTCGACGCCGTTTCGGCCCTGTGCGGCGTCTGCCCGGTCGCCTGGTACGAGGGCCAGGCCGCCATCGAGCTCGAGGCGCTCTGCGACCCGCACGAGCGCGGGCGCTATCCGCTCGATCTCGGCCGGAGCGCCGAGATGCTCGAGATCGACCCACGGCGCGCGATCGCCGCCGTCGTCGTCGACGCCGGAGCAGGGGTCTCACCGGCCCGTATCGCGCGCCGGTTCCACAACGGCGTCGCCCGGGTCACGGTCGAGGCGTGTGCGGAGGCGGCGGCGACCGCCGGGACGGAGACGGCGGTGCTCTCGGGCGGCGTCTTCCAGAACCGGCGCCTGGCCGAGGCCGTCGCCGCCGGCCTGGGCCGGCGCGGCCTGCGCGTGCTCATGCCCGAGCGG
>DATAEI010000151.1:0-2784 GCA_036258075.1 Gaiellales bacterium
GACGATCAGGTCTCTCGCCCCGCCGAAGTTCGCGAGCAGCAGCACGCCCACGGTGTGCCCGCCGGTGGTGCGGCTCGCGGTGCCGATGCCGCCCTTCCAGCCGAGGCAGCTCATCCCCGTGCCCGCTCCGACCGCGCCCTCTGCGAAGGGCCACCCGGAGGCGGAATCGACGGCGCGCGCCACGTCGGCCGCCTCGACGTGGACGAGACGTGCCTCGCTGAGGTGGCTGTCGTCGCACTCGCCGACGACCGGGATGACCACCTCCTCGACACCGATCCGCGGGTCGTCCCGTACAGCGACCTCCACCGCCCCGTCGTAGACGCGACCGACGGCCATCGTCGCCGTCAGGTAGACCGGCGTCCCGATCAGTCCACACTCGCGGATCTCGTGCGAGCAGGTCAGCTCACCCAGCCCGTTGAGCACCGCGACTCCGGCCGGAAGCGGCAGCGCGGGTGGCACGACCGCCGTTACGCCCGTGCGCGCGACACCGCGGCCCGCGGGCGGGTCGGGCTCGTCGCGCCAGACGGTCACGTGGCCGACACGCATCCCGTCGACGTCGGCGATCGAGTCGGTCGGGCCGGGCTCGAGCTCGCCGATCCGGACGCCGAGCTCGCGCGGCCTCGGGCTTCTGGGGTCGGGAGGGCCGTCGGGCACGAGAGGACTGTAGAGTCGTCGGGTGGAGCTTTCCATGCCGGTCGTCTGGAGCGATCGCTGCCTGCTCCACGACCCGGCCGCCGAGATCTGGGTCGGGGTGCCGGGCCCCGCGGCCGAAACACCTGCCCGGGCGCACGCGATTCTCGACGCGCTCGACGCTCGGCCAGTCGACGCCGAGTCGCACTCCGACGAGACGCTGCTCGCCGTTCACGAGGAGGCGCTGCTGACCTACCTTGCCAGCGCGTGGCAGGAGTGGGACGCAGCCGACCTGCCGCAGGAGCAGGTCGTGCCGTACGTCTTCGCCCATCGCGAGCTCGGCGCGCGCCGGGAGCCGGCGGCCGTCTGGGCGAAGCCGGGCTGGTTCGCCTACGACACGATGACCCTGGTCGGCCCGGGCACATGGGAGGCGGCGCGCGCCGCCGCGGACGCGGCGCTGACCGCGGTCGACCTCGTGGCCGGCGGCGAGCCCGTCGCCTACGCCTGCACACGGCCGCCCGGCCACCACGTCACCCGCGCGGCGTTCGGCGGCTCCTGCTACCTGAACAACGCCGCGATCGCGGCCGCGGCGCTGAGCACAGCAGGCCCGGTCGCGGTGCTGGACATCGACGCGCACCACGGCAACGGGACGCAGGAAATCTTCCGCGGCCGCGACGACGTGCGCACCGGGTCCGTCCACGTCGACCCGGGTGCCGGCTGGTTCCCGCACTTCCTCGGCTTCGCGGACGAGAGCGACGACTCGAACCTGAACGTGCCGCTCACGCCCGGTACCGGCGACGGGCCCTGGCTGGAGGCGGTGGCGGAGCTCGTCGGCTGGGCGCGCGGCGCGGCCGGCCTGGTGGTCGCGCTCGGCGTGGATGCCGCCGCCGGCGATTCGGAGAGCCCGCTCGAGGTCAGCGGTGCCGCCTTCCGCGAGGCGGGACGGCTGCTCGGCACGCTCGCCTTGCCCACGGTCGTCGTCCAGGAGGGCGGCTATGACCTGCACAACCTCGGCGAGCTCGTCCGCGAGACGCTGCTCGGGCTCGAGGAGGGGCGGTCCTGAAGTTCTCGACCGAGTACCTGCAGCACGTGGTCGAGCGGCTGGCGTCGATTGGCTCGCACCCGCTCGGCTTTCGCGTCGCCGGGACTCCCGAAGAGCGCGAGGCGGTCGAGTTCATCGCGGGCGAGATGCGCTCGCTCGGGCTCGAGAACGTCGTCGAGGAGTCGGTCCCGGTCGACGGCTGGCGGCTGGAGGACGCGTTCGTGGAGGTCGCCGACGGGACCCGGATCGAGGGCGCGTCGTTCGGCGGCGTTCCGGAGACCGGCGCCCACGGCGTCGAGGGCGAGCTCGTGCGTGTCGGCCGCGGCGGCCGCAAGCAACTCGACCGACTCGATGTCGGCGGCAAGGTCGCGCTGGTCGAGTGGCAGGTGGCGCGGCTCTGGCCGTACCACGTCGGGCTCGAGCTCGGCCTGCGCGGGGCGAAGGCAATGGTGCTCTACGCGCCCGAGGGCGGGCCGTTCTACCAGGCGCCGAACGCGCTCGGCACCTTCGACGGGATCTGGCACGCCGAGGCCCCGCCGTGCGTGACGATCCGGCGTGAGGACGCACCGAAGCTCAACGGCCGCGTCCAGGTCGTGCTGCGCGCACCGCGCAAGCCGAGCAGCGGCTGGAACGTCGTGGGCGAGCTGCCGGGCCGCCGCCGCGGCGCGCCGACGATCGTCGCCGGCCACCACGACGGCTGGTTCAAGGCGGCTTTCGACGACGCGACCGGCGTCGCGGTGACGCTCGAGCTCGCCCGCGCCCTCGTCGATGCAGGCGTCCAACCCGAGCGCACGCTCGCCTTCGTCTCGCACACCGCCGAGGAGTACGGCATCGCCGAGTCGGCCTACGACTGGTGCTACGGCGCCTGGTACCAGGTCGTCGCGGAGCACCGAGACTGGACGACGCGCTCGCCCTTCTACCTCAACGTCGAGGGCTCGGGGAGCCGGGGCGACGCCTTCACGCTCGATGTGCCGCCGGAGCTGACGGCCTGGATCCGCAGGCACTGCCGCGCCGCCGAGCGCGACGGTCTTCTCCCGCACGGCTGGAGGCTCGACCGGCCGAACACGTGGACCGAGGTCTGGCCGTTCCTGGCCGCCGGGATTCCCGGGATC